>CAYROR010000001.1:0-107012 GCA_964425935.1 uncultured Sangeribacter sp.
GCACACCGGATTCTGGTTCCGTTTGTGAGAGTTCGAGTCTTTCCAAGGCAACTTTAAATCGCAATTGATTCTATGTCAATTGCGATTTAATTTTTGATAGGCGATCCGCGGGCTTCCGTCGGCAAGATGGATGATGCCACACTTTGTGAATCCTACTCTTTCGATGGATCTCTGCATGGGAAGATTATCTGCGTGTGTGTCAATTCTGACGTTATCGATATGTTTCATTGCATAATCCACACATTTTTCCAGCATCTGAGGATGGATTCCGGTAGAGGCTACCCGATGAAGAGTGGCATACGGATGATCATTCAGCCATTCTCCTTCAATTTCAAGATAAGTAGGCTCAATATCCGATATAAGAACAAATACTCCCGATAATTTTCCCTGGGAATCAATGATCATATAGTGATTGCCCATGTCGATATCTTCCATGATCCGTTCCCGGGATGGATAGCCTCCGGTCCATTGTTGCGTATTGCCATTTATACGCATGAATCTGACCGCCTGTCGGTAAGTGTCCATAATGGAGTCAAGATCTTCAATCCCGCTTTTGCTGATTTTGAATTCACTCATATTTGTTGGTTGTTTGTGGGTTAAGCCTTGCAGAAGCATCATTTAAGTTTATAGACACCATCTGAATACATCACAAAGCCTTCGTTGCAAAGGAAGGCAAGGAGCCCGGAAATCTCCGTTGATTTATCCCGGCATCGTTGTTCGATAAATGGATATGAAATTCCATCAGGAGAGTCTTTCAATATAGAGATGATTCTTTCAGCAAGATCCTCTTTTTTTCGTGAAGTTTTCTGTTCCCGTTTAGCTTTATCGCGGCATATATCGCATTTTCGACAGTCTCCGGAATCATTTTCTCCAAAATAACTAAGCATGCGTTCAACCCGGCAACTATCGTTGTTGAAAACATAGTCAATGATCGATCCGATTCTCCGGTCCATGACTTTCTTTCTCTCTTCATAGATATCCCTGCCTATGATAAGGGCAGAGATTTCCTCTCTGGAAGTTGGGAAATAAATCACCGGAAGCGATGATTTGGGGATGTAGGAAATGATCTTTCTTTTCGATAATTCAAGCATGGACTTATAGATATCAGTCTCCGACATTCCTGTTTTTGCCGCGATCTCTGATTCCTGAATATAGACATGGTCTGAGAACAATCCCGTATAGATTCTCATTGTTGAGGAGAGAACTCTCTCCTCATTGTCTGATATATCGGTAATATTATATAGTTCCTCGCGGTCACAAATCACCATCACTCTCGATCTGCTATCCGGATCCTCCACAAACTGAAGATATCCTGCTTGTTCAAGAAGCCTCAATGCGGCTCTTACGGTTCTTTCCTGATATTTAAAAGTGTCACAGAACTTCTTCAAGTCAAATTGTTTCACCGCGTCATACCCCTCTCCAACCGACAGATGAAGGAATATGCAGATATGTTCATATATCTGTTTTATAGTCTTCCGTTCCGGGAAAGCCTCTGTCAGCCTTCGTTTCATCACTCCAATGTCGGTTTTTGATGCGAGAACAACTGCATAAGATGGAAGGCCGTCGCGTCCTGCCCGTCCTGCTTCCTGATAATATTCCTCAAGAGAGGGGGGGAGGTCGTAGTGAATCACTACCCTGACGTCTGGCTTGTCAATACCCATCCCAAAAGCATTCGTGGCAACCATGACCCTGACGCCACCCGCTTGCCATGCATTCTGACGTTCCTCCTTCTCTTTGAAGTCAAGTCCGGCATGATAGAAGGTGGCGGAAATATCAGCAGAGATAAGAAAGTCTGCTATATCCTTACATCTTTTCCTACTTCGAACGTAAACAATGGCAGACCCTTGAGTTCTGGAAAGGATATGAAGAGTTTCATGTATTTTTGTATCAGCCCGTCGTGAGACGTAGCTGATGTTATCCCTGACGAAACTTTTTCTGAATGTCACTCCGTTCTTGAATTCAAGCTGGTTGCAAATGTCGTCGGCCACTTCCGGAGTGGCGGTTGCCGTCAATGCAATCACCGGGATGCCTGGCTTCAATTTCCTTAGAGATTTGATATTCAGATAAGAAGGCCTGAAATCATAGCCCCATTGAGAAATACAATGGGCTTCGTCGACAACGATCAGTCTGACCTCAATGTTTCGGAGCTCAAGCATAAACCGGTCGTTCTTAAGTCTTTCAGGGGCAATATAAAGAAAACGGGCTTTCCCGTTAACAAGCTTTTCCCAAGCCATTCTTGTTTCTGCACGCGACATCCCGGAATGGAAGTAAACAGCTTTGATCCGACGCTTCTTCAGATTATCAACCTGATCCTTCATTAGGGAAACCAACGGCGTCACCACTATGGTTATTCCCGACTCAAAGAGTAAGCCTGGAACCTGAAAGGTTATGGATTTTCCTCCTCCGGTGGGCATCAGTCCGAGAGTGTCCCGTCCCGATAACACCGATGATATTATGTCTTCCTGTAGTGGTCGGAAAGCATCGTAACCCCAATATTTCTTTAAAATGCCATGAATGTCCATAAATTTTGCCCGGGTCGAAATCCTACGCTCATCCTTCCGACGGACGGATGTCGCGGATCATGAGTTGAACTGACTCCAGTCCGTTTGAATGTTTTGTCTGTTCGATGGTGTAGCAGATGTCAATAGGTTTATGGGCATGGATATGTTCGAAATAGGGCGCCATATTGAAGGCGATAGCATTGATTACCCTGCTTGTGCTGTTGTCTTCAAGCTCAAGCTTGATATGCTCAAGATTTCTGCCTACAAGTTTACTCGTGCCGAAATCGAAAACATTACGCGTGCAGAAAACGGGGTTCTGATTTCCTGGTCCAAATGGATTGAATTTTTTAAGATAGCCCACCATTTCAGGAGTGATATCGGCGAAATTGATCACTGCGTCGATATCAATCATGGGGGAGAGCTGGTTAGGCTTTATATGGGTGGCCACATATTCCTCAAATCTTCTTCTGAATTCCGGAATATTCTCCTCCTTCAAAGAGAGACCGACAGCATAGGTGTGTCCTCCGAAATTCTCAAGAAGATCACGGGTGGAATTGACTGCTGAATATATATCAAAACCCTGCACAGAGCGTGATGAACCGGTAGCGATGCCGTTGGAGAAGGTCAGGACCACTGCCGGTTTATAGTATAATTCAGTCAGACGGGATGCTACAATGCCAATAATGCCTTTGTGCCAGTCTTTATTATAGACCACGATTGAACGTTTGTCGTGGATAATATTGACGTTGTTCTCGATAAGTTTATTGGCCTCCTCCGTTATTTTCTTGTCGAGTTCCTTCCGGTCTTTATTATACTGATCAATATCTTTCCCTTTCTCATAGGCATCATGGAGATCACGACACACAAGAAGATCCACTGCCTCAATGCCACTCTGCATCCTTCCGGAAGCATTTATGCGCGGACCGATCTTAAAAATGACATCGCTGATTGTTATATCTTTATTTGTCAGCTTGCAGAGACGGATTATGCTTCTCAATCCAAGGTTTGGATTGGAATTCAGTCTCCTAAGACCATGATAGGCCATAACCCTGTTTTCCCCGATGATGGGGACTATATCAGCTGCAATGCTGACGGCAACAAGATCAAGAAGGGACTCAAGCTCATTATGATTCGACAATCCGTTGCTAAGGGCGAAAGCCTGCATGAACTTGAAACCTACGCCACATCCAGAAAGGTGAGGACACGGATAGGTGGAGCCCGGCATTTTAGGATTAAGGATAGCCACAGCTGGAGGAAGCTCCTCATCAGGCATGTGATGGTCGCAGATTATGAAATCGATCCCTTTCTGCTTGGCGTAAGTGATCTCATCGATAGCCTTGATTCCGCAATCAAGCACAATCACAAGCTTAACGCCATTTTCTGCGGCATATTCAATGCTTTTCTGTGATATTCCGTAGCCCTCTTCGTAGCGGGTGGGAATATAATACTCTATGTTGCTATAATAGTTCTGGAGATATTTATAGACCAGAGCCACTGCAGTGGTTCCGTCGACATCATAGTCGCCATAAATCATTATTCTCTCCTTGGCACCCATTGCCTTGTTCAGGCGATTCACAGCCTTGTCCATATCAGGCATGAGAAACGGATCATGAAGATCCGATATGGAGGGAGAAAAGAATGCCTGGGCCTCTCGTGGGGAGGTTACGCCTCTCCTGATGAGCATTTCGGCTATCGGAGCTGAGCCTCCGCATGATGGTAGGAGGGAGTCAGACTGTGCCTTCTGCTGAAGGGTGAGGGGTTGGTAGTTCCATTTTGTTATCATCTCAGACGTAGGATGGATGTGTAGACATTGACGTTTTTTATCCGCCACGAGGATTGAAGTTGACTGCAAATATATAAAAAATCTGCGAGAGGTGCAAATTAAGGGCCAGCGTGAGGAAAGAATTAAAGGTTTTTAGTAATTTTGCACAACTGTTTGCAGTGTTGCCCGGGGCATTGAAAAATTATCCGGGAAACGTGTTTTGACGATAAGTTATGGAAAAAGATATATATATAGACGGAATAAAAATTCATTATGACGAGACAGGGCCCGAAACGGCTCCGCCGGTGATCCTTATGCATGGCTGGGGATGCAGTTTGACAACAGTCAGAAGTATTGCAGCAGCTTTGGAGTCAGGCATGCATGTCTATAACGTGGATCTTCCGGGGCATGGGAAGAGTGATGAGCCGGATGCCGTGTGGGGGATTGAGGATTTCACAAGGTGTATTGAAAAATTTATCCTGGCACTCGAGATCAATCGCCCCGCGTTGATCGGACATTCTTTTGGCGGACGCGTTTCAATCCTTCTGTCATCAAGAAATGATGTAGGGAAAGTCATGCTTGTTGACTCAGCGGGAATAAAGCCACGAAGAAGCTTGAAATACTATTTTAAGGTATATAGTTTCAAGATGATGAAGCGGATGATTCTCCTGTTATACGGGAAAGAGAAGGGCCTGGAAAAAATAGAGGAGATGAGAGGGAAGAAGGGTTCGGCAGACTATAGGAATTCATCTCCTGTGATGCGGGCTGTGATGAGCCGATGTGTCAATGAGGATCTAAAAGGCGTTATGCCGGCTATAAAATCTCCCACATTGCTTGTTTGGGGAGAAAACGATACGGCAACTCCATTGTCTGATGCAAAAACGATGGAACATCTGATTCCCGATGCCGGTCTGGTATCTTTCCCTTCCTGTGGCCATTATAGTTTCCTTGACAATCCCGTTGGATTCCGGTCGGTTGCCAGGGAATTCTTCAAGGATGAACTGAAAAAGGGTAGACCTTAAAAGGGGAATGGGGTCTGGAGGATTGACAATGGGTATGTAAATCGTTATCACATAATATAAAAAATGACAGTTTTTTTAATAGTGGCATATCTGGTGTGTGGTGCCTATATGCTTTTGAACTTCAAGCATGATATCCACATGCTTCAGCAGAATTCCTATCGTCTGGAAAGATATTGGCGATATCTAAAGGGTGGCGACATAGGATCAGCGTGGAGGCTTGTAGATGTGGCCATGCTTTTCCTTCTTTTTTCCACGCTTGTAGATCCGAGATTCTCTGTTTTTCTGATCAGTGTGGTATGTGTCACTAAATTCTGCATCATCCTCAGGAGGAAGTTCAAGAAACCGTTGGTCTTTACCCAAAGGGTGAAACGAATCTATTCTGTGACGGCTATCCTTTCAATGGGAATCTGCGGCGCTGTGGCTGTGGCCATCTGGGGGAAAAGTGATGTTTGGGGAGGATATTCCTCTCCGGTGTTGACTTTGGGATTGATCCTGTTTTTTTCAATCTTTTCCTGGGCCGTAGTCATGGGAGCGGTTGTCATTCTTATGCCCGTGGAGGCGCTGATCAATAGAAAATATTGGAATGAGGCCGACAGAATCCTGAAATCCATGCCGTCGCTCAAAGTTATCGGAATCACCGGATCTTATGGAAAGACAAGCACCAAGCATTACCTGAACCGTATTCTTTCAGAAAAATTTCAGGTGATCATGACTCCGGGTTCCTACAACACTCCAATGGGAGTGATACGCACGGTTAGAGAAATGATGAAGCCATACGATGAGATATTTATATGCGAGATGGGAGCAAAACAGAGAGGGGATATAAAGGAGATATGTGATCTGGTTCATCCTTCAATAGGAATCGTGACAGCTGTCGGCCCCATGCATCTTGAATCGTTTAAATCGATGGCAAATGTGCAGGCTACTAAATTTGAACTTGTCGACGCCCTGCCTGCCGATGGTTTTGCGGTTGTGAACAATGATTTTGAATTCTGTGCATCGCGGGCAATCTCGAATGTCGGATTTGCCAGATATTGCATAGGAGAAGGGAAAGACCCTGAATGCTCCTATTTTGCCAAGGAGATCGCTTATTCAAGAAAGGGAACGACGTTCACTGTTGTTTGTCCGGATGGGAGAGAGCTGACTCTTTCCACTCGCCTTGTTGGGGCATGCAATATTTCAAATCTAATGGCAGCCGTGATTGTGGCTTTATATCTTGGAATGGATGATTCCTCGATAAAAAGGGCTGTTGCTTCCATTGAACAGGTTGAACATCGCCTAAGTATACGCCAGACTCCCGGAAATGTGACTGTTATTGACGATGCTTTCAATTCTAATCCGTCAGGAGCAAAAATGGCATTGGAAGTTCTGGCTGAATTCCGGGAGGGAAAGCGGATTGTGGTTACTCCGGGAATGATTGAACTGGGAGAGAAGCAGCATGAGCTTAATGAACAGCTTGGACGTGAAATAGCTTCAAATTCAGATGTGGCGATCATTGTGGGGCAGTATAACCGCGAGGCGATCCTGAAGGGAGTGCATGACGGCGGAATGGAAGATTCGGCAGTCTATGAGGTTGACAGCTTCAATGAGGCACAGAAGGTTCTCTCCACCATTATGGGTCCCGGAGATACTGTCCTCTATGAGAATGATCTGCCGGATTCATTCAAGTAATAGAGCTGATGTTTTGTCAAAGAAAAGATGCCGCCGGATCATTGAGACTCGACGGCATCTTTTTATGGTCAGAGATTTCAGTCATTATGAGTAATGGGTTTCAGAAGGCGCTCAATCCGTTGTGAAACTGTCAGGGTGCCGTCATAGACCGGCAACGAGTTCCCGTAGAATCGCGATTCCTTTCCTATGGAGTCTTTCTCGAAGAATCCGAGCTTATCAGCTGATATTATCTCTTGAGCCAATATTGTATGCTCATTTATGCAAAGCGTTTTGCCTCCAGAAACAGCATTCCCCGTTTCAATGGCAGTGACAGGGTCTAAACGATAGAAAACCGGGCCTGCTGGGATCTGAACCACGGAGAGGAGATAATCGCCTTCTTCAGCAATGTTTACGAAAGAAATATTGTCGCAATCGCAATCGATCGATCGGTCACCCTGAAGGAGATCATTTATCCGGCTAATGTCCGTTTTTAAGACCTCTCCATTCCTTTTCGTCACCACAAGCATTCCGTTGCGTTCTTTCATTTTCACCACGAGCGCGAGTCTACATTCCGGCTCGTAGTCAAAATAGGTGTCTTCAGTTGAAACGTTAAGCTTCCCTTTGCCGAAATAAAGGTAGAATGCTGGTTCCACAAAATTATTCTCATAGGAATGAAGCACATTTTGCCTGTGACGTCCTGTTTGAATTTTCTCTTGCTCAATAGTAGACACCACATCCGCCGGAACATCCTGAACGGGAGGAAGGGGAGAGGAGAGCTGAGGTTGGTCAGACGGTTGTAGTGATGGCTGTTGTTCAGATTCCTCATTATCCTGATTCTCTCCGGAGGCATCCACGCCCCATATTTTCATTAGCAGTTTATAGTTGTGCGAACGATTCTTTATGAATTCATCACGCTCTTCTCCCAGGCGTGGTTTGGTTGTCGAGCTTGATCTCACGAAGATAGTGCCTTCATATTCCACGGGCTGCTCCACAGGTGCCACTTTCACAACAATCACACCTTTCTTTGATTCGTTGTCGGAAGAGATTTCCCAACGGTCGCGGGCATGATTGGGCATTGCCCTGTCGAGATTATTCTGAAGGTCGACCATCATGCTGTCGATGGTTGACTTGAAACCATGAGCTTTTCTATAAGCGAGATCATCGTCAAGGCCATTTTCATAGCCGGAGTCATTGACACCAATATATAAGGTGCCACCTCTTGCATTCATGAAGCCACAGATAACGTGGATGATCTCATGGATTTGTGCCCTGAAATCGGCTCTTCCTCCGCTTTTCGATGAGAAGATCATGCTACTCTTGAATTCAACGGTCTGAGATTCATCTCCATAGTATTTGGAAGTCGGCGTCGTGCTGTTCACGTTGAGAAGCGTGGCAACCTCCTTCATAATCTCTTTCCTTGATTTGTCGAGGTCTATGGGGAGCATGTTGTAGGATAGCACCAGGGAGGCGAGACGTTGTTCAAGCTCATTGCGGGGATTGTTTCGGATCTCCCATAGCCAGTCGGAATTCTCTCCCGAGTCAAATTCTGCTACGATTTTCAATCGGGAATGTATTCGCTCAAGCATAGGAGTTTTCCCTGCTTTTTCTCCGCATGCGGAGAGAAGATCCATGTCGATTTTCTGGTTCTTTCCGAAATCCTGAAGGAGCTGGAGGAGTTCCATGTGGGTTGTGAGTTCTTCCAGAAGCTGATCTTCTTCTGCAAGACGGCATAGGAGAGTGGCAAACCCGAGATAGTTGAATGCCTTGAAATATTCTGTCTCGGAGTGTGCCCGTCGTTGAAACATATATATCAGTTCAACCAGTTCCTCTTTTGACATCACTTCTTCAATTTCCACTACTTCGGAATTTTCCGCCTGGTTGATACCGAAATCTTTTCCCAAACCTCTCATCAGATTGATGAGGCATTGTGATTTCTTTATTACAGAGGGAATGTTTTCCTGATCTTCATCCAATTCTCCGATAAAAAACTGAGTGGCGGAATTAGAGCGTTCTGGTTCAACATATTTCACCCTGACGAGCATTCCCTCTTTCAGATCGGCCGAAGAATCTTCAAATGGCACCTTGAAGGTGCATCCGAGCTCAGAGAGACAAAGCCATGCGTTGTTGGCACGGTCAAAATGAGTCACGATACATACGCTTGCTTTTCCCGGCCAGCTTGTTTCAAAAAGGTAATCGTCGATCTGGGCTTTCATTGAGAATCTTAATTCTGAACCGGTGTTCCTTACGGAAGCGGGGAAGACCAAAGGAGTGCCAGATTCAGAATGTGCGAACTTCAGGCTCCCGTCGTAGTTTCCGGGAATATCCTTGGATGTGAGCCAGCTGATCATGTGGAAAGAGTCGCAAGGCATCCATCCTTCGCCGATATAGAGATCATCGGTGATTGTGCAGTGGAACTGGAGTCGCTGCTTTTCAGGGCCAGTTTTGAGTATTTTGACGTCATCAATGACGATGTTCACTTCATCTCCACTCTCCGGATGTCTCTTCTCGATTACTTCGCCAGCTGTTGATTCTAATCCGAAGATTGACCAGGAGATATCGTCCCACATGTTTCTCAGGTTTCTTAAATCCTTACTTTTCCTGACATTCTGTGTCTTGATGTCGTCCTGAATGGATATTTTTGGATTGAGCCAGTCAACAATATTATTCGGCAATGCTGTCGCCTCCGGATCGGCATCTTTCGCAATAAGATGAATTTGCCCTGCGCGGAGCTGAAGTGAGGCTTTCGAAGTCGTGTAGGTTTTGACAAGCGAAACCGTATCTTCCGAATAGGGAGCGGGATGCGAGGATTTCATCACCAGAAGAGTAGGGTGGTCAGTGTCATTCCAGGTGAATTCAAGCGGAATGGTAGCTCCGAGAATTGCCTCCACGCTCTTGTCGAGCAAAGTGGCTACGCTTCCGGGATTCAGGAAAGATATATATCGGTAGAGCATGGAACGATTGAGGGTCATGTCGATTCCATCGCTTTCCTTGGCAAGAATGCATTGGATGGCGATGGCAAGAACCATACGCACTATCGTTCGGTTGTCTTCAGCTGAATCATTGGCAGGAAGCTGATTAACCAGCGGACAATATTCCTTAATGAAAATTTCCAGCTGTTCCACAAGCGCACCTCTGAATGGATCGTTCTGCCAGTTTGACAATTCCCAGTTGTGGAGGGCCTCAAACAGATCTCCCATAAGATCGTTGATGAGCTCCGGACGTAGCCTCATGATTGTTCGCATGATCCTGAATTGCTTCGAAGGCTTGTAGAGGAAGCCAGACACTTTAAGATGGTTAACCATCCTCCCCATGAAATCCACAAATGTGCCTTTGAATATAATTTCGGTAGCCTCCTCATATTGGTCGAATATCTCGATATAATCTGAAAGCTTGTTCTGAAGCATGGAGCGCTGTTCAGTGTCGCAATTCCGCAGAATCTCAGATTCCTCAAGGATATATAAAGCGAGTTTCTTTGCAAGTTTCATCCTGCGTGCAGTCTTGGAGAGCAACGCCATGTTGTCTTTGCATGCGATCAGCCAATCCGTGATGTGTAGCGAAACAGTCTGCAGGAGTTCAAAGACCCATGACGGATCATGATTGTCATATTTTTCCAGAGTAGACTGAAATTCCGGAATCTCCTCGAGCAATGAAAACATGATGTCGTCATTCGGACGAAGCTTTAAGGCTTCGAGCCATTCCATCATGCTCATAAACGCGAATGGAAGTTTCGATGTCAGAGTGCCAACATATTTCAAGATTACGTTTACTCCGCTTATCCTTATTACCTTACATTTAATTCGGCTACCAACTGTCAGTGAATCGGGAGCATTATAAAGCCGGAAGCATAATTCATTGTCATCCTCCAGTTCATAGATCTGCACGGAATCTTTCTTAATGGCTTTAATCTTAAATTCATAATCTTTGCCTTCAGAATAAAATTCACGGATAAAATAGGAGATGTCTTGACCAAGAGATAGGGGATAGACTGATTTTACATAGCAGTTGATCGTTTCCGGAATCGGTAGTTTTTGTTGAAATTTAAATTTTTGAAGAGAAAGTTCAACTCCGTCTTCTGTCATTACTCGATAGAATTTCCTTGACGATCTTTCTTTAAGAACTTCGAAAGTGTAGGAATGTCCTTGTTTTAATTCAGATGAAAGCATTTTTTAATATTTTTATAAAAAAGGAAAGACCTGTCCGCAAATGCGCACTGAATCATATTGCTCGTTTGCTATCTGATAATTTGACTGTAGAATGGATCTTTATAAATAATTCTTGTCCAAACTTAAAAGCAACCAAATGCGTCTGATGGAAAATGAGGTCAACAGAAACGTCAGGAAAACACCACAAAGCCTTCTGATGTGACGGCGGATGGTCTCATGCTACAAATATAGCGAATATTTGGAAAGCATGAAAGAGAAAGGAGCGAAAAAATCAATTTTCCGCTCCATATTTCTATCCTATTTAACATAATCGTGATTATCGGCACAAGAGGGTCATTTTATTTGGTGCCGTTTTTCCTCTTCTTTTTCTTAGTTTCTGACTGCTGACGCGGAGAATTCTTCAGTTCCTCTCGGAGAAACTTTGCAGTGTGAGTGTCGGTTTCAGCAACTTCCTCGGGAGTTCCTGCTGCGAGGATTCTTCCTCCGTCACGTCCGCCTTCAGGTCCGAGATCGATGATATAGTCCGCAGATTTGACTACGTCAAGGTTATGTTCGATAACAACGATGGTGTTGCCTTTTTCTGCAAGTCGATTGATTACGCGCAGCAAAACCCTTATGTCTTCAAAGTGAAGACCTGTTGTCGGCTCATCAAGAATGAACAGGGTTTTCCCGGTGTCTTTCTTCGCGAGTTCCGTGGCAAGTTTCACCCGTTGATTCTCTCCTCCGCTAAGTGTGCTGGAAGGCTGACCTAATTTGATATAGCCTAACCCTATATCCTGGAGAACTTTGATCTTTCTGAGGATTGACGGAACATTTTCAAAGAATTCAACTGCTTGGTTAACTGTCATTTCAAGGACATCCGATATAGATTTCCCTTTAAATCTAACCTCAAGCGTTTCCCGATTATAACGTTTGCCATGACACGTTTCACAAGGCACGAGAACGTCTGGAAGGAAGTTCATCTCGATCGTTCTGTAGCCGTTTCCTTTGCATGTCTCACATCTTCCCCCGGCCACGTTAAATGAGAATCTTCCCGGTTTATATCCACGTATCTTAGAGTCAGGAAGTTCGACAAACAATTTGCGGATATCGGAGAAAACTCCGGTATACGTGGCTGGATTCGAGCGTGGTGACCGTCCAAGAGGAGATTGATCAACAGTCACGACCTTGTCAATATTCTCGATCCCTTTTACTTCTCTATATGGAAGAGGATCCTGAAGTGACCGATAGAATTTCTTACTCAACAACGGCTGGAGTGTGCCGTTTATCAATGAGGATTTTCCGCTCCCGCTTACTCCGGTGATACACGTGAAGCAACCGAGTGGCAATCTGAAATCAACATTTTTCAGATTATGGCCACTTGCTCCAAGGATCTCTATAAAATGCCCGTTGCCCGGCCTTCTTGATTCTGGCAATTCAATGGTTTTCTGTCCGTTGAGATATTTTGCGGTAAGGGTGCCGCTTTTCTTCATTTCGTCGACTTTCCCTTGAAACACCACCTCTCCCCCATGCCTGCCGGCTCCCGGACCAATATCAATAATGTAGTCTGCGGCATTCATTATGTCTTTATCATGCTCAACTACTATTATCGAATTGCCGGAATCTCTGAGCTGTCCGAGGCTGTTTATCAGTCGGATATTATCTCGCTGATGCAACCCGATGGAGGGCTCATCAAGAATATAGAGCACATTTACAAGTTTTGATCCAATCTGTGTGGCCAAACGGATGCGTTGGCTTTCTCCTCCGCTCAATGATGCGCTTGTTCGGTTTAGTGAGAGATAATCAAGTCCCACATCCATAAGGAATTTAAGTCGTGTATTGATCTCTTTTAGAATCTCTTTGGCAACCACTCTATATTGGGGATCAATTTTCTCCTCAAGAGTAGATGCCCATTGGCTGAGCTGAGAAATATCCATTCCTGCCACTTCCGCAATGTTTTTACCATCAATGAAATAACTAAGCGCTATTTTATTGAGGCGTTGGCCATGACATTCGGGACATACTGCATTTGAGAAAAACAAATTGGCTCCCTTGTTCTTCCCATCGCTATCGTCGTCGCTGCGTTGCATCTCGAGAAACTTGACCAATCCCTCGTAGTTCCCGCTCATATAGGAAGTTGACATGGTTGCATTGCTGATTTCAAGCCGCTGATCAGTACCGTTTAGAATATCTGACAACGCTTCTTCCGGAAGATCTGACAAGGGGGTCTGCAACGTTTTGCCATATAGCTTACATATAGCTTCAATCTGCCAAAATATCAGGCTATTCCGATATTTCCCTAAGGGAATGATGCCACCTTCATATATGGATTTACTTTTATCCGGCATAACCTTGCTCTCATCGACAACATTCACGGTGCCGAGTCCCTTGCAATGAGGACAATATCCCTGTGGAGAGTTAAAGGAGAAGCTATGAGGGGCTGCTTCCGGATATGAAAGACCATTTTCCGAGTCCATCAGAAGCTGACTGTAGTGTTTCACTCGATTTGTGGCCATATCGAGAACCATCATCTGTTTCCCCCCTTGTTTAAGGGCTTCATCAACAGTGGTTCTTAATCTTTGAACATCGCTTTCTTTTACCCTCAGACGGTCGACTACAAGTTCTACGGAGTGATTCTTATATCGATCAAGCTTCATGCCGTAGACCAGTTCTTTAACTTCTCCGTCCACTCTCACGTTAAGATAGCCTTTTTTTCTCAGGTTTTCGAAAAGTTCTTTGTAATGGCCTTTCCTGTTCTTCACGAGTGGTGCGAGAATCTGAATCTTCCTGTCAGAATATTCATCAAGCAGAAGGGTGATTATCTTATCTTTAGAATACTTCTGCATAGGTTCGCCCGAAATATAGCTTCTTGCTTCTCCAAGTCTCGCATACAATAGACGGAAGAAGTCATATATTTCTGTTGTCGTTCCGACAGTGCTTCGTGGATTCTTGTTGACGGTCTTCTGCTCTATGCTTATAACAGGACTTAACCCGGTGATTTTATCAACATCCGGCCGTTCCAGCGATCCAAACATTGAACGCGCGTAAGCCGAAAACGTTTCTATATATCTTCGTTGTCCTTCAGCAAATATTGTGTCAAATGCAAGGGATGATTTTCCGCATCCACTTAATCCTGTGACCACACATAAACTATTGTGCGGAATTGTAACATCTATATTTTTTAGATTGTGGACTCTTGCTCCATAAACTTCGACACAATTGTTAGCATTATTTTCTGAGGTTTCTGATGATTCATTTTTAGTATTTGAGAGACTTATATTTTCTATTTTTTTAGTAGTATAATCTTTAGTGTTTTTCTGATATGTTTCTTGTGTCATTATATATAATTTTTAATGGATTTGATGGATTCGAAAAAAACACCATCTTCTCCAGTATTTAAATATAGGCATCCTGGAAGGATTCCCCATTCGTCCATTATTATATAACGATAAACCACCCCTTAATATTATCCGATCTTCTCTTTGCCTCTGGTCAATGTTTCGCAAGTGTAGATTTCTTCTGTTCCCCTCCTGACCAATAAAAACCGTCAGTTAATCCCAGGGCGATTGGAGGATTCTCCTAAATACAACGAAATGTCTGAGTCATCGCTGAGGGAACAGTGTTTCATAGGTTGAGTCATCATAGTAGATCGTGATTTGAGTCACTTTCCTTTGTTTTTTCGAGTTTTTCTCTATTTCGCTTAAAATTTCTATCGTTTTTTTGTAGTCATTAATGGGTTGATTATTTATGTTTTGAGGTGTGTTTTCCGGGGTTTTAACCCCTGTGAGATTCGGATGAAAAGTTTCTTGTGTCTTCTCGGTCGGTAAAATTAGATTCTCGGAATCTGAGAATGAAGAGGAGTCGTCGGTCACTTCCGGATTTTCATGGTTATGGGCGACCGATGATGGTATGTCTGCATCTGAGTCGGGATTCGGATCGGTCCATTCCTGACCCTCCCCAAACAAAAGCCACATTATGGATATTGCAGGATAAGCAGCATGGATTTGAGATAAGATTACATCACTTATTTTTTTATTGCGTCCTGTAAGCATTTGAGATAAAGTGGCTCTGGAGATTCCACACTTATCTGCAAAACTGGAACTGGTCACTCCAAGTTTCTCTATCAAGGATTTTAGCCGAAAGGCAACATTATCATTTTCCATGCCTAATAAAAACAATCTTTGTGTGTTCCGATGGTTCTTCTGACTGGTCACTTTTATTGAAAGAGGGGAATTTTTTCAGAAAGATAACCAATCGGATAGTCTTAAACTTATTTGCAAAATTAAATATAAAATTTGGAAAATCAAAATTTAGAGAATAAATAATCAAGTTTGCATAATTTAAAAATGTATTTACAAATCTAAAATATAGACCGATTTCGATTTTGTAAAATGTTAATGTCGTTTATAGGAGAGAATTTCTACATTCTTGTACAAAAGCAGCTTATTTATTGAGATGTGCCCAAGACATGTTAAAAGCTAAGAAAAGAGTTCGACAATCACCAATCTACACCATATTTTAATGCTAAGTTTCAGATAATAATGCGGATATATTTAATGTGAAAGAATGTTAATGATTAAATTTTATTGTAGGTTTGGTTTTGTTTATTGATGTGGAATATGTAAATAGTATTAATTAAATGGAAATGTAGTTTAATAATGTAAATTGAATAATATGTATTTCTGCAATGTTTTGTAAATTTACGAAAGCAAAAAGTGGTTAGGATATACAATTACACCACTACCCTTTCAATTTTCTTAATCAGATTCTTTTTGACGATATCTTTAAGAAATGTCTTGATGTGTTTCTATACTTTTGGGCTTCCCTTTTGGAATTAGATTTATGCGATATGTTGCAATGTCATGAATCAGTGTTCTCCTGATCTCTTTGTTTGTTCTATGAGCTTGCTGAATCCGGAACAAGATTTTACTTCTCTATTTTTGTTCTGAGAGCTCCCGCCATTAAGCCAGTAATGCCAATCATATCATTCCCGGAGGAAGGATTGGCATATCAAAAAAAAGACATACTATGAAGTGTCCCTTTTATTCGGGTCTTCTGTTAATGAAGGCTGAATTTATTTTCTGAAATTCTGGATTTGTTGAAGAGGATTAAACACGGATGATTTCGTTCGATTCTCACAGCTCTTAATTGAGCTGTTTTTGTTATTAAGTTGCCTATTTACATATACATATCGTAAAATTTGAACTGCTGAATTTTGTTGTCAGAAAAGTTAAAGCGTGAATATATTAATATTATATAATATTTTTATGCATTTATTCTAACATTAGTGACATATTGAGACCGAGACGTGGAATTCCAAACGCTTCAAGAATTAGTCTTGAGGTGTCAACTTTACGGAATAATATTTCTGAAAGGTCTTTTATAGAAAATACCCCATGGGTAAGACACTCCTGATCTTTTCTTGAGATTGGATATTCTTTAAGGTCTCCGTTTTTACCACTATACTTAACACAACCGTTATTCCCCTTATCAAGAATTATCGAGAAGCTATTGTTTTTGTCTCGTTGAGAAACATATCTTAAGATTTTTGACTCATCAAGAATTTTTGCCATTCCAAAAGGGATTGAATGATGGCTCACATCGTAGACTCTTTCTGCAATTCCGTAGGCACCAGATCCGGGAGCGCCATCCGGATTTACTGCTCCATACACTTCCGACCATAAGACTTTACGTGTAGATTCTTCCGGATATTGAATTACAATCAAGCTTTTTTCAGAATATATTTCTTTAATTTTAGAAAGTAATTTCAGTGAATTTATAGTATCATCTGAATATATTTTTTGTGCTCTTATACTATCCTTATTCTCCGGTATAATGAATGCGACTCCGGTTATATTATCGTTTATATTCGTTGTATAATATATTTCTCCTCCGGAAATAGAATTATCAAGGATAACTTTTTCCAGATCTGATATGGAGTGGATGATGCTCAGGAATTTATTCTCTTTTTTCTCTTTAATGTGAATGTAGGAGGAAATTTTTTCACATTCTTCACGATTTGAAGTATTTAGTTTCTCCACCTTTATTGACTTCAACATTTGTTTTTTTACTTCATCAAGACGTTCTTCTCCCTCAATCAGGTTATTGATTTCTTTATTGAAATCATGGATTGAAGTGTAGCGCGACTCAACGTTGTAGAAGGCATTACCATATCCTCTTGTCCCATAATAAACCATTAGTTCCGGAGATGCGGGAATCAGAAATGTGAAGGCATATCCCATTTTCTGAGCTTTTGTTTCGATCCTTTTAAGAAGTTCTGTCATCAGTCCTCTTCCCCGGTGAGATGGTGTTGTGGCAAGGCCGCATAAATATAGCCCTTTAAGCGTGTCGCCATTTGAAGAAAATTCGTAGGGAACACCAGCCATCATTGAGACTATTTTTCCATTTTCCTCCACACACTCAGATAGTTCAGAATCAAAATGCCCATTAAATATTATATCAAGATATTGGTCAGAATCCTTAAAGGTGTCCTTCCAAAGTTTTCTCATTCCTTCTTTCTGTTCCCGTTTATCCATAATATTGTTTATTGATCTTAAAATATCAACACATACATGACACTGTAAGTTCTGAAAAATTCCATTTTTTCTTTCCTTTCAGATTTGTTCCTATTTATTCTGTTCATTGTTTGGTATTCAAAGAATTTTTTACTCAATTAATTATTCGCCGGGCATGAATAATCCAAGATTTTTTTGTATTTTTGTAATGATATTCTAAAAATGACGTTATTCACCCTATGCTTAGGGTCTTTTTTAGGATTAAATAATAAGATCTCTGATCAATTATTTTAAGTTATGACATTAAAATCATTTCTGACATTAGGCTTTTTTATGGCCTCTGTTATTCCCGCATCTCCATGGGGACAAAAAGGACATGACACTACTGCTTATATTGCTGAATGTCATCTTACTCCTGCTGCTAAAAAGGCAGTTGAGAATCTTTTTGACGGGAAGTCGATAGTCTACTATTCCAACTGGCTTGACAATGCCTCTCACACTCCTGAGTATGCTTATTCAAAGACATGGCATTACAAGAATATTGACGACGGGATAGATTATTCGGATGCCCCTTTGAATGAGAAAGGTGATGTTGAAAGAGCCATCTATGATCAGGTCAAGATATTAAGTGATGAATCTTCTTCTCGGGAAGATAAGCAACTGGCCCTTAAGATTCTGGTTCACCTTGTAGGTGATATCCACCAGCCGATGCACATGGGGCATGCCTCTGACCTTGGAGGAAATCGCTGGATGGTGAAGTATTTTGGAAAAGATACTAATCTGCATTCAATATGGGATTCCTCTCTTCCGGAATCCGCTCATAAATGGAGTTATACTGAATGGCAAAGGGAGATTGACAGAGCCTCTGACGATGAAATTTCCCTTATCTTAAATCAAGGAAATCCTACAACGTGGGGAGCTGAAACTTATGAAATTGCCAAAAAGGTTTATAAGGAGACTCCGGAAGAATCCAAGATCAGTTATGACGAAGTGGCCTACTGGACTCCGGTGATTGAAATGCAGTTTCTTAAGGGTGGACTCAGATTGGCAGATCTCCTTAATTCTATTTTTGACCCATCTTACTCTCCGAAACATTCAATCGAGATTAAATAATATCCGAATTGCAAGAAAACACCATACTATCCTCAGTGCTCTATCCGGGTCTTAATCTTCCGGAATCAGAACTTAGGCTTCGCCTTGATGAAAATAAGGCTCCTAAAGTGTTTGATAATATCCGGAGGAAATTTGTGTGCATGACTCCGGAGGAGATAGTGAGACAATGTTTTACATCTTGGTTGACAGGAACTTTGCACTATCCGTTATCTTTGATGGCAAATGAGATCGGAATTGAGTTGAATGGCACACGGAAGCGTTGTGACACGGTTGTTTTTAGAGCAGATGGGTCTCCCCTGATGATTGTTGAGTATAAGGCACCAGATGTCTCTATCTCTCAGACAGTTTTCGATCAGATTGTGAGATATAACATGGCTCTGAAGGCGTTGTGTCTGGTGGTCTCGAATGGAGTCAATCATTTTTGTTGTCTCATGGACTATTCTCGGAGCACGTATAGTTTCCTGAAAGAGGTTCCTGACTACTATACGATGAAAAGTATGGAGGCTTAATTTAATTAATACATGCAAGAGAATCTTGATTATCATTATCTTGACACTCTGAATGATCAGCAGCGAGAAGCTGTGGTCTATAAGGATGGTCCTGCTCTTGTTATTGCTGGAGCAGGCTCTGGCAAAACACGGGTTCTGACGTATAAGGTTGTTGATCTTCTGAGAAACGGATATGAGCCATATCGTATTCTTGCCTTGACTTTTACCAATAAGGCTGCAAGAGAAATGAAGGAAAGGATCACCTCAATTGTCGGTGAGAAAACTGCATCCAGAATCTGGATGGGTACCTTTCATTCGATTTTTCTGAGGATATTGCGTAAGCATGCAGAAGAAATTGGATTCAAACCTGGATTCACTATTTATGATACGGCCGACTCCCGGTCTCTCATAAAAATGATAGTGAAAGATCTGGGCCTGGATGAGAAACTCTATAAGCCTGCTACTCTCTCTTCGGTAATTTCCAATGCGAAGAACGCGATGGTCACTCCCGAGATTTATTTAAAAGACAGTGACTATTATATTGCTGACAAAAAAAGCAAGCGCCCTCTAACCGGGGAGATCTATCGGCAATATTTTGAAAGATGCAGAATTGCCAATGCAATGGATTTCGATGATATCCTTTTGTATATGAATCTATTGCTAAGAGATCATCCGGATATATGCCGACATTATCAAGAATTTTTTAGATATATTCTTGTTGATGAGTATCAGGACACGAACTTCGCTCAGCATCTTATCATTTCCCAGCTATCGGGGGAAAAGAAGAGAATATGTGTTGTCGGAGACGACGCACAAAGTATTTATTCATTCCGTGGGGCCGACATAAACAATATTCTTAATCTTGAGAAATGGTTTCCCGGGCTGAGAATCTTTAAGCTTGAAAGAAATTATAGATCCACTCAGAATATTATTGATGCTGCAGGAAGTCTGATTTCGAAAAATACCCGGCAAATGCCGAAAAATGTCTATAGTCAGAATCAGAAAGGAGAGGAGATCAGGGTTATAAAGACTTATAGCGATATGGAGGAGGCTTTCATGGTCGCTAATCTGATCAGTCAGTCAAATCTTGCATGCCACGATTCTTTTGATGAATATGCTGTCTTATATCGGACAAATGCCCAGTCGCGTGTTCTTGAAGAATCGTTGAGAAAACGTAATATCCCCTATAGGATTTACGGCGGAGTGTCATTCTATCAGCGTAAGGAGGTCAAGGATATGATCGCTTATTTTAGACTAAGCATCAATCCTGATGACGACGAGGCATTGAAAAGGATTATAAACTATCCTGCGAGAGGAATCGGAGAGGTCACTGTCAAAAAACTGCATGCATTGTCTTCTGCTGAAGGGAAAAGTATTTGGGAAACTATGCAGACTGTAGATCTGAAGGAGGCAGGTTTTAATTCAGGCACAATCGCGAAGTTAACCAAGTTTAAGGAACTGATACAGTTGTTTGTTGATGACAATGATTCCGGGTCGGATGCTTATGAGCTCGGCCAGCTGATTTATAACAGAACCGGAATCCTGACATCCCTTGCTCATGACAATACTCCTGAAAGCATATCCCGCCAGGAGAATCTATCCGAGATTCTTGCCGGTCTGAAGGATTTTGTAGAAATTCGGGAGCAGACGGGGGAGGGATCCAATGATATGAGAGCCTTCCTTTCTGAAGTCATGCTTGCTACAGATCAGGACATGACTGAAGATAATGATATTCCGAAAGTTACCCTGATGACGGTTCATGCTGCCAAAGGACTTGAATTTAAGCATGTCATAATTGTTGGAGTTGAAGAAGATCTATTTCCCTCGGCAATGAGTCAGGAATCTCTTGCTCAGGTTGAGGAGGAACGCCGACTTCTTTATGTAGCTATTACCCGGGCTAAAGAAACCTGTGTCCTTACCTATGCTAATTCACGATTCCGTAACGGACAGACTGTCATGACTGCTCCGTCAAGGTTTTTGAATGATATCGACAGGAGATTCCTTAATCTGAAGAACTCCGCGCGCGATCCCATTGAAACTACTAAGAGGACTACCCTTTCCAACTACTCCTATGGCTCTGGTTTAAAAAAGATTGGATCCTCTTTGTCAAACGATTCTGACATTAAGCCTCAACATTCTCTTTCCGAACTTTCTATCGGTTGCAAAATCCGCCACGATCGTTTTGGAAATGGGAAAATCATTAAGTTCGCTCAGCTTTCGGGTGAAGATATGATTGTTGTTGATTTCGGAGTTGTGGGAATCAAGAAGCTCCTTCTTAAGTTTGCTAAGTTTGAAATTCTTTAATGAGATGAATATCAAGACACCATTTTATATTGTCTACGAAGACAGGCTACGTTCTAATCTCGCGTTAATAAAAAAAGTAAGTGAGGAAGCCGACGTAAAGATTATCATGGCCTTTAAGGCGAACGCCTTATGGAAGACATTCCCGATAATCGCGGAATATATCTCGGCTTCAACTGCAAGTTCGCTTAATGAAATGAAACTTTCGCTTGAGTTTCTTGGTAATGAGGTCCACACATATTGTCCGGTCTATACTGAAGATACTTTCCCGGAATTTCTTGAAGGGAGCACCCACATCACGTTTAATTCCCTGACTCAGTTCAACAAGTTCTATCCTGTTGTCAAAGCTTACAACGAGAAACATCCGGATAAAAGAGTTAGCTGCGGGCTGCGTGTCAATCCACATTGCAGTGTCATTGAAACCGATATTTATAATCCATGTATTCCTGGAAGTCGTTTTGGAGTCAATGCTGATCAGCTTCCGGATGAATTGCCGGAGGGGCTTGAAGGATTTCATTTCCATGCGTTGTGTGAATCATCAAGCTATGATCTTGAGAAAGTGCTCGATGCTTTTAAAAATCAGTTCGGCAAGTGGATTCCGAAATTGAAATGGCTCAATATGGGAGGTGGACATCTGATGACAAGAAAGAGCTATGATATTGACCATCTCATAGGTCTTCTTAAAAAGCTTCACAATGACTATCCCGGGCTCAGTCTAATCATGGAACCCGGGAGCGCTTTCACATGGCAGACCGGAGATCTTGTGACTGAGGTTCTTGATGTTGTGGAAGATGCCGGTGTCAAGACGGCCATCATCGATGCCTCCTTCGCATGCCACATGCCGGATTGCCTTGAGATGCCTTATCGGCCTGCCATTGCGGAGGCTGCCGATGATAATGAGGCAGATGCTCTGTCATATCGTCTTGGTGGTAATTCATGTCTTAGCGGAGATTTCGTGGGCGACTGGAAATTTAAGACTCCTCTTGTGGCTGGTCAAAGACTGACACTTCTTGACATGAATCACTACACTACGGTTAAAACAAATATGTTCAACGGCATACAACATCCCTCCATCTGGCTCAAAACAAAAGATGGCTCATTGAAGCTTCTCAGGGAGTTCACATACGATGACTATAGATCCAGAATGGATTGATCTCTTTTTAACCATTTAGAAAAAAGGGACGCATCAGAATGAGATGCGTCCCTTTTTTGCCTGTTCCACCATTTTGGTTCCTGGCACGAGATAAATCTCAAGCCTTCTGTTTCTGTCGCGGTTTTCCATTGAATCATTCGGTTTTAGCGGCATGTCGTCGCCCAGGGCATAGGAAAAAAGATAACGGGTATCGGATCCTGATTCATCAAACCAATCAAACACCGCATTCACCCGGTCTGCTGTCAACTGCTCACGATAAGAATCTGACCCTGTGTTGTCGGTGTGCATAACGATCATCACCCGATACATGTCGGGCTCTTTAAGATATCTCCTGATTGGAGACAGATAATCTCCAGCTCCTTCCTTAAGGCTGGTCATATTAGGACCGAAAAGAAGATGGGCAGGAATTGTCACAAGAAGCACCTCTTTATTTCGGTAGGCTTCAACCGTGCATTCTCCCTTTGGATTATATTTTCCGTTCAAGAGTCGTGTTTTTCCCTCCTTTGTCTGAAATTTTTGAATCAGTTCTGAGGACTGACCTGGATCCACAGAATTCAACATTTCTATAAATCCCATGTTATCAAGAGCCTCTATTCGCTCTTTGGCATCATTCTTGTCGGATGGTGGATCAGGAATTGCAGCGAGGGTATCCGCAGCGCTAATCCAAACCACCATTGAAAATGCCACTGATTTAAACAAAATCTTCCAGCGATTCCTCATAATCAAGTTCTGCCTTTACGATTTTCTCCACATCTTTGGGATCCATCATGAGTTCACTATCATTCTTAACCTCTTTTTTCACGTATTTCGTGAGATCATCCGCATCAAGCACCTCTTCTTCGGTTTCATCCATATTCAGACTGAGAAAGCCTTTTTTCTCATAGTAGTCCCAGATGATGTCAATAATACACAGAATCTCATCGTCGTCATATTTCTGACTGACGTCTGCCGGAAGCTCTTCCCTTATGAACTTAACGGCCTCATTCTCATCGAATCTATATTGCTCGTCTGCCATAGTCTAAATAATTAATGATTTATTGAATAAGTGTCACTCTTTCTTTTTAACGTTAAGTTCTATCAATCCTTGTGGAAGCTTCATGAAGATTGATCGTTTTTCATCGTCGATGGAATCGATGAAATCCTCGGCCAGAGGGATATAGATTTCCTCTCCGTCCGGAGTCGCCACTATAAAGAGATAGTTGCTCGTGGATGAATCTATCCTTTTAACCTCTCCAAGTGTATCTCCTGATTCCACATCTATTATGCTATAGCCGCAAAACTCATCCTCTCCGCGGATTTCATCCTCTTCCATGTCAAGAAATGGGGCAAGCGATGCTTTCTCCGCAAGAATGGATTTATTTACAAAACTCCTGGCCTCCTCCTCAGAGTCGATCCCATCAAGTTTCACCAGAAAAGATGTTGCCCCTTTCGGGCGTATTCCTGTTGTGAAAAAAGGCACATAGATGCCGTCAACGTCAACGATCATCGCATTCCCTTCTTCAAAATATTCCGGATCAATGTCGATAAGGGCATTGAGTTCTCCTTTAAGAGCATGGGTCTTCTGGAATTTACCCACGGTGGTTAAGTTTTTCTCTTCAATCATAAAACTCAGTCAACTCTGATAATATTTGCTCCAAGACGATTCAGGCGGTCATCAATACTCTCATATCCCCTATCAATCTGGTTGATATTCTGTATCTTACTTGTGCCTTTCGCTCCCAATGCGGCGATAAGCATCGCTATGCCGGCCCTGATGTCGGGAGAAACCATATTGGCGCAATGCAGTGATTTGAATTTACCAGATCCGATCACCACAGCACGGTGAGGATCGCAGAGAATTATGCGAGCTCCCATGTCTATGAGCTTGTCCACAAAAAACAATCTGCTCTCAAACATTTTCTGATGTATTAGCACGCTTCCTTTTGCTTGGGTGGCCACAACCAGAAAGATGCTCAATAAGTCAGGAGATAATCCAGGCCAGGGAGCATCGGCAAATGTCATGATTGAGCCGTCGATGAAAGGATCTATTTCATATATTTCATCCTGTTTCACCCTGATATTGTCGCCCTCTACTCTCAGATTGACACCAAGACGGGCGAAGGCTGCAGGCATGAATCCAAGATCATTCACACTGACGTTTTCAAGTATGATATCCGACCCCGTCATAGCTGCCATTCCGATAAAGCTTCCGACTTCAATCATGTCCGGCAACATCCGGTGGGAGGCTCCTCCGAGTCGTTCCACTCCCTCAATCCGTAGTAGATTTGAGCCGATGCCATCTATTTTTGCTCCCATAGATGTCAGAAGTCGGCATAGTTGCTGGATATAGGGTTCACAAGCCGCGTTGTAGATGGTTGTATTCCCCTTCGCAAGCACGGCTGCCATGACGATATTGGCCGTGCCAGTGACCGATGCTTCGTCAAGGAGAATATAATTCCCTTTAAGCCCGGCCGCCGGTGCCTTCGCCTGATAACACTTCGCTTTCTCGTCGTATTCAAATTCTGCTCCCAACTTACATAATCCCATAAAATGAGTGTCGAGGCGTCGACGTCCTATCTTGTCGCCCCCTGGCTTTGGAAGAGTGGCTCTTCCGAATCTTGCGAGAAGGGGCCCTACAACCATGACAGAGCCGCGGAGCGACTGAGCCTTATGGCTGAATGCTTCGGAGGCAAGATAGTCCACATTTACATCTTTGGCCGTGAAAGAAACCGTGTTGGAATCAATGTGGTGGGTCGTCACTCCCATCTCTGCGAGAAGAGAAATCAGGTTGCGAACATCTGCTATGTCGGGAATATTGGAAATGGTCACAGTCTCATCGGTGAGCAATGTGGCACAGATCACCTCCAGAGCCTCGTTTTTCGCACCCTGTGGATTGATGGTTCCTTTTAGCGTATGGCCGCCTTCTACAATAAATGAACTCATTATATTATGGGGGGATTATTTGGTTTTTTTCTTCTTCCCTTTACCCGACTGGGTCTCAGTCTCTACGTAGGAGTTAAGCTTATAGTTTGCAGGATCAATCTGGATCTTGCCATTCGAAATGTCGGCAATATCGGCGAAAACCTTTGCATCCGATGAATTTTCAGGATTGACCGCAAGAAGAACTTTTTTCATCTGATTTGCAAGGAGAAAAATCATATTGTCCTTATCTACGCTGTTCTCCATGTCGGCAACGATCTTGATCATCTGCTGAATGCTCTTGCCATAGTTCCGATAGCGGACAAAACCTTCGGAATACGGCACCTTCTCTCTTGTTACGTTGAGTTTGTCAGGAGTTATGACTTCACAGGGGAAATCGATGTCGAGCTTAAAGCCTGACATGATGTTGATATGGTCCCAGATTTTACGGCGATCGCCACCTTCGCCAACAACTGCCGGGAAAAGAGTGGCCATGACATCGGCAATGGAATAGGCGCATCTTGTCCGCTCGTCACGGTCTTCAATTGTCAGACAATGGTCAACCATGCGCTGGATATTCCTGCCATATTCGGGAAGCGCAAGTTTCGGTTCGCTGACGTTATATGGAATCATTGTTTTCATTTCTGCTTTGAATTGTCTTTGATGGTGTCGAGCACCTTGTTTTTTGGATTTGTTGTTTGATATTCCTTCAGATAGTTAGGAGTGGAATATGCAACATCTATAAACCGGCCCTCGCGGAAATACTTTTCCGATAGAGCAGTCATGTCTCGGGCATGTGGCATCAGATTTCCAAGCCATTCAGCGTTGTTGCCCTGATAGAGGTCTCTGAATTTTTCAGATCCGTCACCGATAAATAATATCTTTCGTTTATCCTTGAGTGATTCAAATGATTTTTCGTCAAGAATCACGGCGCTCTCCTTTACGACCTCATTCAGTGCGAAATCGAAAACTCCGGCGAAGACTTCCATTCTTCTGGCATCTATTAGACAGGCAATGAGTTCATCACCCTCCCATGCCATGCTTTTGAACATAGCCTTAACCGCAAGAATCTGAAGAGTGCTTAGGCCGATTAGTGGAATTCCAAGACTGAATGCCAACCCTTTGGCAAATGAAAGTCCGATGCGAAGACCAGTGTAGGAACCTGGACCCAGGCTCACAGCCACTGCATCCGGCTTCTCACCCTTACGCTTCAGCTCCTCCATGCAACGCTCCACGAACGGAGCGAGTTTAATGGCATGATTCATTCCTTCGGAATCCTCAAGTTCCATTTCCACAACCCCGTCTTTCGTTAGAGCGACACTGCATGTTTTTGATGAGGTCTCTATGTTTATTATGATCGACATCCTATGGTGTTATTCTGTTTGTTACTATCTTATTTTTCAGATGCTGTTTTGGCAAAGAGTCTTGAATGTAGTGCCATTGCGCATCTCTGGCCATCTATAGCCGCCGACACTATCCCTCCTGCGAAGCCCGCTCCTTCTCCTGCCGGATATAGATTGGAGGTGGAGATGTGTTCAAGAGTCTCCTTGTCTCGGGGAATCCTTACCGGGCTTGAGGTTCTTGACTCCAGTCCAACAAGTATGGCTTCATTGGTTAGAAACCCTTTACTCCGCTTATCAAAGGTCTGGAATCCTGATTTCAGACGAGAGGCAATGGCAGAAGGCAGAAGCTGATCAAGTCTTGCCGGATGAATCCCCGGAGCGTAAGAACTTCTCGGAAGATCCTTTGAGTCTTTACCATCTACAAAATCCTTCATTCTTTGGGCAGGAGCATTTATGCTTTCTCCGGATTCTTGATAAAAATTTTTCTCAAGATCCTCTTGCAAAGCGAGCATTTCCAAAGGTCCGGATGCTTCATACCCACTTATATCGCCTGGATGAAGCTCCACAACCATTCCTGAATTTGCCCATTGGCTTGCGCGTGCCGATGCCGACATTCCATTGACCACAAGTTGTCCTGGCCCCGACATTGCCGGTACTATCACGCCTCCCGGACACATGCAGAAAGAATAAACTCCCCGGCCATCCACCTGGCATACGAAACTGTATTCCGCAGCAGGGAGATATTTCCCTCTACCATCGTTAGTGTGATACTGAAGGCAGTCTATATGATGTTGGGGATGTTCGAGCCTGACACCGATTGCAAGACTTTTAGGTTCAATTTCTATCCCCTCATTGAAAAGCATACGGTAGACATCCCGGGCAGAATGACCCGTAGCAAGAATTACAGGGCCATCAAATCGGTCGCCTTTTTCGGTTATTACGCCGGAAACATTCCCTTTTTCATAAATCAGTTCTGTAACTTTAGTATGAAAGAGCACTTTTCCTCCACAGCGTTCAATAGTTTTCCTGATGTTTTTTATAACCTCAGGAAGTTTATCGCTCCCGATGTGGGGATGTGAATCTATGAGAATGTCTTCAGATGCTCCATGCTGATGAAGAATTTCCAGGATTTCCCTCACGTTTCCGCGTTTCTTGCTTCGGGTGAAGAGTTTACCGTCGCTATAAGCACCTGCTCCCCCCTCTCCGAAACAATAGTTGGAGTCCGGATCCACCTTTCCCGTCCGGCTTATTGAGGCAAGCTCAACGCGTCTGGAATCAACGTCGCTTCCACGCTCCAACACAAGAGGACGCATCCCAAGTTCAATCGCCTTTAATGCAGCAAAAAGTCCGGCGGGACCCGCTCCGACAATTATTACTGTAGGGGCTTCAGCTGACAATTCCCGATAATCAACAGGATGGTAAGGAGCTTTGACAATCTTGTCGTCGCCATAAGCCACCTGAAGCGTAAGATTGACCATGACATTCTTTTGTCTCGCATCTATGGAACGGCGAGTTATCCTCATGTCATGGATATTGTTCGAAGACACGCCAATTTCCCGGGAGACAATGCTTTTCAAAGCCTCCGGGTCTCTGCTTTTCTTGGGTTCTGTTCTAAAAGAAATCTCTTCTATCACTTCGTGCTAATTATTTCCGAAACAGCACCTCGCTCATAAAAAGGCAGCAGGCGCATGATCCTCATTTGCATGTTTAGGATGCAAAGTTAACAAAAAAAACGCTATTTCCTCTATCTTTATACCATAATATTAAGCAAGCACTTAATCAAGGTTGTGGTTTTCATCTTTTTTTTGTAAATTTGCAAAGGGGGTGTCGTCGGTTTGAAGATTTTGATTCTTACCCAGACAACACTTCCTGATAATTAGATAATATTGATAATTTGACAAATGACAATATCTGCACATCATAAACCAGGTTTTCTTTTTGATCTCGACGGAGTCTTGATCGACAGCGAAAGCGAATACACGAAAATCTGGGAGATAGTGAATAAAGAGTATCCGACAGGAATAAGTTCCCTTGCATCGAGAATAAAAGGGTGCACATTAGATAAGATCTTGGAAGACCACTACCCTGATCTTTCGGTAAGGGAGAAGGTGGTGGCCCGACTTTACGAGCTGGAGAAGAAGATGAAATATTCTTATCTTCCGGGTGCTGAAGTCCTTCTCTCGGAGCTGAGAAGAAGGGAGATCCCTGCGGCACTCGTGACGAGCAGCAATGATGTTAAAATGGCACATCTTGACGAGGAACTTCCGGAAATCAGGGATTTCTTCTCCTATATCGTGACAGCCGATCAGATCTCAGCTTCAAAACCTGATCCTGAAGGTTATCTTCTTGCGGCGAAGAAAATTGGTCGCGACATTAGTAATTGTGTCGTTTTCGAGGATTCTCTTCAGGGAGTGAAGGCCGGAAAGAACTCCGGAGCTTTTGTTATCGGAGTGGCTGGCACTCTTTCACGTGACGTCATTTCCCCTTATTCTGATGTTGTGGTCGATTCTCTGGATGAAATTGATCTTGATTCCTTAATAGAGATTCTTGAAAAAAGAAGATGAGCAATAATATTCCTCTTGCAGAACGTCTGCGTCCATCCTCTCTCGATGATTACATTGGCCAGACACATCTTGTCGGCGAGAACGGGATAATCCGCCGGATGATCCAGTCAGGGAAAATAAACTCATTCATTCTCTGGGGACCTCCGGGTGTCGGGAAAACCACTCTCGCCAAGATCATAGCCGCTGCTACGGATGCTCCTTTCCATACTCTCAGCGCTGTTACCTCGGGAGTGAAGGATGTGCGTGAGATTATTGATCGTTGTAAGGCGGAGGCGTCAAGTATGTTCAACACTTCACGCCCGATCCTTTTCATTGATGAAATCCACAGATTCAGCAAGAACCAGCAGGATTCACTTCTTGGAGCGGTTGAGCAGGGAATTGTGACTCTGATTGGCGCTACAACTGAGAATCCATCTTTTGAGGTGATTCGTCCTCTCCTTTCAAGATCTCAGGTCTACACCCTTAAGTCTCTTGAGATTGAGGATCTGGAAAAACTGCTGAAAAATGCTGTTGAGAAGGATCCTATCCTTTCAAAAAGAGAGGTGAAGATCATTGAGAAAAGCGCGCTGTTCCGTTTTGCGGGGGGAGATGCGAGAAAGCTTCTTAATATTCTTGATCTTATAGAACAGTCTACACCTGATGGAGAACCTGTGGTCATCGATGATGCGAATGTGGTGGAGCGTCTTCAGGAGAATCCTGCTGCCTATGATAGGAACGGTGAGCTTCACTACGACATCATATCAGCTTTCATAAAATCCGTTAGAGGGAGTGATCCTGATGCTGCGGTCTATTGGCTTGCGAGAATGGTTGAGGGTGGTGAGGACCCTGAGTTCATTGCCAGGCGCCTTGTCATCCTTGCGGCCGAAGATATTGGGCTTGCCAATCCAAATGCGTTATTACTTGCCAACACCACGTTTGATGCTCTTAAAAAGATTGGATGGCCTGAGGGAAGAATCATCCTTGCGGAGTGTACGGTCTATCTCGCGAATTCTCCCAAAAGTAATTCAGCGTATATGGCTATTGCCGCCGCCCAGGAGGCTGTCAGGAAAACAGGGAATCTTCCTGTTCCGCTCCACCTCCGCAACGCTCCTACCAAGCTCATGAAGGATCTCGGCTATCATGAGGGATATAAATATGCCCACGACTACAAGGGAAACTATGTAGACCAACAATACCTTCCCGACGGGCTTGCCGGCACACGTTTCTGGAATCCATGTGACAATCCTCAGGAGGCCAGAATGTGGGAACGGCTCGCAAATCGGAAGCAAAACGTAAACTGACGCTCATTCTTGAAATATTTTTCAATATTCTGCATGATAAATTTTGTCAGTATTCATAAAACTATTAAATTTGCCACATATATTTCTAACTTAAAATATAGTCATGAAAAAACACAATTTCTATGCCGGCCCCAGCATCCTGAGCCAGTATACGATTGAGAAGACAGCCGATGCTGTCCACAACTTCGCAGACATGGGTCTGTCGATCCTCGAGATCTCTCACCGCAGCAAGCAGTTTCAGGCTGTGATGGATGAGTCGGTTGCTCTTTTCAAGGAGCTCCTTGAGATTCCTGAAGGATATAGCGTCCTCTTCCTCGGAGGCGGTGCAAGCCTCCAGTTCGCCATGGTTCCGATGAACATGCTCGCGAAGAAAGCTGCCTATCTCGACACCGGTGTCTGGGCAAGCAAAGCCATCAAGGAAGCCAAATTGTTTGGTGATGTGGATGTTGTAGCGTCTTCAAAAGACAAAAACTACAACTACATTCCGAAAGACTATACAGTTCCGACAGACGTGGACTATTTCCACTACACTTCTAACAACACCATCTATGGCACAGAGATCCGCAAGGATCCCGAGGTAGGAGTAAGAATGATATGCGACATGAGCTCCGACATCTTCTCACGCCCTGTTGACGTTTCCAAGTATGACCTCATCTATGGTGGTGCACAGAAGAATCTTGCTCCTGCAGGCGTGACTTTCGTAATCGTGAAGGATGATGCCCTCGGACATGTTGATCGTGTGATCCCGACGATGCTTGACTATCGCACTCATGTGAAGAAGGGTTCGATGTTCAACACTCCTCCGGTTCTCCCGATTTTCAGTGCACTCCAGACCCTCAAGTATTATAAGTCGCTCGGTGGCGTTCGTGCCCTCGAGAAGATGGATGTCGACAAGGCAGAGGTGCTCTACAACGCGATCGACGGAAGCAAGATGTTTGTCGCTACAGTTCCCAATCATGAGGACCGTTCGATCATGAATGTTTGCTTCGTTATGAAACCTGAATATGTAGAGCTTGAAAAAGCTTTCATCGATTTCGCAACAGAGCGCGGCATGATGGGTATCAAGGGTCATCGTGACGTTGGCGGATTCCGTGCTTCCCTCTACAATGCTCTCCCCATGGACAGCGTGAAGGCACTCGTTGACTGCATGAAGGAATTTGAGGCTAAACATTAATCCCAACACTTCAGAAAAATGAAAATATTAGTTTTCACGGAAAAACCTTTCGCTCCGGCCGCAGCTAAAGCCATTGCCGATGTGATCAATGCCTCCGGCAATGAGATGGAACTCGTGGAGCATGGCACAAGGTCAGACCTCCTTGAGGCTGTAAAGAATGCTGACGGCCTTATTGTCCGCTCTGACGTTATCGATGCTGAAGTGATGGATGCTGCTCCAAATCTTAAAGTTATTGTGCGTGCGGGTGCAGGCTACGATAATATTGATCTGGCTGCTGCAACTGCTCACAATATCTGTGTGATGAACACACCCGGTCAGAATTCTAATGCCGTGGCAGAACTTGTTTTCGGCATGATCGTGATGATGTGTCGCAACCAGTATAACGGCAAATCCGGTTCTGAGCTCAAGGGTAAATCGCTTGGCATCTATGCTTTTGGCCAGGTGGGCAGAAATGTTGCTCGCATTGCAAAAGGCTTCAATATGGATATCAAGGCTCTTGACGTGTTCGTTCCCGATTCTGTTATGGAAGCAGAGGGCGTTGTGCCTGTTCATGATGTCAACGATCTCTTCTCTCAGAATGATTTCGTTTCGCTCCATATTCCGGCTACACCACAGACACGCAAGTCGATCGGTTATGATCTTGTGATGAAGATGCCGAAAAATGGTGTTCTTGTCAATACCGCCCGTAAGGAGGTTATCGATGAGGAGGGTCTCAAGAAAGCTCTTGAGGAGCGTCCTGATCTCCGTTATGTCAGTGACATCAAGCCTGATACAGCTGAGGAATATGAGAAATTATTCGGCCCTCGCGTGTTCTTTACTCCTAAGAAGATGGGTGCCCAGACTGCTGAAGCCAACTTCAATGCAGGAGTTGCAGCTGCAGAACAGGTGATTGCCTACCTCAAGGACGGTTGGAACAAATATCAGGTAAATAAATAATACAAGGGTGTTTGTAGATTATTGATAAAGTCCCGGTCCTCTGATTCACAGGGGTCCGGGATTTTTAATGGAGATATAGGTTAATAATATAATCAGCTGAGTTTAAACTGAACTTTTCTATCTTAGCATGTCGGAATCTGATAATTCAAACTTGAAAAGAGTGCCCGGATGGTTGGCAGTCTCCCCCATTGTTGTCTTTCTTTTATCCTATCTTCTTGTTTCCATTGTGATTGGAGATTTCTATAGGATGCCTCTCAGTGTGGCATTTCTGATCTCATCAGTCTGGGCAGCGTTCACTTTAAAGGGTAAGACCCTGTCACAAAGGATAGAGACTTTTTCAAAAGGAGCATCTTCGTCAAATGTCATGTATATGATCTGGATTTTTATCCTTGCCGGAGCTTTTGCGGCGATAGCAAAGAGCACGGGTGCCGTAGATGCTACTGTCAACATTACCCTGAACTATCTCCCGCCTTCTCTGGTTGTGCCAGGACTATTTCTTGCCGCATGCTTTATTTCAATGGCAATCGGAACATCCGTTGGCACTGTCGTTGCTTTGACTCCTCTTGCGGTCAGCATGGCGGAAGGCACAGGTTCTCCGATCGCATATTATGTGGCCATTGTGCTCGGTGGAGCTTTTTTCGGCGATAATCTTTCCTTCATTTCAGATACTACCATTGCTGCCACCCGCACCCAGGGCTGCGACATGAGGCATAAATTTCTTGCAAATATATGGATTGTCTGTCCGGCAGCTTTGATCGCTCTTATTGTTTATTGCCTTGCTGCCCCTGATGTCATGGCAGTTAATTTAACGGGAGATGTCTCCTATTGGCTCGTTATTCCCTATCTTGTCGTTATTATTCTTGCCGTGGCTGGTATAAACGTTGTTATCGTGCTTTTCACCGGTATTGTCTCTGCATTGTCGGCAGGCTTGATTTGCGGAATGGATTTTATCGATATGCTGACGATTGCGGGAGAAGGAATTGAATCAGTCGGCTTCCTGACAATAGTGACTATTCTTGCCGCCGGAATGCTTGGAATCATAAAGGCCGCCGGTGGCATAGATTTCATTCTTGCCTCCTTAAGCCGGAATGTCAGTTCTGCAAGAGGTGCTCAGGGTGCAATTGTCCTTCTCGTTGGAATTGTGAATCTATGCACTGCCAATAACACGGTTGCTATCATAACCGTAGGGTCTCTTGCAAAGAAGATTTCAGAGAAATACAATATCCCTTCTCGCAAAACAGCTTCCCTGCTCGATACCGGATCGTGTGTCGTTCAATCTCTGATCCCTTATGGTGCTCAAACGTTGATGGCGGCTTCGTTAGCTGGAATATCTCCTGTTGCACCGTGGCAGTATCTTTACTACCCCTTTGTATTGGCCGGCTGCCTGCTCGTGTCCATCCTTATTACGAAAAAGAAACACGCGGCATGACGTGTTGCATGTCGCGTGTTGCTAAAGGGTGTTATATGGGAGCTTACTTGCCTGTGTCAACCGAGTTTCCGAGGTTGAGGGTGTATTCTCCAAGCACGGCCCCTTCGGGAAGATCGTCAGCACTATCAACAACTGTCAGAGGAATCTGATAATAAGCTGCTGAAATAGGCTTGTCAACCTGAAGAATAGTTGCAGTCGCTTCCAGATAGAAAGTTCCTGCCTTCGGGAAGGTCAGAGGCTCGATCACGTATGAATAAGGATACGTGGCCGTTGTGAAGTAACCGATTCCGAGACCATTGATTGCATATCTTACATTGCCGATAGCAGCTGCCTTGCCGTTAAGGGTGGTCACATCGAGACTCTTAATCTCCATGGGCTCATCTTTCACTACATAGACAGTTCCGTTCTCGCCTTCTGCAACATTGCTCAGGGTGATGGTTGTGTTCACTGCAGGAACTTCATCGTCGTCGTTGCTGCAGGATGCAAGAAATGCCATCGGAAGCAGCAACATCAAATAGAGTAACTTTTTCATAGCTGTTTAACTATTAAGATTGGTTATTATTAGTGATATTATTATATCCTTTTTTTCTTTTGACTCAGGAGAAACTCAGATCTCTATCATCATTCTCCCTTGTTCAATTATATTAACGCTTGACCGACGAATTGGTTGAAAGAAACTGAAAAAAACAGGCGCGGTATCATTTTTTCTGAACCGCGCCTGTATGAAATTATCAGGATATGATATCTATCCCGATATCAATCAGTCAAGTTTATGGATCACGAGGCCTGAGCGGAGTTTTGGCTCGAACCAGGTGGTTTTGGGAGGCATGATGTTGCCGCTGTCGGCGATGTCGATGAGCTGCCCCATGGTGACCGGGTAAAGGGCAAGAGCCATTTTCATCTCTCCACTGTCAACACGTTTCTGCAGTTCTCCAAGTCCTCGGATACCACCAACGAAGTCAATTCTCTTGTCGCTTCTAAGATCGGTTATGCCCAGGATGTCGCGGAGAATAAGGTTGGATGAAACTGTCACGTCGAGAACTCCGATAGGATCTGAGTCATCATAGGTTCCCTCTTTGGCGGTCAGAGAATACCATTTGCCGTCAAGATAGAGGGCGAAGTTATGGAGGGCATTGGGAGTGTAGATTTCCGTTCCTTTCTCCTCTACAACGAAATTCTCTTTGATTTTGTCAAGGAATTCTTCAGGTGTTAGACCGTTAAGATCTTTCACAACACGGTTGTAGTCGATGATGCGGAGATGAGAAGCCGGGAAAGCAACGGCCATGAAATAGTTGTATTCCTCATCGCCCTTGTGGTCTTTGTTTTGGGCAGCCTTCTCTGCCCCGACGAGAGCAGCGGCAGCCGAGCGGTGGTGGCCATCCGCTATATAAAGATTGGGAATCTTCTCAAATTCCTCTGTGATCTTGTTGATAGTGTTTTCGTCATCGATTGTCCAGAGGGTATGGCCGAATCCATCGGGAGCCACGAAGTCATATTCGGGCTCATTCTTCGTGACGTCGCGGATAATGCTTTCAAGCGCTTCGTTGTCGGGGAATGCGAAAAACACAGGCTCGATGTTTGCGTTGTTTACGCGCACATGTTTCATGCGGTCTTCCTCTTTGTCGCGACGAGTGAGTTCATGCTTTTTGATGCGGCCTTCGGTATAGTCGTTCACCCATGCGCCGATCACAAAACCGTATTGGGTGCGCCCGTCCATGGTCTGTGCATAGATATAGTATTTCTCTTCATCATCCTGCACAAGCCAGCCTTTCTCCTGAAATTTCTTGAAATTCTCGACCGCCTTATCATACACCTTGGGATCATGCTCGTCTGTGTCCGGATCAAAGTCGATCTCTGGTTTGATGATGTGGTAGAGGGATTTTTCATTGTCGGCAGCCTCAATGCGGGCTTCATGACTGTTGAGCACGTCGTATGGACGCGATACTACCTCTTCTACGAGTGCTTTCGGAGGACGCACTCCTTTGAATGGTTTGACTTTTGCCATGGCATTAATTAATGTCTAAGGGTTAACTTATTTTATAGGTGTTATTTTCGTTCTTGTTCGGTCTCTCTCTTCCGGCATTCATCACATATCCCATAGATACAAGTTGATACGTAGGAGGGCATGAAGCCAGGGAAGCTCATCCGGGAGAGAGTGCTGTCGATTCCGTCGAGATCAATCTCCCTGATGTCGCCACATCGGGTGCACACCAGATGACTGTGGGTGTCTTCTGCCATTTCATAGCTTGCCTGATGTGTGTCGAAGAGCAGTTTTCTCACGATGCCACACTGACAGAGCAGTTCCAACGTGTTATATATAGTTGAACGGCTTACGTGATAACCTGAATCCTCAAGTTCCGAAAGCAGTGCTTCCGCATCGAAATGTCCGTTGTGATTTCGGGCATAACGAAGAATTTCAAATCTTTCAGGCGTTTTTTTCAGATGTCTTGATCGCAGAAAGTTTGAAAAACGTTCAACCTCGTTTTGTGACGATGACTCGTTGTTCATGCTTTTGGTGTTTTATTGAGGAATCTCTTCACTGCAAAGTTAAGGAGAGCTTTTTAATATTCCAAATTAAATCCTCCATTTTTTCGTTTTTGGCTTTTTCTTCTCCCTCCATTGCTTCTCTTCCATCTCAGTTTTTTTCTTTAGTGATTTTTTCTGGGCTTGGAAAAAACCAAATGGATGAATTGTGTGTTTAGATGATAAAGAGATTTTAAGACTAAGTAACATTTAAAAAATCATTAAGTCATGAAAAAATACAGATGCGAAGTATGTGATTGGATCTATGATCCGGCAACAGGTGATCCCGACAATGGCATAGCCCCGGGAACAGCTTTCGAGGATATTCCCGATTCATGGGTTTGTCCGGTTTGCGGAGTCGGCAAGGAAGACTTCGTTGAAGAACCTGAATAATTCTCATTTCTTCGCTGCATCGACAGCACCACACTGGGATCGACTAATCGGTTCCAGTTTTTTTTTGTATTCTTTTCTTATAGAATTTTGCATGGTTGAATCTTTAATATTAATTTTGTACTCATAAAAAATGCAATATTTACTCCTCTCTCTCCATTTCCGGTTGTGTTTTTTATAAAGACTCTATAATAATCTTGAATTCATGAAAAAGTCGTTCAGACATTCTTTTGGCAAACAATCAGCTGTTCTTCTCGCCCATATCGGAGCGATAATGACGGTTTGTGCCTGGGCTTGTTCTTTTCTGAGCTCCAAGGTGCTGATGGTTGATGGAGGATGGACCCCTGTGGAGACTTACATATATAGGTTTGCATTCGCTTATGTTTTATTGCTGACGATCACTTTCAAAAGGATCATGGCCAATAACTGGCGGGATGAGCTTCTTCTGTTTGTCTGCGGACTTTGTGCTGGTTCTCTGTATTTCATAACGGAAAACTATGCTTTGAAATTCACGTCTACAGGAAATGTTTCGCTTTTGGCGTCTATTTCTCCCCTTTTCACTACTGTTCTTATAGCCATCATTTATAAGGTGAGGCTGAGAGCGGGGGTAATTGTTGGCTCCATAATGGCGTTCATCGGTGTTGGCTGTGTGATCTTCAGTCATGGGGAGTCGATTGAATTGAATCCCAAGGGTGATATCCTTGCCTTGACGGCTGCTTTATCGTGGGCTGTATATACTATTGCTGTGAAGAGGATCATTCCAATCTATAGTTCCTTTTTTATTTCCAGAAAGCTGTTTTTCTATGGTGTGATAAGCGCCATTCCGCTTCTTCTGCTTCAGGATCAGCCTTTACATATTGGTATACTTTTCGACATGTCGGAACCTCAGTTTCTTCTGAACTTCCTTTTTCTGGTTGTTTTCTGTTCTGTCGCTGCCTATCTTATATGGAATGAATCCATGAAGATTTTAGGGGCGGTGACAGCCAACAACTATCTTTATGCTTCTCCTTTGATAACGATGGTTGTGGCCTATTTTATTTTTGGGGAGAAGATCTACCCTCTCGGTTATCTTGGATGCTTTCTTGTGATCGGAGGTCTTGTTATCTCTGACAAGTTGAAATTTGGATCAGGGAAATGATATCCGGATTGCAACTTTCATGGAATAAATATTTATCTAATATGTCTACAATTCTTGACAAATATCTTAATGCCGCCATTGAAATGGCAAAAGGGGCCGGAGAAATCCAACTGAGATATTTTCGTTCCCCTAATCTTGACGCTGCAACGAAGCAGAATGCCTTTGATGTTGTGACAATAGCCGACAAGCAGTCGGAAGCATTTATAAAAAATTATATATCAACGAATTTTCCTGATCATGGAATCATTGCAGAAGAATCCGGTTCAGAGCATTCTGAGCGTGAATGGCGCTGGGTGATCGATCCTCTTGATGGAACTACTAATTTCAACAACGGTCTTCCGGTTTTTTCGGTGTCGATCGCTTTGGAGCATCATGGTGAGGCGGTTGTGGGAGTAGTCTATGCTCCATACCTCCATGAGTTGTTTCATGCCGTGAAGGGATTTGGTGCGTTCATGAATGGGAAACCGATCCGATGTTCTTCCAATAGTGAGCTTGAAACTGCAGTAGTTGCCACAGGTATGCCCTACGATAGGAATTCTCATCCCGACAATAACCTTAAAGAGATAGAGAGAGTGGTCTTTAAGGTCAGAGGCACCCGTAGGATGGGATCGGCTGCAATTGATCTCTCTTATGTTGGCGCCGGATTTTATGACGCTTATTGGGAGTTGAATCTTAACCGTTGGGATGTGGCGGCAGGCACTCTTATTGCGAGAGAGGCTGGCGCAGTGGTCGAAAGAATAAGGGAAAACCGCAATTATTCGATTCTTGCATCCAACCCCTCTCTGATAAAAAGCTTTAAAGGTCTCCTTATGGAAGAGGGCCCGCTTAAATGAATCCTTTCTGTTTCAGGAGATCGAGATAAGTTTCCGATACTGACAGGTTTACACTTTCAGGATATCTGACATCTGTGAAGACCTGTGCAAGGGATTCCTTACCATTTTCTTCCACAAATTTTTTGTTGGCAGGGAATTCATCTTTCTCCCGGAAAAGTTCCATAACGTCGGCAGTAGTATCTTTCCTGTAGGTTTCCTGATGCTTTATGGCTTCCAACGGCAGGCGTTCTGTCATGGGTTCCTCCTCCAATGCTGGATACCCGAGTGACAGTGAGGCTACCGGCACAACAAGTCGAGGCAACTGAAGCAACTCCGAAATCTCTCGCGCGTTGTAATTGACAGTCCCGAGATAGCATGTTCCCAGACCTTCAGACTCTGCAATCGTCACGATCTGTTGGGCGAATATGATGGCATCTGTCATTGCCATCATAAAGGAGTGGAAGTTATCGTAACCCGGCTTGGCACCACTCCCCTCACACCATTCTGTGAATCTATTGAAGTCTGCGCAAATTGTCAGAATCACGTTTGCTCCGGCCGCTGCGGGCTGATTGAAATGTTGCTCAGCGAGAAGTGTGAGATTCTTCTCGTCTCTGGTGACGATAACGCTGTAGAGCTGCATGTTCCCGCATGTAGGGGCCCGCATTGCACGTTCAAGGATACTGTCAAGCAGGCTCTCGGGAATGTGGCGCTTGGTGTAATTTCTCACGGTCGCTCTTTCTCCGAAATAATCTTTTTTCATATCTTCTCTTAAAAAAATGTTTCCCGTTTTGTGAGATTTTTTCTCCAAAAAGGATCTTTTTAGGCTACAAATTTAATTGTTTTTTACTAAATTTGCGTCCTTGTCTGGCCCTTCTTTAAGGGACAAGATATAAAACTACTTTCTATACTTACCATAGATGATTGACAGACAAAAATATACTTTCGACCAGGCTTATGAGGCTTCCGTCGATTATTTCAACGGCGACCAGCTCGCCGCGAGAGTCTGGGCAACGAAATATGCCCTTAAGGATTCCGATGGCAACTACTATGAATTGACTCCCGACGACATGCACCGTCGCATAGCTTCAGAAATTGCCCGGATAGAGCGTAACTATCCCTCTCCTTTATCAGAAAAGGAGGTTTTTGATCTTCTGAAGGATTTTCGCTACATTGTTCCGCAGGGGAGTCCGATGGCCGGAATCGGGAATGATTTTCAGGTTGGATCGCTTTCCAATTGTTTTGTTATAGGCCTTGACGGTCATCCGGATTCCTATGGTGGCATCGCCAAGATTGATGAGGAACAGGTTCAATTGATGAAACGCCGGGGAGGAGTTGGCCATGACCTTTCTCATCTTCGACCGAAAGGTTCTCCGGTGAAGAATTCCGCCCTCACATCTACCGGACTTGTGCCTTTTATGGAAAGATATAGCAATTCCACCCGGGAGGTTGCTCAGGATGGACGTCGCGGTGCATTGATGCTTTCTGTGAGTATACGCCATCCGGATGCTGGTGATTTCATTGATGCCAAGATGACGGCTGGGAAAGTGACGGGAGCTAATGTTTCAGTGCGTATTGATGATGAGTTTATGAAATCGGCTCTGGAGAGAAAACCGTATCTTCAGAAATTCCCTATAGATTCTGAAGAGCCACTTTTCTCAAAGGAGATTGATGCCGCGGAATTATGGAATAAGATTGTCCATAACGCGTGGCGCAGCGCCGAGCCGGGAGTCCTTTTCTGGGATACGATCGCACGTGAAAGCCTCGCCGACTGCTATTCAAAATTCGGATTCAGCTCTGTCTCCACAAATCCGTGTGGAGAGATTCCCTTGTGTCCCTACGATAGCTGCAGGCTTCTTGCCATCAATCTTTACAGTTATGTGAAAGATCCTTTCACTCCTAAGGCAGAGTTCGACTTCGAGCTGCTGAAACGTCATGCAGCAGTTGCCCAAAGAGTTATGGATGACATAATTGATCTTGAGGCTGAGAAGATAGACTTGATAATAAGCAAGATTGAAAAGGATCCGGAGGTGTTGGAAGTTAAGCAGACTGAGCTCAACCTTTGGAAGAAAATCAGGGAGAAAACGCTTAAAGGACGTAGAACCGGTTGCGGAACAACCGGCGAGGGCGATATGCTTGCTGCACTCGGACTCAGATATGGCACTCCCGAGGCTACGGATTTTTCCGTGAACGTTCATAAAACTCTCGCACTTGCATATTATGGAGCTTCTGTTTCGCTGGCAGAACAGCGTGGTGCGTTTGAAATCTATGATGCGGAACTGGAAAAAGAGAATCCGTTCCTCCTGAGAATGATGGAGGCTGATCCGGAAATGGTTTCGAGGATGAAGAAATCGGGGCGTCGCAACATCGCTTGCCTCACTATTGCTCCTACTGGTACCACTTCGATCATGACTCGCACATCTTCTGGAATTGAACCGGTGTTCATGCCTGTTTATCAGCGAAGAAGAAAAGTGAATCCAAGCGATGAAAATGTGCGTGTGGATTTCGTAGATGAGGTTGGAGATTCTTTCGAGGAATATGTGGTCTATCATCCAAAATTCCTTGAATGGATGAGGATTAACGGAATTGAGGTGAAAGAAAATCTTTCTCCTGCTGAGGTTGAAGACCTTGTTTCTAAATCTCCTTATTATAAAGCCACCTCAAACGATATTGATTGGCTTGAAAAGGTGAGGATGCAAGGTGCCATCCAGAAATGGGTGGATCATTCAATCAGTGTAACGATTAATCTCCCCGGAGATGTCACCGAAGAGCTTGTTTCTGAACTCTATGCCGAGGCATGGAAATCAGGATGCAAAGGCTGCACAGTTTATCGTGATGGATCCCGAAGCAATGTCCTTGAGGCTGTTACTCCCAAAAAGACAGAACATACTGAAAAGGAAGCGGCATCGCTGTCTCTTATTCATATTCCCGACCATGTTATCAAGCGTCCCGACGAATTGGAGGCAGACGTCGTGCGTTTCCAGAATAACAAGGAAAAGTGGATTGCTTTTGTCGGCCTTGTGGATGGGAAACCTTATGAGATCTTTACGGGACTTGCTGATGACGAGGATGGTATTTTCTGTCCTAAGCGTGTGAATCATGGAAAGATTATTAAGGCTACGGATGAAAATGGAAGGAAGAGATATGACTTCCAATTCATCAACAAGCGCGGATATAAAACCACTATCGAAGGATTGAGCGAAAAGTTTAATCCGGAATTCTGGAACTATGCCAAGCTGATATCCGGAGTTCTTCGATATGGAATGCCTATTGATCAGGTTTTGAAACTTGTCGGTGGACTTGAACTTGACTCCACAAGTATCAACACATGGAAGAATGGAGTTGAGCGAGCATTGAAGAAATACCTCCCTAACGGAACTGCCGCGAAAGGTCAGAAATGTCCTAATTGCGGGGCGGAAACATTGATCTATCAGGAGGGTTGTCTTATCTGCACAACATGTGGAAACTCTCGTTGCGGTTGATTTCGTCAGGATTTGATCATCTTCTGAAATAGAATGAGAACTTTTTATTACACTAAATAATTCTCACATGAAAATCTCCTTCTCCATCAACTATCACACACGTTGGGGGGAATCGCTCTTTATCTGTGGCGATATCCTCGCCCTTGGTGGGGGCGACCCGTATCAGGCTGTAGAGATGAAGCTTACTTCGCCTGATACATGGTCCACCGACATTCATCTTGAGAATAATCCCGGTAATTTCAGCTATTTCTTTATTGTGAAGTCTGCCGATAAGGATTGGCGTTTTGAGTGGGGGAAGCCCCATCTTTTCATCGGAGGGAAAAATCTCTCGGATGTCAAGATTTTTGATTCCTGGCAGGATATGCCTTCCGACAGACCATACTACTCCTCGGCATTTGTTAATGGTATTCTTATGAGGCGTTATCGCGATCAGCCGCTCCCCTCTTTGCCCGGCACTGTCCAGTTCCGGGTTAAGGCTCCGATGGTAATGCCGGATGAAGTGCTCGCTATTGCCGGAGAGGGAGATTTCCTTGGCAATTGGGCTCCTGAAAAAGCTTTGCCTTTCAATGATTCCGCATATCCTGAGTGGAGAATCAATATCCCCTTGTCTGATTTCAATAAACCGTTTGAATATAAATTCTTGATTGTTAAGAAATCGACAGGAAAAGCAGTATGCTGGGAAACTATCAATAATCGGGTCTGCGGTTTTGTAAATGAGAATCCGAAATGCCAGATTGTTGTGGATGGCCTTATGTTTGCGAGTCCAAGAAACAACTGGAAAGGAGCCGGAACTGCTATCCCTGTATTTTCCATCAGGACTGAGGAAGACTTTGGAGTGGGCGATTTTCTTGATATCAAGAAAATGGTAGATTGGTGTGAGGCCACGGGTCAGACGGTGCTTCAGGTGCTTCCCATCAACGACACCACTAAAACAGGAAAATGGACTGATTCTTATCCTTATAGCGCAAATTCCACGTTTGCTCTCCATCCAATGTATATCCGTCCGGAGGCTGCAGGAACTTTAACTGTTGAAGCGAGACGCGAGCATTTCAGAAATGCAGCTAAGGAACTCAATTCTTTGCCAACCGTCGACTATGAAGCGGTCAATCGTCTGAAAGATGAATACATGCGTGAACTTTTCGCTTCCAAAGGCGAAAGAGATCTGAAATCTGATGAATTCCTGAGATTCTTTTCCATGAATGAAGGGTGGCTTGCTCCTTATGCCGCGTGGAAAGTGCTTTGTGAGAAATATGGCACACCCGACAATAACAAATGGGCAGAATTTGCAGTCTATGATCCGGAAAAGGTCGATGCATTCTGTGCTGAGAACCCTGAAGCTGTAAGATATCAGTATTTCCTACAGTATCATCTTGATCGTCAGCTTTCCCAGGTGAGAGACTATGCACATCTGCATGGAGTCGTCCTTAAAGGAGATATCCCTATCGGTGTCGGTCGTTTCAGTGTTGACGCGTGGCAGCAACCTCGCCTTTTCAACATGGATTGTCAGGCGGGTGCGCCACCGGATGATTTCTCGGTTCTTGGTCAGAACTGGGGATTCCCCACTTATAATTGGGATGAGATGGCTGTCGATGGTTTCCAGTGGTGGAAAGATCGTTTCAGAAAGATGTCGGAATATTTCGATGCCTATAGAATTGATCATATACTCGGTTTTTTCCGTATCTGGCAGATTCCACTTGATGCAGTTCATGGCCTTCTCGGATATTTCAATCCTGCATTGCCGTTCTCTCCGGATGAATTACGCCAGAAATATGATTTTAGGATTAATCCGGAAGTTCAGGCTAAGCCTCTGCTTCTTGAGTGGATGCTTGATGATGTGTTTGGTGAATCTGTTGAAGAGGTGAAGCAGACTTATCTTGAGCAGATTTCTGAAGGAAGATATCGTCTGGCACATTTTGTGGGAACTCAGAGAAAACTGACCGATTATTTTGCAGATATCGAGCATTCTGAGAAAAACCACAGGATTTATAATGCTCTGATGAGTGTGCTTGATGATGTGCTTTTCATAGAGGATCCCTATCAGAAAGGCTATTATCATCCCAGAATCGCAGCACAGTCGTCCAATCAGTTCCGTGTGCTGTCAGATTATGAGAAGAGTTGTTTCAATCGTCTTTACAATGATTTCTTCTACCATCGACATAATAATTTCTGGTATGAGAAAGCCATGTGGAAGCTTCCCCCGCTGATAGAGTCAACCGGCATGCTGACGTGTGCTGAAGATCTTGGAATGATACCGGCATGTGTGCCGGAGGTGATGAAGCGTCTTGAGATTTTATCTCTGGAGATTCAACGTATGCCAAAAGATCCTGCTTTGGAATTTGGCGACACTTGGCATTATCCCTATTTTTCAGTCTGCACAACATCTACTCATGATATGGGAGGTGTACGCTCCTGGTGGGAAACAGATCGTGGCGTGACACAACGATTCTTCAACAATTCTCTCGGAGAAGCAGGAGAGGCTCCATATTTTGCAGAGCCATGGGTATGTGGTAGAATTAATGAGCTGCAGCTGAAGAGTCCGTCGATGTTCTGCATCCTTCCACTTGCCGACTGGTTGGCTGCTGATGGAAAACTGCGTAGAGAGAATCCTGCCGACGAACAAATCAATGAGCCCTCCGACTCCAATCATTATTGGCGTTATAGAATGCATCTGACGGTTGAAGATCTCCTGAAGGCTGATGAATTTAATCAGAGGCTTCTCCAATCCATTAAGGAAGCCCAACGATAACTTAAGTTTTCAGCTTACACTGCAAGGTTAAATTTAACTGCCCCCCGAAATATTCAGAAGCTAAACATTTCGGGGGGCAGTTAAAATTTGCGGGGAGATTATTTAAAAATATGAGATAAATTATTTTCCAATCAACGAAAGGAACTCGTTTCTAAGGGTTACGTCATCCTTGAACCGGCCGGAATATTCTATCGTCACAGTTGTGGATTCTTGCTTCTCAACCCCTCTCATTTTCATGCAGAGATGACCCGCCTCGCATGCCACCATAACGCCTTTATTAGGTAATGTATCGGTCAAAAGCTGGCACACTTCAGCTGTCAGGCGTTCCTGAACCTGCAACCGCCGGGCGAAGCAATCTACTATTCTTGCAAGTTTGGAGAGCCCGATCATTTTTCCGTCAGGAATATAGCCGACTGCCACTTTTCCGAAAAACGGGAGAATATGATGCTCACACATACTATAGAATTCAATGTCTTTGACGATAACCATGCTTGAGCCGGCGTGTTCAAAAATTGCTTGATTGGCAATTTCTTTTGCATCCTTTCGATAGCCGGATGTGATATCATAGATGGCTTTTGCCGCGCGCATGGGCGTTTTCAGGAGCCCTTCACGTGTGGGATCCTCTCCCACAAGACGGAGGATCTCTCGGTAGTGAGAGGCGATTTCCTCGATCACTTTCGCTCGTTCATCCGATTGACAATTCAATTCCATTGATTTATCTGGTTGATTCATGATAATAGGCAATCCGATTATTTGATGACTACTATCTGGCTTTTGACAACACGCATCTCCGATGAGAATTCAGGAAATGCCCGTTTCAATTCATCAAGCGCTGCGGTGGCTTCCGCGCTTGTCCGGAAGTTCCCGATGCGGGTATACCAGTTGGGCGATTTTGAAAATGTGTAGATTTGCCCTTTGAATTTCGGAAAACGGGATAGAATAGCGTTCCCTCTTGCCTTTGCTCTCGCTTCAAGGGAGTGTTGATTGCGTCCGTCGCTGAACACTTGAATTCGGAATCCAGTGAGTTTGTTCAGACCCGGATGGACGTCCTGTTGCTGGCGGGGTGCCGGGCGTTGCAGGATCAGTTCGAGAATCTTGGGAGGAATATCAATAGTGATATTCCCTTGCGACTCACGCTCAATCTTTTCAACGATATTCACGTCTTTGCCATCCCCGGAGCCAAAGCATATCCCGGGATACAATGTGAGTGATAATAAAAACGTTGCCGCGACAAGACTCTTTAAATGTTTTCTCATTTCCGAAAATTTATATTCTCTGGGATAAGGGGAAAGGTACGCCCCATGGTCTTTGTCCATGGAGCGTACCGGTCTCTTTAAGGTATAATTGCGGGGTTAATCAAATGCCTCTACAATTCCCATGAAGGAATCTGCCTTGAGAGCAGCTCCGCCGATAAGACCGCCGTCTACGTCGGCTTTTGCGAAAAGCTCTTTTGCATTTGATGGCTTGCATGAACCTCCATAAAGGATAGAGGTGTTGTCGGCAAGCTCCTTGCCATATTTTTCTGCAATGACGTTGCGGATGTGAGCATGCATATCCTGTGCCTGATCAGCGGTGGCTGTCTTGCCAGTTCCAATTGCCCAAACCGGCTCGTATGCTATAACGATTTTGGCAAATTCCTCAGCAGGAAGCTCGAAGAGAGCTTCAACCTGACCCTTGACAACATCGTTGTATGTGCCGTTTTCTCTCTCCTCCAGAACTTCTCCTACGCAGAAGATCGGGGTCAGACCATTAGCGAGAGCAAGTTTGGTCTTTGCAAGAAGCTGTTCGTTGTTCTCTCCGAAATACTGACGACGCTCGCTGTGGCCAAGGATCACATGGCTTGCTCCTGTTGATTTCACCATCGGCGCGCTGACTTCACCGGTATAGGCACCTTTCTCATGTTCGGAGCAGTTTTCGGCTCCAAGTTTCAAAGGCTCATCGATAACGCCTTTTACGGATACAAGATGTGTGAAAGGTACGCATACGATCACTTCACAGTTGGCTTTCTTCTCTTTAAGAAGATCATTTACCTGGCTGGCAAGTTCCACACCCTCCTCAAGGGTGGTGTTCATTTTCCAGTTGCCTGCTACAATATTTTTTCTCATCTCTTTTTGATATTTCATCCCTCCGGTTATTTCGCAGGGATTTTCCTTTGCAAAGTTAATGTTTTTTTGACTCCTACACAAATTTTGCACTTTGATTTACAATCTTAATGAAAATTTAGATAAGGCCACTTGATGGTTTCTTCCGACAGACTTGTCATTTTTTTCTGCAAGAAAATTGGGATTATCTGCCGGGATGCATTATCTTTGCAGAAAATCAGTAAGATTAAGTCTTATCTATCTCTCCCCTTTTTTAAAAACATGGATTTTAAACTTACCTCAGAATATAAACCTACAGGTGATCAACCTGAAGCGATTCAAGAGCTTTCTGCCGGCGTGGAGTCCGGGATGGCTCATCAGACATTGTTGGGTGTGACCGGTTCCGGAAAAACCTTTACAATGGCTAATGTCATTCAGGAAGTGAAACGCCCTACTCTTATTCTTTCACATAATAAAACTCTTGCAGCCCAGCTCTATGCTGAGTTCAAGAATTTTTTTCCGGAGAATTCGGTTCAGTATTTCGTGAGCTATTATGATTATTATCAGCCGGAAGCATATATCCCGAGTTCTGATAAGTATATTGAGAAAGATCTCATGATCAATGAGCAGATTGAACGTCTGAGACTTTCTACGGTCGCTTCTCTCCTCTCCGGACGTCGAGACGTTGTGGTTGTTTCAAGTGTCAGCTGCATCTACGGAATGGGAAATCCGGAAGATTTTGCTCAGAGCGTTGTGGAGATAAAGACCGGACAGAGGATTTCGCGTAACGCTTTTCTGCGCAAACTTGTGGATTCATTATATTCTCGTTCGGAGATTGAATTGAATCCCGGTCAGTTCAGAGTGAAAGGTGATACTGTCGACATAATGCTTTCTTTTGAGAATATTCAGGTTAGGGTGATGTTCTGGGGAGATGAGATAGAAAAAATTCAGACTATAGATCCGGAAAATGGTCTTGTGTTGTCGAATATTGATAGTTTCAGGATTTATCCGGCTAATATTTTCGTCACTTCCAAGGAAAGAATGGCATCAGCCATCGATCAGATATCTCTTGATCTTGGCAAACAATGTGATTTCTTCATGCGTGAAGGAAAGATTATGGAAGCCGACAGACTGAGAGAACGCGTGTCTTACGATCTGGAAATGATGAAGGAACTGGGACATTGTGCTGGGATTGAAAATTATTCACGTTATTTTGATGGACGGGAGCCTGGAATGAGACCTTTCTGTCTGCTTGATTATTTTCCGAAAGATTTTCTGACGATAATTGATGAGAGCCATGTGACACTTCCTCAGATTCGCGGCATGAACGGGGGGGATTTGTCAAGAAAGATGAATCTTGTGGAATATGGTTTCCGACTGCCGGCGGCCATTGATAACCGTCCGTTGAAATTTGATGAATTTGAACGTCTTACTCCTCAAAAGATTTATGTAAGTGCCACCCCAGGAGATTATGAGCTCATGCAGACGGAGGGAGTATTTACCGAGCAGGTGATCAGGCCAACGGGCCTCCTTGATCCGGAAATTGAGATTCGTCCGACAATGAATCAGATTGATGATCTGATGGAGCAGATTCAGCAACGGATTGAGGCCGGTGAGCGAACACTGGTCACGACTCTCACGAAACGTATGGCAGAGGAGCTTGATGAACATCTAAGGAAATGGGGAGTCTCCAGTGCGTATATCCATAGTGATGTCGACACGTTGGAGAGAATCCGTATTCTCGAAGATCTCCGAGAAGGGGTATATGATGTTCTCATTGGGGTTAACCTTCTCAGGGAAGGTCTTGATCTTCCCCAAGTGAGTCTTGTAGCTATTCTTGATGCTGACAAGGAGGGATTTCTCCGCAATCATCGTTCGCTGACACAGACAGCCGGTCGCGCTGCACGAAATGTTCATGGGAAAGTGATAATGTATGCTGATAAGATCACCGACAGCATGCAGCGCACGATTGATGAAACTGAACGGCGCAGGGCTAAACAGATGTTATATAATGAGAAGCATGGAATCACGCCAACTCCGATTGTAAAGAAGACGTCGGCCAGAGAGCTTATCACCCTTTATTCGGATAGCGAAATTCCTGCTCCCGGAGATATGGAGACAAAGGCTCTCCCTCCGAGGAAGAAGACTCCCACGACTCCGGTGGAGAAAAGAGTTGCAAAGAAGACGGCATCTCCACGTCCCTATTTCGAGGAAGAGCATGAACTTGGAATTGTGGCTGACCCGGTGATAGAATACATGACGCGTCCTGAACTGGAGTCAAGGATAGAGAAAGTGAATATCGACATGGTTGCGGCAGCAAAGCGCACTGACTTCATTGAGGCTGCCCGGTTGCGCGATGAACTCCTCAAGTTGAAAGAAATTCTAAAAGAAAAGTATCAAGATGCAAACTGAGATCTCACCATTTCTTCCAACTTCAAAAGAGGAGATTGCGCGTCTCGGTTGGGATCGGCCGGATGTGATTCTTTTTTCGGGAGATGCCTACGTTGACCATCCTTCTTTCGGAGCCGCAGTCATCGGCAGGACTCTTCAGGCCGCTGGATATAAAGTTGCAATTGTGCCCCAGCCTAACTGGAGGGATGATCTCAGGGATTTCCGGAAACTTGGAACTCCGAGGCTTTTCTTTGGAGTTTCAGCCGGAGCTATGGATTCGATGGTGAACCACTATACGGCTAACCGAAGATTGCGTCATGACGATGCTTTCACTGCCGGAGGAAGGCATGGAATGAGACCGGACTACCCTACCATCGTTTACTCTGAAATACTCAAGAAGCTTTTTCCAGATGTCCCGGTGATAGCTGGCGGAATCGAGGCGTCGCTCAGAAGAGTGGCACACTATGATTATTGGCAAGACCGACTGCGCCCTTCCATTCTGGCAGATGCTCCTGCCGACATGATTATATATGGAATGGGCGAGCGATCCATTCTTGAGATTGCCAGGCGTCTCGATGCCGGTGAGAAAATAGAAGACATAAAGGATGTTCCACAGACTGCTTTCTTTACTGACGAGAAGCCGGGCGAAGAAGACGTTATCCTTGCATCATTTGAGAAGTGCCTGAAAGATAAAAAATCGCAAGCACTGAACTTCAGACATGTTGAGGAGGAATCCAATAAATATTCCGGCAGAGTTATATGGCAGCAGACGGGGGGCAGAAATATTAAGGTTAATCCAATGTATCCTCCGATGGCTCCGGGAGAGATTGATGCCTCCTTTGATCTTCCATACACCAGGATTCCACATCCAAGATATAAGGGGAAGACAATTCCGGCCTATGAGATGATTCGCCACTCAATTAACCTTCATAGAGGATGCTTCGGAGGGTGTGCTTTCTGCACGATTTCCGCCCATCAGGGGAAGTTTATTTCTTCACGATCTAAGGAATCCATTATGAATGAGGCGAAGAAGGTTTGTGGGATGGCTGATTTCAAGGGTTATATATCCGATCTCGGAGGACCATCGGCCAACATGTACTCCATGGGAGGTTTCGATCGCTCGATCTGTATGAAATGTTGTCGACCCTCATGTCTTCACCCGAAACCATGTCCGAATCTCAATAACGACCATTCTGCGCTTCTTGACATATATCGTAGTGTGGACCGTTTGCCGGAAGTCAAGAAATCTTTTATCGGAAGTGGAGTCAGATATGATCTTGCAATGGCGGAGAATCGGAATGCCGAAACCAACTCGATTAATAAACGATATGTGGAGGAGTTGATTTCCCGCCATGTCAGCGGACGGCTTAAGGTCGCTCCGGAGCATACGTCTGATGTTGTGCTCGATTGTATGAGAAAACCGTCATTCTCACTCTTCAGAAAGTTTAAGACGGTTTTCGATGACGTTAACAGGAGGCATGGCATGCGGCAGCAGCTCATACCCTATTTTATCTCCTCTCATCCCGCTTGTCGAGAGGAGGATATGGCCGAGCTGGCGGCTGTGACTAAAGACCTTGATTTCCATTTGGAGCAAGTTCAGGATTTCACTCCCACTCCAATGACTCTCGCCACGGAGATTTACTACACGGGTTTCCATCCATATACAGGTGAGAAGGTATTTACGGCCAGAACAGAGAAGGAGAAACTTAACCAACGGATGTTCTTCTTCTGGTATAAGCCGGAATGCCGACAGAAAATCATAGACGAGCTCAGGCGCCTACACAGGCCTGATCTCATCGACCGTATTTACGGACGCCGTCCAAATGATCCCAGAGAACGTCGCAGTCAGTTCCGAAATCCGAACAGTAATCGTAAACAACGTAATTAATCATCTATATCTAACATTTTTATGAACAAAGTATCATTATCTATGGCTACCCTCCTTCTTCCGGTTGCTCTGACCGGATGCCAGAGCGGGAGCAGCTCAAGCGATAAGATCATCGAAAAGCCCGATGTGAATATCGTTGACGGAATGCTCACGCCGGAAGTGCTTGAGGCATTTGGCCGGATCGGCGGACCGCAGGTTTCGCCCGATGGTTCAACCATCATTTTTACCCTCACTTATGAGGATATTCAAGAAAACCGTGGAAATGCAGAGATCTACTCCATGGATGCTGACGGGTCAAATCTTAAAAGACTCACCACATCAGCAGCTTCAGAGTCAAATCTTCGCTGGATTGAGGGTGGAAAGAAAATTGCGTTCATCCGCAAGGATGATCAGTCAGGCAAGCCTCAGATCTTCGTGATGAATTCTGATGGTTCTGCGGTTGTCAAGCTGTCAGATACGGAAAACGGAGTGGAATGTTTTGAGATCTCTCCTGACGAGACAAAGATTGTCTATGGTGCTCCGATCAAAGCTTTCAATAAAGATGAAAATCTTTTCAAAGATCTTCCGAAAACCACTGGCCGCGTTGTTGATGACCTGATGTATAAGCATTGGGATGAATGGGTCACTGAGATTCCTCATCCTTTTGTTGCTGATTTCAGCACATCGGGAATCTCCAATGCCGCCGATATCATGGAGGGGGAACCGTTTGAATGCCCCATGCGTCCTTTTGGAGGAGCTGATGCGTTTGCGTGGTCGCCCGACAGCAAATCGCTTGTCTATGTTTCGCGTAAATTCAAGGGGCAGGACTATGCATTCTCCACCGATAGCAATCTCTTCCTTTATGATCTTGATTCCAAGACCACAAAAGAGCTGACGGCCGGAAATCCCGGCTACGACACCGATCCCGCTTTCTCTCCCGACGGCTCTTCCATCGCGTGGCTTTCCATGGCTACAGCAAAGTATGAGAGCGACAAGAAGCGTCTCATGCTGATGGATGTGAAGACTGGCGAGACTCGTGATCTCACAGAAAACTGGGATTACTGGCCCGAGCATATCGCATGGGCTAAGAATGGTGAGAAAATTTGGTTCACTGGTTACTACCAAGGAGTTGAGCCTGTTTTCACTATTGATGTCAAGTCCTGCCAGATCGACACCATCGCAATGGATCAGTGTGACTATGGTTCGATTCTCCCTGTCAGTGATAATGCTGCGATTTCTCTCCGCCATTCCATGAGATCTCCCGATGAGATTTATCTGGTTAGGAATGACAGCGAGGAAGTAAAGAAACTTACTTCGGTCAATGATGAACTTCTTTCTCAGCTTAAGCTTGGGGAAGTGAAGAAAGTCATGGTTCCGACAACCGATGGAAAGGAGATGACGACATGGGTGATTCTTCCCCCCGATTTTGATCCCACTAAGAAATATCCTACCCTCCTTTACTGTCAGGGTGGTCCTCAGAGCGCTGTCAGCCAGTTCTGGAGCTACCGTTGGAACTTCATGATCATGGCAGCCAACGGTTATATCGTAGTGGCTCCCAACCGTCGCGGCCTACCAGGATTCGGAACTGAGTGGAACCGTCAGATCTCCGGTGACTATGGTGGCCAGAACATGAAAGATTATTTCTCCGCTATAGATTATATGGCGAAAGAACCATACGTTGACGCTGATCATCTTGGTGCTGTAGGTGCAAGTTATGGCGGATTCTCTGTTTACTGGCTTGCCGGTCATCATGAAAACCGTTTTGCTGCCCTTATTGCGCATGCCGGAATTTTCAATCTTGAAGCTCAGTATCTTGAAACTGAGGAGATGTGGTTTGCAGATTTCGACCTCGGTGGTCCTTTCTGGGATAAGAACAATGCGGTTGCCCAGAAGACTTTCTCCAATTCTCCACATCTTTTCGTGAATAACTGGACAGCTCCTATGCTCATAACTGTTGGCGAACTTGACTACCGCATCCTTGCTTCACAGGGCATGATGGCATTCAATGCTGCCAAGATGCATGGCCTGGAAGCTGAGATGTTGGTTTTCCCTGATGAAAACCACTGGATCCTCAAGCCACAGAATGCAATATTATGGCAGAGGGTATTCTTCAACTTCCTTGATAAATATCTTAAAGAAACGAAATAACGTATTGTAGTTCAGCAACAGGAGACGCGCCTTTTAATCGGGGCGCGTCTTTTGTCATTAGGACTTTTGGAAAAAAAATGCTAAATTTGCAAATGGTTTCGTTGAGAAACAAGTTATTTGTTATTCAGCATGAGGTTATCTGAACTCAAACCGGGTGAGACCGGTGTTATCACCAAAATTTTGGGACATGGCGCTTTCAGAAAACGTGTCATGGAAATGGGATTTGTCAGAGGACGCGAAGTCCGGATGGTTTTAAATGCACCTTTGCAGGACCCTGTGAAATATTCCCTGATGGGTTATGAAGTTTCTTTGAGAAAAGCTGAGGCCAGTCTTATTGAAGTAGTGTCGATCGATGAATGGCAGAAAAAAGAGCATGTTCGGAAACATTCGTCCACAGATGAAGAAATCAAGGAAGACTTCTCTTATATCAGAAAAGACAAAATCATAAATGTAGCCCTTATCGGAAATCCTAATTGTGGGAAAACCTCACTTTTCAATCTTGTTTCTGGATCCCACGAACATGTAGGGAATTATGCCGGGGTCACTATCGGTGCCAAGGAGGGGACGATGAACTATAAAGGTTACCGGTTTAATATTGTCGACCTTCCGGGCACTTACTCTCTGTCGGCCTACTCTCCCGAGGAACTCTATGTCATGCGTTATCTTAGGGAGGAAACCCCTGATGTGATAGTGAATGTGGTCGTAGCGTCGAATCTTGAGAGAAACCTCTATCTTACAACTGAGCTGATCGATATGAACCGGTCGATGGTCATCGACCTCAATATGTTTGATGATCTTGAGAAAAATAAATCGGAACTTGACTATAAACATCTCGGGAAGATGCTTGGGGTGCCCATTGTGCCTACCATTGCCTCTACCGGGTGGGGTGTTGACCGCTTGCTTGACACTGTCATAGATGTGTATGAGATGCGGAATCCCGACACTCGCCACATCCATATCAAGATGCGGCCTGAAGTAGAACAGGCTGTCTCGGCAATCAACGATTCCCTAAAAAAAGATCCCTCCGTTTCGCAGAAATTCTCCCCGAGATATCTTGCCATAAAACTCCTTGAGCATGATCCTGAAGTGGAGCATATTCTTGAAGACAATCCGAGATATTCAGAATGGTGTGCTATCCGCGACCGTGAGAACTTCCGGATTGAGAGGGAACTTGGTGATGATGCAAATTCTATCATTGCTTCTGAAAAATATGGCTTTGTTCAGGGTGCATTGGCAGAGACATTCAAAAGTGGAGAAAACACGGATGCACAGTCAACTAAAATAATCGATGCGTTTGTGACCAACAAACTCTTCGGCTTCCCGATTTTCCTTCTTATCATGTGGCTTATGTTCTGGGCTACTTTCCAGGTTGGCTCCTATCCCATGAGTTGGATTGAAAGTCTTGTGAGCTGGATCTCCTCTCTTGGCGGCAGATATATTGCAGACGGTCCGCTGAAAGATCTCCTTCTTGATGGAATTGTAGGAGGAGTTGGAGGTGTGATCGTTTTCCTTCCGAACATACTTATTCTTTATGCATTTATTTCTTTCATGGAGGATTCCGGGTATATGGCGAGGGTTGCGTTCATAATGGACAAGCTAATGCATAAGATGGGGCTTCATGGAAAGTCGTTCATACCACTTGTGATGGGTTTCGGATGTAATGTGCCGGCAATAATGTCAACGAGAATTATCGAAAGTAAGTCGAGCCGGTTGATAACAGTTCTGATAAATCCATTCATAAGCTGCTCGGCCCGTATCCCCCTTTATGTTTTGCTGACGGGAGCTTTCTTCCCAAGATATGGAGCATGGGTTTTCGCGGGGTTATATATTCTTGGAATAGTCGTGGCCGTTGTCACGGCGCGGTTGTTGAGGAGATTTTGGTTTAAAAAAGACGAGACACCATTTGTAATGGAGCTTCCCCCATATAGGATTCCTACAGCGAAGGCAACAATGAGGAATATGTGGGCAAAGGCAGAGCAATATCTGAAAAAAATGGGTGGTTTGATCTTGATTGCTTCCATCATTATTTGGGCTTTGTCTTATTTCCCCCATTATAATCCAGATAATATTCCAGAATCAAGTCTGGCTGAAATTTGGTCCGCATCAACGGTAGATTTAAGAGATTCCGTCGGCATGGGAAGAATGGAAGATGCCGCCATAAAGATGTATCAGCAGGAAAATTCTATTCTCGGCCACATCGGGAAAGCTTGTGAACCTGTGATGTCGCCTATGGATTTCGATTGGAAGATATGTTCGTCGCTTCTCGCTGGGTGTGCCGCCAAGGAGGTTGTGGTTTCAACATTGGGAGTCCTTTATGTGGGAGATGATGATGCAGAACTTCTTTCCCAAAAACTTAAGACACCGTCAAGAATCACCGGAGAACCACCATTCACTCCTGCTAAAGCAATAGCTTTCATGGTGTTCGTGCTTCTGTATTTCCCTTGTGTCGCATCCATTACTGCTATCGCAAGAGAGACCGGATCTTGGAAGTATGCTGCTTTTTCTATTCTCTACAACACTGCGGTGGCATGGGTGTTGTCGTTTATCGTTTATAGAATAGCCCTGCTCTTCTGATAAGAACAGGGCCATTATAGCTTTCCGATATAACCGGGGATGGAAAAAATTCAGGTTGTCTCCTCGCTATTCGCCGGCATAAATCATCTCTACCTTGCCTATCGGGAGGCTTGCACTGAACATCAGAGGCAGACGTGAACTTGCAGAAACTTCCGTTTCTACTGGATAACCGCTCATTACTCCGTTATAGCTGTATTCAAATGTGGCAGAATATGTGGCATAATGCGCTCCGGCTGCATTAAAGCTTGATTTACCCTTATATGTGACCACCACTCTTTCTGGAGTTGAACCCTCCACAGAAATCGGTATTGTGAGCTGCTGTCCCGGAGTCATTCCTTCAAAATCAATTTGCTGGAAATAATAATACATTCCGAGCATATTGGTTGTGACAGAAATGGCTTCCATTGTGTTGCTGTCTGCATTCAGTGTGCCCTGTCCCTTGATATTCTTATAGTTTGCAGGATCATCAGGATTGAATCCTCCGCTCCGATATTGTGTCACTTTGGGCTTGAGATACCATCCGTTTTCGTATGTGACGGTTTCATTGCTCACCGGTGAGGCAGGAGACATGGTAGCATTCAATGTGTCGCTGATGCAGAACACTCGACCCTCCCATGGAATACTGTTTCCATCAAGAGTGCCTTTGAACTGGTTGCCGTCTGTTTGGATAGTCACTTTTCCATGGGCAATCATAACATTGATGAGTCCCCAGTGATAATGCACATTATAATTGATTTCCTGATAAGGAATGTTAACCTGGGCATTGGCTGCGAGAGTTCCCAGAAATGCAATAAGCAGAAGTAAAGTTTTTTTCATAGTTTATATTTTTTTAACTACTTAAAAAACAAACTCCTGCTATAAATGGTTGACCACTCCTTAAGATATAAGAGGTTTTTTACGCAAAATCACTTTGTCACTGGCACAAGAGAGATGCCGAGTTTAAGGCTATTGGTTTTTTCAAATGCCTGAGTAAGAATTGGTAGTAGCCTCTCAAGCTCTGGAATCATTGGCGAAAGTGTTGGATTTTTGGAAAGATATGAAATAATGGCCTTGAATGAATTTTCTTCGGTTATCACGGGAAGAATGATTTGTTGAAAAAGATCCACTGCCATTTCAGTGTCAATGAAAATGTGGAGTTCATTATTCTCCACTCCATATTTCATCGGAAGTCCCTGAGCCATTCTCGGCAGAAAATAAGACAGGGCGGATTTCATAATCTTATCGGAAACCTCTTTAAGTTCACTGTCACCGGGCTTTAGGGAGATGGAGCCGGAGGGGAAAAGTCCTTTATCTGTTAAGTCAATTTCATCAGCAGGGGTGCCTCCGGAAGTATTGACAAGAAGGAGTCCGAACAAAGACATCGGGTCAAGAAAGAGCTTAACTTCATTCGGCGAGGTCACCACATATTCAAAGCGGTTGGGATATGTCTGCGCGAGATGGGCGGCTCCTCCTAAGGTTGAGACGTATGTTGCAAGCATGTTGCCGTCTTTAAGAAAAGCCATATACTTCACGACCTCTGTCATGGCTTCAGCCACCGACATATAGGCAGTGCCGTTATATACTGGAATCACCGGCAGGACAGATATGAGATTCAAAGCTCCGTTGAAGTCAATGTCAACTTCTGGAACAGGATCAAATTCCCACGACAGAAAAAATGGATTGGAAGTCATTTTTCCCTCAGAATCGTATTTTATTGGCGCCGGTTGCCAGATCTGAGGAGTGATCCCTCCTGATTTTAACTCAACATCTGAAAATGAGAGGGTGAGATTCCTGTCGGATACTTTGCCTGAGTATGAATAATTACAATAGTCAGATGAACCGCTTCCTTTAAATATCCATTCATTTCCGGATGGAGTGAGATCAAGATTCAGTATCGTTTCCGGTGATCCCGGAAGCACTCCTGGCGCGGCGACGCTGCCGGTCATTCCTGTTCCGGTAGCAGATAGATCGAATTCTGCGTATAGTTTCAGCTGTCCCTTATCTCCTTCAACTGTCAGTTCCGCGGTTTTGCCTGCCACAGGCTGTCCGTTCATGATCAGATTAAGGCCGCTGGTGTCTGTGAAGGTAGAATTCTTCAAAGGTTTGACTGCTTCCTTATTATCGTCGCTACATCCTGACAAGATTGAGGGCATCAACGCCAGAGCAATGGATAAAGGAATGGATTTGGTAATACTGACAATGTTTTTCATAGCAAAAATAATTTATTTTTAAGTGTTATCTTGAAATGAATTCCGTGGCTATTTCAGCAGCTTTTTTTCTTGCTGTTGGTTGTCCATCGACTGTTATGAAAAGATGGACAGTGCCAGGGAGCTCTACCCTTTCAGCTTTTCCTCCCGCGTTATTGACTTTATCTGCAAACTCCTTCCCTTGATCGGTAAGGATATCGCGTTCGGCAGAAACTATGAGAATCGGTGGTAGAGAAGCAAGATCCTTGCTATCTGACTCAGCTGGAGAGACCAGAGGATCTTTCTCATCTCCCTCCCCGATATAGGCTTTGTTGAATGCCTCCATCAGACGCCCGTCGAGACCATATCCGCGTGAATAACTTTTCCATGATTCACTGCCGTCGTTATATGCCTTGACAACAGGATAGAAAGTTACGATTGATTTGATCCCTTTGTTGGATTTGGATTCCCGCTGACGATATATGACAGATGAAATGGCGAGATTACCCCCGGCGCTATCGCCTCCAACGCTAAGCTTATCAGTAGAACATCCCCATTCGGAAGCATGGGAAATTGCATAATCAATAGCAGAAACGCAATCAAGAAGTCCCTTTGGAAAAGCATTTTCCGGAGCAAGAGCATAATCAACTGATAAAACGGCTAATTTCCCTGTGGAGGCCAGAGAATCGCAAAATGCGTCGCAACTGTTGAGACCTCCGATGGTCCATCCTCCGCCATGAAAATAAATGAGAAGTGGAAGATTTTTTTTAGAGGCCTTTTCACTTTTATATAACCTCATGTTCAAACCTCTTACCGCGCCATCGCCCATGATTTCAGTTTTGGAGACGCCACTGGATTTTGAAGAACCGGTGAGTCGAGATTTTCTAAGGTTATTTAGGTCAGTTATCTGTCCGCGCATTGCATGAATCACAGCGTCCGACTGCTGATCCTGACGTCCGTCGTTGATCTCATCAATAAAGTCTTCTGCCTCGATTGCCATATTTCCCTTTTCCGATTCAGTTATTTCAGCTGTTATCTTTTTTTCGGCACACGCAGTCTCACCGATAGATATCAGGGCTGCCGCAAGAATCACGGCTCCTATGGTTAAGATGGTTTTCTTCATAGTTCTGTAGTGGTTCGCGTTATGTTTATTCCTCTTTTTCCATGAGTTCAAGAATACGGAATTCAGCTTCATCGATCTCTGAAATGATCTCCTCCATCCTCTTTCCTGCTTCTGTTATTTCAGAATGATTCATTCTTCCGGAAGACATTTCAGTCTCGAGTTGCGATTTCTCAATTTCAAGTTCCTCCACTCTTTTCGAAAGAGTTTCAAGTTCTCGCTTCTCTTTGAAAGAGAGTTTGGGTTTCCTCTCCATCCGCGATTTCTGATTCTGAGTATTATTATCGCGCACCGGTTTCTGAAGATCCGCTTCTCTCCTCTCTCTTTCCTCTTCGTTGACACAATGTCTGTAGGTTGAATAGTCACCGGGGAAGTCTTTAATCACTCCGTTCCCTTTGAAAACGAACAGATGGTCTACGATCCTGTCGAGAAAGAACCTGTCATGACTTACAACAATCACACACCCCTTGAAGTTTGCAAGATAATCCTCCAGCACCGAGAGAGTGAGAATGTCGAGGTCGTTTGTGGGCTCATCCAGAATCAGGAAGTTAGGATTTTTCATAAGCACAGTCGCCAGATAAAGCCTTCTTCTCTCTCCTCCACTTAACTTATGGATATATTTCTGCTGAGTCTCAGGAGTAAATAGGAATCTTGAAAGAAACTGCGAGGCACTAAGCCTGGTCTTCTCGTCGAGCCTCACCTCCTCGGCAATTTCTCTGACAGCATCGATAACCTTCTTTTTTTCATCAAAATTGGTCATTCCCTCTTGACTGTAGTAACCCCATTTCACGGTTTCTCCTATGTCAAAATAGCCGTCATCTGGAGGCAGCTCACCTAAAAGAAGCTTTATGAATGAGGATTTTCCGGCTCCATTGTCGCCTACGATTCCCACCTTCTCATATCGTCCGAATGTATAATTCCAGTTGTCAAGAATCTTTATGCTGCCGAAAGACTTGGAAACGTTGTGAGCTTCAAAAATTTTAGAACCGATATAAGCAGCTCCTTTGCCAAGCTCCAGATTTTTTGAAGAGAGATTAATTTTGCTTTTTGCCTCTAACTGATGAAAATTATCAATGCGGTATTTTGCTTTCGAGCCACGAGCCTGCGGTTGCCGGCGCATCCATTCCAGTTCCGTACGCAGAAGGTTTTTAACTTTGGAGAGTTCAGCATTCATCGCATCATATCTCTCCTGCCTTTTCTCAAGATAATAATCATAGTTGCCTGAATAGGAGAATACCGACTCTCTGTCGATCTCGATGATTTTATTGCAGACCTTGTCGAGGAAATATCGATCATGAGTCACCATGAGGAGAGTGATCCTCTGTCGGGAAAGATAATTTTCCAGCCATTCCACCATCTCTATGTCAAGATGGTTTGTGGGCTCATCAAGAATCAGAAAATCCGGTTGGGAAAGGAGCACCTTTGCCAGAGCTACTCTTTTTATCTGACCTCCCGACATAGTTCCCATCTTCTGATTGAGGTCAGTTATCCGGAACTGATAAAGAAGCTGGCGTGCTCTATCTCGTGGGGTGAAATCTTCAGGCCCATCCGGAAGTGGTGTCGCATAATCCAGAGCTGTCTGATCTGGATTGAAATTCGGATCTTGAGGAAGATATCCCGTGCGGATGCCATTGCGGAAAACCACATTTCCGCTGTCCTGATCTTCAGTGCCGGCTATGATATTGAGAAAAGTGGTTTTCCCGGCCCCATTTGCTGCAATGAGGCCTATCTTGTCTCCTTCATAAATTCCAAGTGTGACGTCGCCGAATAGCACTCGGTCACCGAAGGATTTCGTTAGTTTTTCAATTTGAAGATAACTTACCATAAGGTGTAAAAAGGAGATATTGAAACGATAGCCGCAACTCAATGAGGGCTGCGGCTATCTTTATTTGATTCCTGCCGGATGCAAAATTATTGTCAATCGATTGTGGCAACCACCTCTATTTCCACAAGTGCTTTCTTGGGCAGTTCTCTCACTGAGAATGCAGCTCTTGCGGGGCATACGCCGGTGAAATACTGTCCGTATACCTCGTTCATTTCCCCGAAGAGGATAATATCAACAAGATATACTGTGGATTTAACCACTTTGTCAAGCGATGAGCCTGCCTCTTCAAGAATTGCCTTGATGTTTTCAATGCTTTGGGCAGTCTGACCTTTGATATCTTCCGGCATTTCTCCGGTTTCGGGATTGATGGGGAGCTGACCTGAGACAAAGATGAGGTTGCCGGTCACTATTGCCTGACTGTAAGGACCGATAGCGCCTGGCGCTTTAGGGGTGGAGATGGCTTTTTTCATTGATTTCTTTTATAGATTCTTCCATCTGCCTGATGCAGATGATTGGTTGTTTCTGTTTCAAAATTAGCAATAACAATCGGTGTAACCAAAAATTATTGATGAAATGTTTAAACTTTTTTCCTTATTCCCGATTTCCGGCAATCAATCTCGCTTAAAAATATCCCGGCTATAGACTTTATCCGCCACGTCGTCAAGGGCCGGATCATATCTGTTTGCAAGAATTGAATCACTTTGGCTTTTGAATGCTTCAAGATTGTTGACCACTTTGGAGCCGAAGAAAGTCGAGCCGTCTTCAAGGGTGGGTTCGTAGATGATCACTTTTGCCCCTTTCGCCTTTATCCTTTTCATGACACCCTGAATTGAGGATTGTCTGAAGTTGTCGGAGTTTGATTTCATTGTGAGGCGGTAGACCCCTATTGTAACCTCTTTTTCCTGGGTCTGACCAAAGATGTTGGTGCTCGTGTAGTCATACCAACCGGCCATTTTCAATATTTGATCAGCAATAAAATCCTTTCTTGTCCGGTTGCTTTCCACAATAGCGCTCATCATGTTCTGAGGCACGTGGGCATAGTTGGCCAGCAATTGTTTAGTGTCTTTGGGCAGGCAATATCCTCCGTAGCCGAATGAAGGATTATTATAATGTGATCCTATCCGGGGGTCCAGGCCAACTCCTTCGATTATAGCCTTTGAGTCAAGTCCTTTAACTTCTGCGTATGTATCGAGTTCATTGAAGTAGCTGACTCGGAGAGCAAGATAGGTGTTTGCAAATAATTTCACAGCCTCGGCTTCCTTTAATCCCATATATAGGATAGGTGTGTCCGGTTTCAATGAACCCTCCTTCAGAAGTGTTGCGAAAATATGGGCAGCTTTGTCCATTTCTTTTAGATCCGTAATTTCAGAAATCACTCTATTCTCTTCTGCGTAGCAGGGATTCTCAATTAGCTTTGGAATGCCGGCAATTATTCTCGATGGATAAAGATTGTCGTATAGGGCTTTGGACTCCCGTAGAAATTCCGGGAAAAACAACAGATTGAATTTCCTGAAGCCTTTTGCATAATATTTCATGTAGAGTGATCTGCAGTAGCCAACGGGAATGGTGGATTTTATCACCATTATTGCATCAGGATTCACATCCAGAACTATATCAATGACATCTTCAATATGATGCGTGTCGAAGAAATTGGTGCTTGGATCATAGTTCGTGGGAGTTGCGATGACAATAAAGTCTGCCTGCCTATATGCTGCCCGAGAATCAGTGGTGGCTGTTAGATCAAGATCTTTTTCTGCGAGATATCTTTCAATATAATCATCCTGAATCGGAGATTGACGGCGGTTGATTTTTTCCACCTTCTCTCTCATCACGTCAACTGCGATCACATGGTTGTTCTGGGCAAGCAACGTTGCAATGCTCATCCCGACGTATCCTGTTCCGGCAACTGCTATTCTGTATTTATCCATAAGATCCCTGTTATTCAAATTCTTCGTTTTTAGGATGATAAAAAGATTATTTTAGGTATGTTCGGGTAGTATATTCGCGAACGAAATAGCTTCTGAGCCATGTCAATAATACTAAAAAACCAACCCGTAAAGAGTTGGTTTTTAAAAGTTTTATTGTTGAGCCGCGAGTGGGACTCGAACCCACGACCTTTTCGTTACGAATGAAATGCTCTACCGACTGAGCTATTGCGGCTGAAAGTGAATCTACGATAATTTCTCACAGATTCACGATGCAAAATTAGCCAATTATTGTGAGTTGACAAAATTTTTGGATTAAAAGTTTCTTATGAAAGCTCACAAATTTTGCAGATTTGGACTTGGCCTAAGGTAATTACTTGGACAATAATTCTCACGACACATAAGTTTTATCTTACATGTCGTGAGATTATTCTAATAAAAATCAGATGATTACTTCACAGCACGGGCTGCAGAAAGGAGCACCTCCGACACTGTGGGATGACCGAAAATTATCTCTTTCATTTCCTCCAGCGTCGTGTCTCTGTTCATCAGATCCGCACATTGCTGTGCAAGATCCGCAGCCTCGACTCCCATGATATGGGCTCCGATAAGCTTTCCGGTTTCCTTGTTGAAGATAAGCTTACAGAGGCCTTCCGGTTCGCCCATGGCAAGAGCTTTCCCATTGGCGCGGAAGAAGCTCTGCCCTATCGAGATTGCGATTCCAGCCTGCTTACACTGATCTTCTGTCATACCAACCATTCCGCACTCCGGAACAGTGAAGACAGCAGAAGGCACAAGATCAAACCGAATCTTATCTGATTTTCCGGCAATGGCATTAAGTGCGCGCTCACCTTGGAATGAAGCCACATGGGCAAGCATCATTTTTGCGTTGACGTCGCCAATAGCATAGATTCCCTCAACATTTGTTTTCATGTTGTCGTCAACCGGAATCCCCTTGTTGGTGAATTCAACGCCGGCAGCCTCAAGATTCAATGAATCCACACGCGGTGCGCGGCCAACGGCCATAAGAAGGTCTGACGAGACCACGGTCTCCTCTTTCCCTTTAACGTCGTAGACCACCTCAACCTGATAAAATTCATTTTGGCGAATCTCCTTTGCGGCAGCTCCTGTGATGATCTTGATTCCCTTTTTTGATAAGGTCTGCTTCAATCGTTTTGCGATATCAGAGTCAAATGGCGGAAGGATCTGCTTCATGAATTCAATCACGGTCACTTTCGAACCGAAATTGCTGAATATCGAAGCAAACTCCATTCCTATGACACCTCCACCGATGATCGTAAGAGATTCCGGGATATACTCGATGCTGAGCATAGCAGTGGAATCTTTCACACATTCAAGATCGTGGCCGGGAATGGGAAGGCTTCGTGATGAGCTACCGGTGGCTATGATAATGTTGTCGGCAGTGTACTCCTCCCCTTCGGCAACAACGGTTTTAGAATCCTTGAATGATGCAATTGCATTGACCACGTTCACTTTAGCCTGTTTCAACATCATGTCGATGCCGGAACGCAAGGTGTCGGTGACTTCCTTCTTCCTTTCGACAACTTTATTGAAGTTGACCGTAAAAGAGAAATCATCAATTCCGAATTTTTCTGCTTCCCTGAATTTGGCCACTGTCTCGGAATCCGCACAAAGACATTTCGTTGGGATGCAACCCTCGTTGAGACATGTTCCACCCAATCGGTCGCCATTGAAGAGAGTGACGCTCATCCCTCTCTTGGCAGCCTCAAGTGCGGTTTCATATCCGCCGGGCCCCGCTCCTATTATAATAAGATCGGTTTTCATGCCTCTTTCAATGCCTTGTAGTTGAGAATTGGATTCTTGGCAGCCGATGTTTCATCAAGCTTACGCACAATAGTGGTGAGGGGTGCGTTGATCACTTCCTCAGGGGTCTCCCTCGCCTCTTTGGCAACCTTGTGCATGACCTCGATAAATTCATCAAGAGTTTCCTTACTCTCAGTTTCGGTGGGCTCGATCATCATCGACTCATGGAAAAGGAGCGGGAAATAGATTGTCGGAGCATGGAAGCCGTAGTCGAGCAGACGTTTGGCAACATTGAGGGTGGTAACTCCTGTTGATTTGTCTTTCAGACCGTCGAATACGAACTCATGTTTGCAGACGCCCTGAATGGGCAACAGATAATCGTCCTTGAGGCTCTCTTTGATATAGTTAGCGTTGAGAGTTGCGAGAGGACCTACATTCTTGATATTCTCTTTTCCAAGAGTAAGAATATAGGCGTATGCCTTCATCATCACTCCGAAATTGCCGAAGAAAGTCGAGATGCTTCCGAGGCTCTCTCCTCCATTCTCCACATAGAAAGTGCCGTCGGCTGCTTTCTTTACGTGAGGATTGGGAAGGAACTTAACAAGATGCGGAGCTACTCCAACCGGACCTGAACCCGGACCGCCACCTCCGTGAGGAGTGGAGAATGTCTTGTGGAGATTGATGTGCATGATGTCGAATCCCATGTCGCCCGGACGAACAACTCCGAGGAGAGGATTCAGATTGGCTCCATCATAATAGAGAAGTCCTCCTGCCTCATGTACGAGCTTGGCGATCTCAAGGATTTCTGTCTCAAACATACCCAGGGTGTTGGGATTTGTCATCATGATTCCGGCAATAGTGTCGTCGAGGAGAGGACGCAGATCCTCAACATCGATCGAACCGTTAGGCTTGGATTTAACCTCCACAACTTCAAGACCGGCTACCATTGCGGATGCAGGATTGGTTCCGTGAGCTGAATTGGGCACTATCACCTTGCGACGCTTTTCATCACCACGCGCAATATGATACTGACGCATCACCATAAGACCGGTCAGCTCACCATGAGCTCCAGCATAGGGGTTAAGAGTGAATTCCGCAAGGCCGGACAGATTTGCCAGCATGTTCTGAAGATTCCAGTATAGTTCCAGAGCACCCTGAACTGATTTTTCATCCTGAAGTGGATGGAGAGATGTGAACTCCGGAAGAGCTGCAACCTCCTCATTTATCTTCGGATTATATTTCATTGTGCAGCTTCCAAGAGGATAGAAACCGGTATCAACACCAAAGTTCTTGTTGGAAAGATTGGTGAAGTGGCGCACAACCTCCAGTTCGCTTACTTCCGGAAGTTCAGCGGGAGTCTCGCGGAGGAGATCAGAAGGGATGGTTGCGAGTGCGTCGGTGCCAAAATTGTCGGCGGGGAGCTCATAGCCTTTTCTTCCGGGGCGCGAGAGCTCGAAAATTAGTTTATCGTATGTTTTCATTGATCAGTCCTCCAACATAAGCTTAACGAGGTTATCGATTTCCTCTTTTGTACGTTTTTCGGTCACAGCAAATTCCACCATACCGTCTCCGAGAATGATGCCGCCCATGATTCCGTTTTCAAGCAGTTTTGCATTGACTTTCTCCATGTCGAGGTCTGTCTTCACAACAAACTCCTTCAGGAAGGGCTTAGAGAATACCGGGGTGAATTTTCCTGACTCCAAGAGGCGGTTATAAAGATAGTGGGCACCGTCAGCTGAGAGCACGTTGACTTCCTTAAGACCCTCTTTCCCAAGCAGCGAAAGATAGATTGTGGCATATAGGGCCATAAGGCTCTGGTTTGAACAGATGTTGCTGGTTGCCTTCTCACGGCGGATATGCTGTTCGCGTGCCTGCAGTGTGAGCACGTAGGCGCGTTTCCCATCAGCATCCTTTGTGGCGCCAACAACACGTCCCGGCATTTTGCGGAGCATGCCTTTGTTGCACGACATGAAACCAAGATACGGGCCACCGAATGAGAGCGGCATTCCGAGAGTCTGGCCATCTCCACATGCGATGTCGGCTCCCCATTCAGCCGGAGTCCGAAGCACTGCCAGCGTTGAAGGATCACAATAGATTGAAAGATAGCCCTTGGCTGCATGCATTGTGTCAGCTACGCCCGTGAAATCCTCGATGATGCCATATTTATTCGGAAGAGGAAGGATCACACCGGCCACATCTCCCTGTTTCAGCTCTTCGGCAAGTTTTTCAAGATCAGTCACTCCATCTTTCTCTCCTACGACCGTGAGGTCAACACCATGGAATTTTGCGTAGGTCCTGACTACGTTAGTCACTCTTTCAGGAAGAGTTGCAGAAAGAAGAACGCGGTTTTTCTTTTTGGCTGAAGCCACCATCATAAACATGGATTCAGCGGCGGCAGTGGCACCGTCATACATGGAAGCATTAGTAGCCTCCATGCCGGTGAGCTCGCTGATCATGCTCTGATATTCAAAAATATATTGAAGAGTTCCCTGGGAGATTTCCGGCTGATAAGGGGTGTAGGCCGTGTAAAATTCGCTTCGAGCCAGAAGATGAGCGATCACGGAGGGGGAATAATGATCGTAGGCACCTTGTCCGGCAAAAACGGTGAGGCTCTTGTTTTTCTCGCCCAGTTCTTTGAAATGGCGACGGAGCTCAATCTCCGACATGGCGGAGGGAATGTCATATTCCTGCTTGAAGATAACTTCCTGAGGAACGTCGCTATAGAGCTCGTCGAGCGATGAGACTCCAATGAGGTCGAGCATTTCTTTAATGTCTTCCTCTGTATGCGGCATAAATTTGTTTGCCATAATATTTTAAAAGTAAACGATGCATAATCCGGCGAAAATAATTTTGCGCCGGACCATGCATCGAAATGAGATTTTTAATTATTCCTCGCAGATTTTTGCGTAAGCAGCAGCGTCGAGAAGGTTTTCAACCTCCGACGGATCGGATACGCGGACTTTCATGATCCAGTTTGCGAAGGCATCCTGATTCACGAGCTCGGGTTCATCCTCGAGAGCCTCATTGATCTCGATCACCTCTCCACTGACAGGAGAGATAAGGTCGCTGGCAGCCTTAACAGATTCAACTGCTCCGAAATCCTCACCCTGTGAAACTTCGTCTCCAACCTCCGGCATGTCAACATAAACGATGTTGCCGAGGGCGTGCTGGGCGTAGTCTGTAATACCTACTGTTGCCACATCACCTTCGAGTTTCACCCACTCGTGCGACTCCGCATAGCGGAGATCATCCAAAATCTTGCTCATATTGTATTGTTGTTGTTTTGATTGTTATTTTTTGTAGTTTTTATCATAGAAACGCTTCTTCACCACTGTCGCGGGGAACACTTTCTTGCGGATACGCACATCAACTTTAGTTCCCAGCTTATCAAATGGCTTCTGGATCATGGCCATGGCAACACTCTTGCCAGTAGAGATGGAACGATAGCCTGTAGTGATCTCTCCAACCACATTTCCGTCAACTTCCACAGGATAGCCGTGGCGCGGAATGGCATTCCCTTCAAGCTCAATGCCTACGATGCGCCGCTTCACTCCTTCCGCTTTCTGAAGAGCGAGAGCCTCTTTTCCAATGAACTCTGGTTTGTCAAGTTTTACAAACATACTGAGGCTGGCTTCCAGCGGAGTGATGTCATCGCTCAATTCGTCGCCATAGAGAGGAAGTCCAACTTCGAAGCGGAGAGTGTCGCGACATCCGAGGCCACAGGGCTGCACGCCTGCTTCCATCAGTTTGTCCCAGAGTTTCTTGGTGAAGTCATGGCTGCCGTAGACCTCGAAACCGTCTTCACCGGTGTAACCTGTGCGGCTGATGATCACGTCTTCGCCATCAATATGATATGGCTTGAAGTTATAGAAGGCAATCTCTTCGAGAGGTAGGCCGAGAAGTTTCACGAGGGTTTCCTCAGCTTTGGGACCCTGAACCGCCACTTCGCCATAGTAATCGCTTTCGTTGGTTATCTCCACGTTGAATCCCTCGGCATTCTTGAGAATCCAGTCAACGTCTTTTGCAATGTTTGATGCGTTGATCACGAGGAAATATTCCTCATCATTCACCTTGTAGACGAGTAGATCGTCGACGGTGCCACCATTTTCATAGCACATCATGCCATAGAAAATCTGTCCGTCGGGAGCACCCGTAACGTCATTGACGAAGATATGGCTCACATATTTATATGCGTCCGGACCTTTTACTCTCACCTCTCCCATGTGGCTCACGTCGAAAACACCAACGTCATGACGAACTGCGTTGTGTTCCTCTGTTATGCCCTTATACTGGATGGGCATGTCAAAACCTCCGAAAGGCGACATGAGGGCACCAAGTTTAACATGACGGTCGTGAAGACACGTTTTGATTAGATTTTCTTCCATTTCTTTTCAAAATGTTAGTTATTGTTTCAATTTAGGTTCACATCTGTTTCCAGAATGTGGCGCATGTAAAAGCTTTTTCGGGCTTATAGTCCGATTTCATCGCCAAAATTAACACAAGACGCTCTAATCCGCAAATTTTTTTGTAATAAAATCCAAAATATTTTTCAAACATCCTCCGAATGAAAAATTTTTATTAAATTTGTAAGCACGTATGAACTACCCTCTTTTCATAGCCCGAAGGATTTCCCTTTCGTCAGGAGGCAGGAAGAACGCCCCGGCGGTGGCTGTCGCCATTGCGGCGGTGGCTCTGTCGGTTGTGATCATGATGAGTTCTATTGCTATTGTTCTTGGCTTCAAACAGGAAATCCGCGAAAAGGTTGTCGGATTCAATTCCCATATTACAATCTATCCGGCTGCTCCCGGCGATGACAATATCGTCACCCTGACTCCGGAACTGGAGAAGTTGCTTGCGGATTTTTCTTTTGTGACCGACTTTCATCTTCAGGCTGCCATTCCTGCAGTGTTAAAAACTGATTCTGATTTCAAAGGGGTCTATCTGAAAGGATTGGCAGGAGGAGCAGCTTCATCTTTTATAAGAGATAATCTTGAGGATGGAGATGTGCCGGATTTCAGCCTCGAGGATAATGGGAATAAAATCGTGGTTTCAAGCACGGCCTCCCGACAGCTTGGCCTTAAGGTTGGCGACAGGATCGACACCTATTTTATAAGTGATGATGTCAGAGTGCGCCGTCTTGAGGTTGCCGGAATTTTTGATTCCCATTTCGAGCAATATGACAACGTGCTTATTTTTGGCGATATGAAACTTGTTCAGAAGCTCGGACAGATAGGAGGCGATCAAGGAACCTATATTCAATTGAAGGTAGACGACTTTGACCGCATCCCGGAGTATTCTTCTGGAATTCAGGACCGTCTTTACAAAGCGTATGCAGATAATGAAGTTGATAAGCTTTACCGAACGGAACATGTGCTTTCGCAGGGTGCCGGATTCTTCAATTGGCTCGCTCTTCTTGACACAAATGTGGTTGTGGTGCTCGTGATGATGATGGTGGTTGGATGTGTCACACTGATTTCAGGTATGCTCATCATAATAATAGAGAAGAAACGCTTCATCGGGATCATGAAGTCAATGGGATCCCCGACATCTGACGTAAGGAAAGTATTCATCTATCTTGCTCTTAAAATATGTATCCACGGTTTGCTGATTGGAGATATTGTGGGAATAGTATTGCTGAAGTTGCAGGAGATGACCCATTTCATTCCGCTTGATCCGGAATCCTACTATATTGACTTTGTTCCCGTAAGGTTTTCTTGGGAAGCCATCGTGGCGTTGAATGTTGGTGTTTTGATTGTGACCTATCTTGTCCTCATTCTCCCATCACGATTTGTCGCTAAGATTTCGCCATCAGAGTCCATGTGGTCGGAATAACAATTAGAGGATTAAGATGACGGCTTATGAGTGATTAATGATTATATAAACAGACCTTAAAATTAACTTAAACTATCATAAAATGGAATTATGGATTATCTGGCTTATCATTATAGCCACCCTACTGACCCTCGAGGTCATTTTCCAGTCGGTATGGGCTTTGTGTCTTGCCATGGGTAGCTTGGCAGGAGTGATATTAGCTGTTTTTGGAGCAAGTCTTGCATGGCAGATCGGTCTTTCTGCTCTTGGCTCTGTAGTGGCATATATTATTATGATTCCCTATTTTCAGAGATTTTTCGCCAAAGCGACTGAGAGAAGAGGTAAGAGTGTGAGAACAGGTATGGATGCTCTTCTTGGCCGGAAGGGTGTCTTGTCTCAGCAGATCACACCTGATAATTTCGGGCGTCTTCGAATTGACGGCGACAATTGGCAGGTCCGTTCTTCAAAAAATTCCCATATTCCCCGCGGCACGGAAGTTGTCGTGACCGGATATGATTCCATCATTCTGACCGTAGAACCTCTTTCAGAATAATTTAATTCCATAACTTTTAAAATATCTCATCATGGTTGTCTGGATTTTTTCGGGAGTATTGGTGATTTTCGCAATCTCCTTAATCTACATGGGCGTCATAGTTGTGCCCCAGAGTGAGACGCGTGTCATTGAGCGTCTCGGGCGTTTTCACAGTGTTCTTCCTCCTGGAATTAATTTTGTGATTCCTTTTATTGACCGTTCAAAAACAATTTATACCCGTTCGGTCCGCAAGGTTGGCGGCGAGTATTATGTTTCGATGGTTGCCACTAAAACAATAGATCTTCGTGAACAAGTCTACGATTTTCCGTCACAGCAGGTAATTACCCGTGACAACGTGACAACCGAGATCAATGCGCTTCTTTATTTCCAGATTGTGGATCCAAAGAAATCGGTCTATGAGATTGACAATCTTCCCAATGCTATCGAGAAGCTTACCCAGACTTCGCTCCGCAACGTGATCGGCGAACTTGAGCTTGACGAAACCTTGACTTCTCGCGATACCATCAATTCCAAACTTCAGGTGATCCTTGACGAGGCGTCCAATAAGTGGGGCGTAAAGGTGAACCGGGTTGAACTTCAGGACATCACTCCTCCGGCGAGCGTGAGGATGGCTATGGAGAAACAGATGCAGGCTGAACGCAACAGGCGTGCTGAAATTTTGAATGCCGAGGGCGAGAAGCAGTCGCTGATTCTTCGGTCGGAGGGTGAGAAAGCTTCAAAGATAAATCAGGCTGAGGCTGTGAAGCAGGCTGAGATATTGCGGGCAGAAGGTGAGGCGCAGGCGATCATTCTGAATGCCAAAGCTGAGGCTGATGCAATTCTTAAGGTAGCGGAGGCTGTGGCTCAGAGTAATACCGACCCGGCCACCTATATGTTGGCGATGAAATATATCGACACACTCAGGGAAATGACAACCGGAAAGGATAACAAAACGGTCTATATCCCCTATGAGGCATCTTCGGTGCTTTCTTCCGTAGGAGCGATAAAGAATCTTTTCCCTGGAAAATAAAATCAATATTTTCTCATTGTTAATGTTTTGTGAATGGGCCGGGCTTCTGTGATAGAATCCCGGCCTTAAAACTTATGGGGTCGTGAGATTGTTTTATAAATGTGGCACGATATTTGATTGTCATGACACAGGGCTCCTGATTCAGGAGCCCTGAAATTGAGAAAGGCTAAAAAACATATTACAAAACTATTATGACAACAGGAAAAATTGGGGTTACTACTGAGAACATTTTCCCCGTGATTAAGAAATTTCTCTACAGCGATCATGAGATCTTCCTGAGAGAACTTGTTTCCAACGCTATTGACGCTACTCAGAAACTCAAGACTCTCTCCTCTTTTGGAGAGTTTAAAGGTGAGCTTGGAGAGATGAATGTCAAGGTGACCGTTGATAAAGAAGCCGGCACACTCACCGTCTCTGATCATGGCATTGGTATGGATGCCGACGACATCAACAAATATATCAACCAGATAGCTTTCTCCGGAGCTGAGGAATTTCTGGCAAAGTATAAAGATACCGCTAATTCCATCATTGGCCATTTCGGTCTCGGATTTTATTCAGCCTTCATGGTTTCCAAGAAGGTTGTGATTCGTTCGCTATCATATAAGGAGGGTGCTAAGGCAGTAGAATGGAGTTGCGACGGAAGTCCTGAATTCGAAATGCAGGAGATTGACAAAGCCGACAGAGGCACAGACGTCATTCTTTATATCGATGACGACAATAAAGAATTTCTGGAACAGGCCCGGATTGACACTCTTCTCAAGAAATATTGCCGTTTCCTCCCGGTTCCGGTCATCTCAGGCAAGGAGCAGGAGTGGAAAGACGGAAAGATGGTTGACACCGATAAAGACAAGGTGATTAATTCTTCTGAACCCCTCTGGACCAAGAAACCTGCCGATCTTACTGACGCAGATTATTTGAAGTTCTATCATGAACTGATGCCCGGCAAGGAAGATCCTATGATCTGGATCCATCTTAATATGGACTAGCCTTTTACCCTGACCGGAATCCTCTATTTCCCTAAGATAAGTGCAAACTTTGATATTCAGAAAAATCGTATCCAGCTCTACAGCAATCAGGTTTACGTGACTGATCAAGTTGAGGGTGTTGTGCCGGAGTTCATGACAATTATGCAGGGCATAATCGACTCCCCTGATATTCCGCTAAATGTCAGCCGAAGCTATCTCCAGGCTGATCAGCAAGTGAAGAAAATCTCGACCTATATTTCCAAGAAAGTTGCCGAGAAACTCGACAAGCTTTTTAAGGATGATCGTAAGGAATATGAGTCGAAATGGGACGATATCAAGATCTTCATAGAATATGGTATGCTGACCGATGAGAAGTTCTTTGAATCTGCAAAGAAATTCTTCCTCCTGAAGGATGTTAAAGGCAACTACTATACTCTTGAGGAGTATCGCAAGCTTATCGAGGCAACACAGACTGATAAGAACAATGATGTGGTCTATATCTACTCTACTGATCCAACTGCTCAGTTTGCTTATGTTGACGCAGCTGAACAGAAGGGTTATAACGTTCTTGTAATGGACGGGCAGCTTGATCCGCATATTGTGGGTCTTCTGGAGCAGAAACTTGAAAAGACTCATTTCGTGCGTGTGGATTCCGATATCCCGGAGCGCCTTATTGTCAAGGATGACAAAGCGGAGGCTGGTTTGACACCTGAGCAGACAGACATAATGAGCACCATAATAAAGAGTCAGATCCCTCACATTGAGAAGGCGGACTTCATTGTGACTTTCGCCGCTCTCAGCGAGAAGGCAGCTCCGGCAACGGTCACTCAGAATGAATATATGCGACGGATGAAGGATATGGCTGAGCTCCAGCCTCAAGCTGCCATGTTTGCGCAGTTTGGCGATAGCTACGAGATTATTGTCAATACCAACCAGCCGGTTGTGAAAGGCATTATCGAAGATGCTACTTCTGCCCTCTCTTCTCGTGTGGCCCCCATCCGCTCTGAAATCGACTCGCTCAATAAGGAAATTGCAGATGCTGAAAAAGAGGCATCTGATAAGAAAGAGCAGGCTCCAGATTTGAGTGGGAAACAGGATAAAGTGGCAGAACTTCGGAAGCAGGAATCTGATATTGTATCAGAATATGCTGCCGGTCAGCCAAAGGTTAAGCAGATCATTGATCTCGCACTCCTTCAGAGTCATCTCCTGAAGGGTGAAAGTCTCAACGACTTTATCCGTCGGTCGATCTCTCTTCTTTGATAATAAGTATTAACCATTCAAAAAAATGTGCGGCTCAATTGAACCGCACATTTTTTTTGAATTATAGTTCAGGGTGAAAAAAGAGAGGGGTGTTGTCATAACTTCATATTTGAGGATTTATTTATTGCCATATTCTCAATAATATGTAATTTTGCATTAGCTTAATGCTGTTCCTTAGATAATTTGATTTATGAAAGAGAAACTTAACGCCGGCACGATATGTGTGCAGGGAGGGTGGAAACCGGAAAACGGCCAGCCCCGCGTGCTCCCGATAATTCAGAGCACAACCTTTAAATATTCCACATCCGAGCAGATGGCACGACTCTTCGACCTTGAGGAGAACGGCTACTTCTATACCCGGCTCGCGAACCCGACAAATGATGCTGTAGCAGCAAAAATTGCCGAACTTGAAGGGGGTGTTGCAGCAATTCTGACCTCTTCCGGACAGGCCGCAAATTTCTATGCGGTCTTTAACCTTTGTTCCGCTGGCGATCATTTTGTTTGTTCCTCTGCAATATATGGAGGCACATTCAACCTTTTCGCAGTAACCATGAAGAAAATGGGTATTGAATGTAGTTTCATTTCCCCGGACTCAACCGAGGAGGAGATTGCAGCGGCATTCCGTCCGAATACCAAACTCATTTTCGGGGAGACGATATCGAATCCCAGCAATGATGTTCTCGACATTGAAAAATTCGCTAAGGTGGCTCATGAAAATGGTGTTCCTCTAATTGTTGACAACACTTTTGCCACTCCTATAAATTGCCGTCCTTTTGAATGGGGGGCGGATATAGTCACTCATTCTACTACAAAGTATATGGACGGTCATGCCACCAGTGTGGGAGGTGTGATAGTTGACAGCGGTAATTTCGATTGGGAAGCTCACGCTGAGAAGTTTCCCGGGCTCACCACACCAGATGAGTCATATCATGGACTGACTTATACCAAGGCTTTCGGAAAGAACGCTTTTATAACGAAAGCTACAGCTCAGCTGATGCGTGATCTCGGTTCAATCCCCTCACCTCACAATTCTTTCCTCCTGAATCTTGGTCTTGAAACTCTCCATCTCAGAATGCCGCGCCATTGTGAAAACGCCCTGAAAGTTGCTCAATGGCTTGAGAAACATCCGAAAGTGAGCTGGGTTAACTATGCCGGACTTGAAGGCAATAAATATTACGATCTCGCCAGGAAACAGATGCCATGCGGAACTTGTGGAGTCATCTCTTTTGGCCTTAAAGGAACCCGGGAAGAGGCTATTGAGTTTATGGATAAGCTAAAGTTTATCTCTATAGTGACCCATGTAGCTGATGCCCGAACATGTGTTCTTCATCCTGCGAGCCACACCCATCGCCAATTGACTGATGAACAGCTGAAGGCTGCCGGTGTCCCTGCCGACCTCGTGCGTCTTTCAGTTGGAATAGAAGATGTCGACGATATTCTCGCTGACCTTAACCAGGCTCTCAGTTGATTTCAGTAGTCGGTCCAGATAAGATATGATCAAATTCGGAAAGCACAATTCATTCCTCTGCAGGTTAATTTCTGTTACAGTGATGTTTCTGCTCCCTTTTCTTGTAGCGGAATTCTCCCCTGCTGAAACCGGAATGGCTATCTGCATGTTTCTGTTTTTTATTTTCAATCCCGTCTATTTTGTCGTTTTGGGTTATTTTAGCGGGAAGAATATCAGAATCTATTGGAGTCTCCCGCTGATTTCGTCTCTGGCTTTTCTGCTCGGGACCTGGTGTTTCTTCAATAGGGATGAGATTTGGTTTCTTGCCTACGCAGTGATTTATTTTATTCTTGGATACATGGCAATGGGATTTACCCTATTCATTAGCAAAAGAAATACTGAAAAATTACGAAGGTTTTCTGATTTCAATAAAAATCAGTAACTTTGTGACAAACTTTAACCAATAGCCATGAAACTATATTTTGCTACACTTCTGGCAGCCTCAACGCTGGCTGCCTCGGGGCAGACATTCAAGGAATGGCAGGACCCCAACGTGAATCAGGTTAACAGGCTACCGATGCACACCGCTTTTACACCAAAGGAGCAGAAGCGTGTGTCGCTCAATGGCCAGTGGAAGTTCAATTGGGTTAATGACGCAGATCAGCGCCCCTTGGATTTTTTCGCCGTAAATTTCAACGATAAAGGCTGGGGCACTATGCCTGTGCCCGGAAACTGGGAGCTTAACGGCTATGGCGATCCCCAGTATGTCAATGTCGGATATGGTTGGAGAAATGATTTCCCGAGCAATCCGCCTGCAATCCCCACTGCCAATAACCATGTTGGCTCATATCGCCGCACGTTTAACATCCCGGCAGACTGGAGCGGAGAGGAGATCATCGCTCATTTCGGTTCTGTCACCTCAAATCTCTATCTTTGGGTGAATGGCAAGTTCGTTGGATATAGTGAGGATTCAAAACTTGAACCTGAATTCGACATCACTAAATTCATCAAACCGGGTCAGGAGAATGTGATCGCGTTCCAGGTTTTCCGTTGGAATGACGGTAGTTATCTTGAAGACCAGGACTTCTGGCGTCTCAGTGGAGTGGCACGCGACAGCTATCTCTACACCCGTCCTAAGACAAATCGTCTTGAGGATATCCGTGTGACCCCCGACCTTATTAATAACTACACGGATGGAGTTCTCACCGTTGATCTTAACCTTAAAGGTTCTCCGGCAGTTGACCTTACGCTTACAGCGCCCGATGGCCAGACTGTTGCATCAACCACGGTGAAGGGTTCCGGAAAGCAACAGGCTGTTCTTGAAGTTAAGAATCCCCTTAAATGGACTGCTGAAACTCCTGAACTTTACACTCTTACCGCAACATTGTCTTCAGGAGGGAAAACCATAGAAACCGTTCCTGTGAAGGTTGGTTTTCGTAAGGTTGAGATCAAGGACCGTCAGCTCCTCGTAAACGGTCAGCCTATTATTATAAAAGGTGTCGACCGTCATGAGCTTGATCCCGATGGCGGATATGTTGTAAGCCGCGAGCGCATGCTCCAGGATCTTAAGATCATGAAGGAGAATAATATCAATGGTGTTCGCACCAGCCATTACCCCAACGACAATCTGTGGTATGACCTGTGTGACTCAATTGGTATCTATGTCGTAGCCGAGGCTAACCTCGAAAGCCACGGAATGGGTTATGGCGATCAGACTCTTGCAATCCGTCCTGAATGGGAGAAGGCTCATCGTGAGCGCAACGAACGCAATGTGGCCAGAAACTTTAACCATCCTTCTGTGATTATATGGAGTATGGGTAATGAAGCTGGTGATGGTCCTAATTTCGAAAAGGTTTACGATTGGATCAAGGCTGAGGATCCCTCACGTCCGGTGCAGTATGAGCGCGCGGGCCTGAACCGTTGGACCGATATCTATTGCCCGATGTATGCAAGTCATGACTGGGTTGAGAAGTATTCCACTAACCCAAAGTCAGACCGTCCCATCATACAGTGTGAATATAACCATGCTATGGGCAACAGTGGAGGCGGATTCAAGGAATATATGGATCTCACACGCCGTGATGCAATCAACCAGGGTGGTTTTATCTGGGACTTTGTGGATCAGGGACTCCGTAAGTATAATGAAGACGGAACAATGATCTATGCCTATGGTGGAGACTACAATCCCTATGATGCTTCCGACAACAACTTCTGCGACAACGGCCTCATCTCGCCCGACCGCGTGCCTAATCCTCACATGGAGGAAGTTCGTCATCAGTATCAGAGCATCTGGGCTACTCCCGTTGATCTGAAGGCAGGCAAGGTTGAAGTCTATAACGAGAACTTCTTTATGGATCTCAGCAACTATGAACTCCGTTGGACTCTCCTTGAAAATGGTAAGTCGATTGAGAGCGGCACAGTTGCTCTTCCGAAGATCGCGCCTCAGGGTAAGGCTACCGTTACACTCCCTTACACTCTTCCAGCCACTGACAAGGAGCTTATGCTCAATGTTGAATTTGTGACATTGAAAGAGTCACAGCTGATTCCCGCAGGTCATATTCAGGCACGTGTTCAGCTTCCAATAAGTGATTATAAATTCACAGATCCTGTTCTCAATGCATCTGAAAAGCCACTTAAGGTCAATAATAACAACTACAATCGTCTGGTGATTACTTCTCCCAACGTTCATATTGAATTTGACCGTCAGGATGGCATGATCTGTCAGTATGTTGTGGATGGAGTTTCGATGATAGCCGAAGATGGAAAGCTCACTCCAGAATTCTGGCGTGCTCCGACCGATAACGATTACGGCGCAAATCTCGCTGTAAAACGTGCCGTGTGGAGGAATCCGGCAATGGAGCTCAAGAATTTCGATGTTTCTGAGGTTAAGAACGGAGCAGTGATGGTGTCGGCCGAGTATAAGATGCCGACAGTGCATTCCACATTGAATCTCACTTACGCCATCAATGCCGATGGGCAGATTCTTATGAATTCAGTCTTTACTCCGGATGCTGACGCTAAGGATGTTCCGGAAATGTTCAGGTTCGGAGTTCAGATGCAGATGCCTACGACAATGGATATCTCGAATTTCTATGGTCGTGGACCGATCGAGAACTATATCGACCGCAAGTCGTCTGCCTTCCTTGGACAGTACACTCAGACAGCTGAAGAACAAGCTTACTCTTATATCCGCCCGCAGGAAACAGGAACCAAGAGCGATGTTCGCACATGGCTTCAGACTGATAAGGGTGGACGTGGACTTCTGATCACTTCTTCCGCTCCATTCTATGGCGGAGCAACCCGCTACTCTATCGCATCCCTTGACAATGGTGACTACAAGACGCAGCGTCATTCTCAGGAGGTAGAGAAGGCTCCATACGTGAATCTGCTGCTCGACAGCGCCCAGAGTGGTGTCGGAGGTATCAACAGCTGGGGAGCTCTTCCTCTTGAGCAGCACAGGATGCCTTTCGCTAAACAGCAGCTCACACTTCTGTTCACTCCTGTGAAAGCAGCCCTCTAAATCAATTGGATTCCAACAAAAATTCCCCTCGGAAGCATCTTCCGGGGGGAATTTTTTTGGAATCCACAGTGTTTGCTCCGACTGTGTATATGGTCAGAATTATTTCTTGAATGGTGTTTTGCTTGTGTAGACCTTGAAGTCCTTGATTGCTCCCGGCACATCGGCTTCCATTCTGGGAAGATATTGAATACCGCTTATCTTCTTTTCTGAGCCAAGATCGATGACAACGTAATGCGGGAATGGATCGCCTGCAGATGTGCTCCAATAGGTTGATTCCTGAAGATCGAAAAGTTTATCAGCAGATCTGTTGACACCCTTCACATCTTCGCTGTCGGCATAGTCAGCAATCCAAGGCTCACGCGACAATCTTTCTCCATTTTCATCAAGCACATAAAACTCCGCAATGGCAGCCTGCTCTTTCCCATTTATGGAATTGACAGCTTCAAGACAGATGTAGCGCCCTTCGACCGGTGATTCAAAAAGACGTTCCTGCCATCCGTTGCCGGCGTTGAATGATCCAGTCATTACAGGAGCTAACCCGGTAAGGTTAAGGGTCTCCCCTTCCTGACGATGAGTAAGAGGTTTTTGAACTTGAAGATTGTCAAGCAGCGGAGCGTTCAATCCTTCAGACGCTGCCTCCTTCGGACCAAGAATATCGAAAACCATTATCTCATTCTCCCCTTTCTTGAGCCAGCATCCAGGCATGTAAAGGGTTTGTTGCGGTCCGATTTCCCATATTCTGCCAAGGGGGTGTCCATTGACATAAACCAGCCCTTTGCCCCATGTTTCAAAATTCAGGAAAGTGTCGGATGGTTTGGACACGTTAAAAGAGCCACGATATACGCCTCTCGGAAGACGACCGTCAGGACCTGCAGAGAATGCTTCGATTGGAAAATACTCCATTGAGTCATAGAATTCGGGGGTGTCTTCAAGGTTGAATACCTCCCAATTCTTAAGATCACAAACAAAGGGATATCCATTTCTGTCTTCAGTGATTGTCACGTTTCCGGTGATTCCTTTGAAATCTTTTATCGCGCGTCCAAAATTTATGCGCCCCATAGCTTCGACAAGGATGTCGAGTTTCGCACCCTTTTTGCAAGAAGGAATAGCGATCTGCTTCTCTCCATTTCGACGATCCAGTTTCCCAACATATTTATCGTCGACAATAACTTGTGCAAAGTCATGTGGATCGTTGACGGTAAGCAGCGCTCCCTCTTTTAACTCTGGAAGCGTAGTGCGGTAGAGGATACTTCCGAATCCCTGATCGTATTCCTCCATTGTCCTGATGTTCTTGTCGGTTTTTGAATCCGGAAGATTAGAGAATAATGGAGCTACCTCTGAGAATGAGAACTTATTTATTGAAATAGGCTTGATTGTTGCAGGAACCTTCGGAAGTTTCTTTCCATCGTAATATTTTTCCAGTGTTTTCCTGAGTTCCCAATATTTAGGAGTGGTCTGTCCACTTTCGCTTATCGGGGCATCATAGTCGTAGGAAGTTACGTCGGGGGCAAACCCGGGAGAGTTAGCACCGGCCCAATGCCCCCAGTTGGTTCCTCCATGAGTCATGTAGAGGCTGAAAGATATTCCTTTAGATAGCATTTCGTCAATCCCGGCGATCATGTCGGCAGCAGGGCGTGTCTCATGATTTGCACCCCATTTGTCGAACCAACCGCTCCAGAATTCCGAACACATCAGTGGGCTCTCCGGCCTTAGCTCTTTAAGATGAGCAAACTGCTGATCGATATTCGCTCCGGTTCCGAAGTTCATTGTCCAGATTAGATCATCAAGTCCATTGCGGGTGAAGTTTGACGACCAGTCACATTGGAAAAGAGTCACATCATCTCCGAAGTTATTGCGCAACATATCGCGGATGTTGGCAACGTATGGTTTATCCTCCCCGTATGATCCATATTCATTTTCCACCTGCACCATTATGATGGGGCCACCATCGGAGACAGTGAGATCGCCCACTTGTTCAGCCACAGCTTTCTGGAATTTATTGACACGCTCCAGGAAATATGGATCATTCTCCCGGAGTTTAATATCTTTCTTCTTAAGGAGCCACCAGGGAAGACCGCCCATCTCCCATTCCGCACAAACGTATGGCCCGGGACGAAGAATCACTTTCATGTCGTTATCCTGACAAAGTTTCACGAATTCCCGGAGATCATTCTGACCCGTGAAATCAAACTGATCCTCCTTCGGTTCATGGGAGTTCCAGAAAGTGTAGAGGCAGATTGTGTTCATGCCGAGAGCTTTGCAGAGCTTTATCCTCTGGTCCCAATATGGTTTGGGGATACGGGGATAATGAAGTTCCGCCGCTTTCACCACAAATGGCTCTCCGTTAAGGAGAAAAGTTCCATTTCCCGCTTCAAATTTTCCGGATTCAGTTTTCCGGTCGGCAACAGGATTCAACGAAGCGGCGAATGAAGTGCCGGTCAATAATCCTGAAGCCATAAGCAACAGAGAGGCACAAACAATGTTTCGTTTCATGATATTCTGGTTATTGGTTTCCGATTAATCCATTATTAACCCATATAGCCCCCTCCGGAAATCCGAAAGGGGCTTATGGATTGATGGTTATTTATTGCAGAAGACAGGGAATGATCACTTGCATGCATCCATCGGACAGCGGGGCTTGATCTGCTTGAAGAAATCATTGCCCTTGTTGTCAACGAGAATGAACGCCGGGAAATCTTCCACTTCGATTTTCCATATTGCTTCCATTCCAAGCTCGGGATACTCGAGAAGTTCCACATTCTTGATGGAGTTTTTGGCAAGAATAGCTGCCGGACCTCCGATCGAGCCAAGATAGAAACCGCCGTGTTTCTTACATGCATCAGTGACCTGCTGGCTTCTGTTGCCCTTTGCGATCATGATCATCGAACCTCCGGCTGCCTGGAACTGATCAACGTATGAGTCCATTCGTCCGGCTGTTGTCGGGCCGAAAGATCCAGAAGGAAGACCCTCCGGTTTCTTGGCAGGTCCGGCGTAGTAAATCGGATGATCCTTCAGATATTGCGGCATAGGCTCTCCGGCATCAAGACGTTCCTTTATCTTTGCATGTGCAATGTCGCGTCCAACTATAATGGTGCCTTTGAGGGAAAGGCGGGTTGAAACAGGATACTTGTTGAGATCAGCAAGCACCTCTTCCATGGGACGGTCAAGATCAATCTTGATTACGTCTCCCTCACCTGCATTACGCAGTTCTACAGGAATGAGTTCGCCAGGGAATTCGTCGAGTTTCTCAATCCAGAGACCATCCTTGTTGATCTTTGCCTTAACATTACGGTCGGCCGAGCAGCTGACTCCCATTCCGACAGGACAAGAGGCACCATGACGAGGAAGACGGATAACTCTCACATCGTGAGCGAAATATTTTCCTCCAAACTGGGCGCCGAGTCCGAGATTATGGGCTGCCTCAAGGAGTTCCTTCTCAAGTTCTACATCGCGGAAAGCCTGTCCGTATTCATTTCCCTTTGTGGGAAGATTGTCATAGTATTTCACTGATGCTTTCTTTACAGTGGCGAGATTCATCTCTGCTGAAGTTCCACCGATAACGAATGCGATGTGATAAGGAGGACATGCAGCTGTGCCGAGAGTCTTCATTTTCTCGATTAGGAACGGAACAAGAGTCTTCTTGTTAAGGATTGCCTTTGTCTCCTGATAGAGGTAGGTTTTGTTTGCTGATCCTCCACCTTTGGCCACGAAAAGGAAATTGTATTCACTTCCTTCCGTGGCATGAATCTCTATCTGAGCAGGAAGATTGCAACCGGTGTTCACCTCATCATACATGGTGAGAGGGGCGTTCTGGGAATAACGGAGATTATTTTCGGTGTATGTCTTGTAGACTCCCAAAGCGATCTTCTCCTCATCGTTGCATCCGGTCCAGACATGCTGGCCCTTATATGCAGCACAGATGGATGTGCCCGTGTCCTGACAGAATGGCAGAACGCCTTTGGCTGCTATTTCAGCATTTCTAAGCATCGTGAGAGCCACAAATTTATCGTTTTCAGAGGCTTCGGGATCATGAAGAATCTTGGCTACCATTTCGTTATGTTCCCTGCGGAGCATGAAGGAACAATTGTGGCTTGCTACGTTGGCGATCACAGTCAGAGCTTCAGGATCAACCACAAGCATCTCGTGGCCATTCCAGTCTTCTGTCTTCACGTAGTCTTTCGTGATGAGCTGATACTCGGTGGTGTCAGGTCCGAGTGGAAACGGCTCCTGATAATGAAAAGGTTTTGTTGGCATTTCCTATAGGATTTTTAGGTCTTTTGTTTCTTTCTCGCAAAAATAGTAATTTATTTTCTCTCCTGCAAGAGCCGACACGTTCTTAATCCAAACTTGAGCAACGGATCAGACCGCACAATGCCATTATCCTACTTTTCTCCTGTTTTATAATCCGGTTCATTGGAATATTTCTCAGCATCATATTTCGTTGCCGCTTTACTTTCCGGATTGACTCTGACGCTCGAACCGAATTTCGCTCTTGCGACTGAGGCTATGTTGTTAAGAAAGTGCTCATGATTTGCAAGAGCCTTTTTCCTATCGGTTTTATCATAGTTTTCGGGAGAATACATGGGGGTCATGGTGCGGTCGGTCTCTTCGAGGCCTGTTGCAACATATCCATTCCCATTGTCAGCTTCCGCCTTAAGAATCAGTCCGGGAAGTCCGTGAAGTTTCCAGGGACCGAATGGAACCGGAATCTCGGGGGTAAACCATGCTTTCCATTTTCTACCGTGATATTCGGTTTCTGCGGAGATACACTCATAGCCCATGATTGTGGCTGTTGAGTCGCCGATTTCCCATGTCTGTTCCCCAAGCGGTTCATCATAATAGACTTGTTCATCTCCAAGTTTTGAATAATATCGGAGTGTCTCGGTCGGAGCATTCGTGAATACATAGGTATGTATCTTTTTTGTGGGACCCTTACGCATATCAACAACGACTCCTCCGTCAGGAGTCCGGATCACGCAAGCTGCCATCAGAATTTCCCGGAGTTTTTTCGCTCCTTCCGGGGTGGAGGAAAGAGAATCGTTCCAAAGGGAGATGTCGTTGAAAAACTTTGCCTCCTTTGAATTTGCAAGAAGCGTCATTTTTGTCACGTTTGTAGTGTCCGATCTCCAATCCTTCGCGCTACAGTCGTAGCTGACGATTATGTCGGCTTTCTGTTGCGCGAAAGCTGCGGCTGCAATAAGTGCCGTTGCCGCTAATGTCATGATTTTTTTCATTGTGGCTTTATTTAGATTTATAGTTTTCTTTCATCTCTATGTCTACCCTGTTGTCTTTTTTCGACACAGTGATCGCCTTAATTTCTGATTTCGGAAGGTCCTGCAGGTCCTCCATCGAAACTTTCTCTCCTTCAACATAGATGTTGATTTTTTCGAGGTCACTTTCCTTTGAGGATGATGATGCCTGGATATCCGGAGAGACAACGCTCCTTACCGGAGGGAACGCAACTATTGTTATCGCCATTATCAGTCCGATAAATGGCAACGCGAACCTTACGGATGATCGTGATCCTTCCTCTTCTTTATGGTTCATCATTGAGATTCTATTGCTGATCTGGCTATAGTTCAGATTATTTGCGATGTGAGGAAATTTTGTGCCGGATGCCCTTCCGATTAGAAACATCTGATAGTGCTTCAGGTCTGACCCTGACTTCGACACATAGTCGTCGGCCTGATATTCATGCAATGTCTTGAGATCACGAGTCAAGAGCCATGAGGCCGGATTATACCAGCAGAGTGTGGCAACGATTTGGGAAAGAAGCAGGTCTACAGAATGACAGCAGATCTTATGGGCTGTTTCATGAAGGATTATTGTGTCGGCATTTTCTTGAAAATCCATGCGGTTCATCACAATAATATTACCGAAACTGAAGGGCAACAGGTCAGGATTATCGCTAAGAAAGATTGTCTGTCCATTGTGTGAAACTATCTGACATTTCCTCTTTATTACTTGAATCCGTAACAATTCTGCCATTGTAGCCACAAAGATGATTCCGGCTCCTATGCTCCAGATAACCGAAAAAAGATGAAACCAGTCGAACGACTCATCCGAAGTCGCACCGTTTGCTGTCGTAGGGGCAACGTCTGGAATTTGAAACGGGGAAAAGTTGAAATATGAGATCAAAGGCATCATTGTCAGACTGGCTGCATAAATGATGAATATTGTGATCCTGTTTGCTCTGAAACAGTTTCCCTTGGAAAGACTCCAGTGATATGATGCCCAAAGAATGATCAGTGGGATTGAAACAGAAAGGGAATATTTAAACAGAGATTCCATAGGTTAATCCTTTTTCTTGTTTTCAACCATATCGAGAAGCTCCTTCAGTTGCCCGGCATTAATTTTCTCTTCCTTAACCAAATGCGATACGAGGGAGAAATAATTGCCAAAATACTTTCCGATCATTTTTCCGATAGCGTTTTTTCGATAGTCGGAGCGGGATTTAATAGCAAAATAATTGAACGATCCGTAGCGACCTTGTTCGTGTCCCACATATCCTTTTACTTCAAGCGATCTCACAAACGAAGATACCGTATTGATGTGCGGTCGTGGCTCGGGATAAAACGTCACAAGTTCTTTCACGGAGCAAGGGCCGTGGTCCCAAAGAAGAAGCATGGTTTCTTCCTCTTTTTCAGTTAGTTTCTCTTTGTCGTCCATATTATATTCTTATTTTCGGATTGATATCGTCATCATGATTTCCCTACCTCTGAGTTTCCGGAGACTCTTGAATGAGCTCAGATCGTTATAGGTTGTATAGCTATATGTTTTTTGATTCAGGATATTTGATAGGTTTACTGAAAATTCCACACGTTTCGTCATTTTGAAGATCAGTTTAGTATCCATCAGAAACGTATTTTTGAAATGGTCGGATGTTAGCTCATTATGATAGTGTTCCCCATTGATGTGCCATTCCCATTTTTGATTGGGCATAATGTTTATCAATAATTCATTCTCCATATTTTCCAACCAAGGCGCATCTGAGGAATTGATGGATAGTTGACTTGACGAAATATGGAATTTATAATCAAATCCGATCCATCTCAGTGGAGCTCCGCTTATTTTCACTCCTGCGGACCATGACTTACCCACAGAATTAACCATAGAGTTTTCGGAAATAAGCATAGATTCCTGATGGTTGAATGATCCGTTAAGATTAAAGCTTCCATTGATGAAGTCGAGTGTTTTTCCCAAGCTTCCATTTGTAATAAGCATTTTGGAATCGCTTTTCGCGGGAGAATAGGAATACACAATATAATCTCCATAAAGTTGTTGCGTCATTGTGTAGGGAGTATGCGACCATGATTGCATTACAAACGCATTCGCGAAAATGCCATATCTTGTATATTTATAGGAGAATCTTGACGACAGATTTTGGGATGAGGAGTTATAGAAGTTGTCGACACCCTGTCGGAAAGAACGATAGTTTGTCATGACAAGTCCTGGTTGAATCAGGTTGAGATTCATCGGAGACCGCCCTGTTCCACCTCTGAAACTCAAAGATACTCGACTATTGGGTTTCCAGTTCAGGCTAAGTGATGGAGAGAAATAAACTTCATTTCTGTTGGCCAACGTTTTGTTGAACGAATAATGAGCGAAACTTGCGGGAGTGTTTAGAGTCAGATTAACCCTTTTCACCCAGTATTCAAATTTAGGAGTTAAATAAAGGGTCAGATAATTGGTGTTGACGACGTTTGTCATATTCTCCGGATACCCGGTTGATCCGGAAATATCTTTAAGTCCTGTCAGATCTGACTTCATGCTTCGTAAGTAGCCTTTAATGCCACTCTCAAAACTCACGGTGACCCCACTGATGGAGAAGGCGTAGGCTACGCTTTCATTTGTATAAAATGCATGATCCCGGATGTTTTGCGACATTATTCCTACTCCCCTATTATTTCTTTCGAGGCTGACATCCAGAGTCTGTGGCAATGACTCCCATTCATTGCTGCTTGTTATCGTGACAAGATGCTTGCCCTTTATTCTTCTGATGAGTTTGAAGTCGTTTCCTAAATAAAAATCCGGGAATGAAGCCTCCTGATTGTTTGATAGCGAACCATTGACTCCGTGCCTAAGATTATCCCAGTCAAGATTGGTTCTAAGTGTGTTGTTTATGAAAGTGGTTTTTTGATTCAGCTCATAGATGAATTTTGCTGAAAGGGAATGGGAATGTTCAGATCCATCCCGATTCTCCGTGATGATTCTTTCGCCGTCATTCAGGAAATAAGTTGTGATGCCCGATGCATCAGCACTGATATTTTTAAAGAGATAATCGATTTGTGACTTGAATTCTGCATTTCGCATTTTTACGAGGCTATTGACCGATATTAGTGCAGAACGGTTGAAAAGAGTGCGTTTAAGGCTTAGATTCGGCACTGTTGGAAGCGACACTCCGATATATTTATTCAAATCAGTGCCTCTCGTGCTGGTGAAGAAATTTCGGATATAATTCGAAATGTCTTCTCCGGAATTATTTGTCTTGATTGTGGTCATATTCTGGAATCCTGGCATAATTGCCATTGCGAATAGTTCGCCGTTCCAGATTCCACCGTGAGGTTGACAGGAAAATCCCCCGGCGGCATTTCCATGGAATGACCATGTGGCTTTCGCCTTATTCTTTAATTTAAGATTTATGGCTGCTTTATCAGAAAATGAAATACCAGACAATACTTGCATAGGCTGATGATTTTCCATTACCTCTACTGCGCCTACATCCTCATGATTAATACCATTGGTTGCAATTCCATATTTCCCACCAAGTAGATCGGAGCCCTCGATATAGAATTTGTTGATGTCGTTTCCCTGATATTGAATTTTGCCTGATTTCTCAACATTGATTCCCGGCATCCGTTTAAGCACGTCTCCGATAGAGCGGTCTTGTGTCTGAGCAAAAGCATTGACACGATAGGAGATGGTGTCGCCCTGCTCCTTTATCTTGTCTGCTTTCACAGCGACTTCTTTCAATATCGTTGCCCCTGGTTCAAGAAGAATTGTTAAGGGATAGGAGGCGCTGTCAAGTTGTATTGTTTGTTTTGCAAACCCCATCATCGACACCTCAAGTCGACACCCATCGGTATTTCCTACTTTAATGGAGAAAAGGCCATCCCCTTTTGTCGTGAAGAATTTTTTGATTTTACCGTCAGAACCCTTGATTATCACTGAGGCTCCAGCCAGAGATTCCTCATTCTCTTTATCAATCACTTTTCCTGTGACATCAACCTGAGCATAGGCATTAATTGTGCCGATCAGCGATAGGATAATTAGAATCAGATGTTTCATAGGCTGCAATTATGGAGATGGATGGTGGTTATTGAAGTGGATAATCTCAACGAGATTTCTCGTTGAGATGGCAAAGGTATATCTTTATTTTGAAATTGCAAAAAAAATAAACGAAAAATCTCGTTGAAACTCTCCAAATAATGATAAAACGGTAATGGCTGTTTTGAAAGTTGCCTTTTTTTACCTAATTTTGTAGAGAATATACAAAACTCACCACCTCCTCATAATCTTTTTCAGACTAAAAAAATGTTTAAAAACAAATATCTCAGCATAGTTTTAGCCCTTGTTGTGGCTATTATATGTGTAGGAATCTCTGAATCTTACGCTGTGACTAAAAAGAATACTAAATCTAAAACAACAGCTACAGCAAAAAAGGGAACTTCAAAGAAAGGGACTTCGGCTTCTGCAAAAAAAGGTGCTTCAACGAGTAAAGGGGGAAAGAAGTCTGCCACAACTTCGGGAAAAAAGAAAACAGCTTCTTCAACCACTGCAAAAAAGGGCACGGCAGCAGGAAAGTCTTCCGGAAAAAGAAAAACTACCGGACGTGCAACACGAAAGAAAAGACGTCGGAGCAATGCAATTAATCATAAGAAATATGTAGCCCCGGTAGAAGTGCCGCAAAACGACAGCCTCACCCTTCTTGTGAATGAGGAGGTGGTCATGTGGGTGCCGGAGAATCTTAATCCCGGCGGCCTGAGGGTAAACAGTGTCAAGCCTGACCACCTTTCAAGAGTTGCACAAGTTAAGCTTAACCGGAATTTCACATTCTTGCCCGTCAGTCAGGAGTTGATCACCGGAATGAAAGAGAAGATCACCTCTATCCTTCCGGATTCTATTTCCGGATATGATGTAGTTCTGAATGTGGGAGACAGGAATTATTCCTATTATATCACCACAGTGGATAAGCTTCCGGAAAAATATCGCACCAATATCCCGTTTGTACGTCCTGTCAATAAAATCGTTACGGCAAAGAAGGGCATGGATGGAGATATTGTCGCTATGTGGCATAGCCATGGTAGATATTTCAAGCGTGGCAAGAAAGCAACGGATAATGGAGCGTGGCTTTGGCAGCGTCCTCAACTTTTTGGAGTTACGGAAGACACTCACACATTGAGCTATATTGTGCCATACGCAGTGCCTATGATTGAAAATGCAGGTGCATACGTCTTGCTTCCTAAGGAGAGGGATGTCAATAGCCACGAGGTTATTGTTGACAATGATACAAATGAGGGCGGACAGATATTCTCTCAGCCGTATTATAAGGAAGTTTCAGCTTCAGCGAAATGGACCACCGGTGAAGAGGAAGGATTCATCTATGATCTTCCGGATTTCCGCGACACTGAGAATCCTTTTGAGAATGGAACTTATCGCCAGACCACGACAGTTACAAACGGCACTCCCTCAATCGCGGCCTGGTATGCCGATATCCCTGAGGCTGGTGAATATGCCATCTATATTAGCTATAAAAGTCTGCCTAATTCCGCAACTGATGCCCACTACACGGTTAATTATTCCGGTGGAACAAGAGAGTTTCTTGTCAATCAGACTATGGGAGGAGGAACATGGATCTATCTTGGCACGTTTCCTCTTGAAGCCGGCTACAGCGATACGGAACCGATCGTGACCCTGACAAACCTTTCAAAGACTGAGGGCGCAGTCGTGACTGCTGATGCAATTAAAATAGGCGGAGGAATGGGTAATATTGCCAGAAGCAATTTTCGTTCGGATATATATCTTGATCCGTCTACTCCAGAAGAGGAGGCGATTGCAGAAGAGGCGAAGCAAGAGGCAGAGAATGATCCTGAGCAGACTGTAGAAGAGGAGGAGAATGAAGAGGAAGCCGGAGAGGAAACTGAGGAGACAGAAGAGGAGAAACAGGAACGGGAGGAGCAGGAAGAGAATGAGGAGATCGTAAACGCGTTTCGCGAGAAATCCAGAAACCTTCCGACTTTCAAGACATCGGGACTTCCCAGATTCCTGGAGGGCGCTCGCTACTGGCTTCATTGGGCCGGCATTCCTGAATTTGTCTATTCCCCTTATCATGGCAACGATGATTATAAGGACGACTATACTTCGCGTGGTCATTGGGTGAACTATCTGGCCGGAGGATCTCGTGTCCTCCCTTCTCAGGATGGACTTAAGATTCCTGTTGATGTCACGGTTGCCCTTCATTCAGATGCCGGAAAGCGTGCAGATGATAGCTTCATAGGAACACTCGGCATCTATTATACTAATGGTGGAGACTCATACGTCGACGGAACGGCAAGAGCTAATTCCAGGACGCTCACCGACATGCTTATGCGTCAGATCACGAATGACATACGCATGACGTGGGAGCCAAACTGGACAAGACGTTCAATGGTAGATGAGTCATACGTTGAAGCTCGGGTGCCTGAGGTCCCGACTTCCCTCATCGAGTTTATGAGCCATCAGAATTTTGCTGATATGATGTATGCGCTTGATCCCGCCTTCCGGTTTACTGTTGGCAGGAGCATTTATAAAGCTGTCGGACGTTTTGTGGCTGAAAGAAAAGACCGTAAATTCATTGTTCAGCCTCTACCCGTAAAGAATTTCTATATTAGAAAAGAGAAAAAGGGTCTCTATCGGCTTGCGTGGGAACCTACCCCTGACCGTCTCGAACCGACTGCGATGCCTTCAAAGTATCTGGTTTATGAGAGAACGGGGAATGAACTTGGATTCCATCTTCTCGGAACGACTTCTGCTGCGAATTTCATGGTCAAGATAGATGACCAGGAGATTCATTCTTTCAAGATTGTAGCAGCCAATGATGGCGGAATGTCATTCCCTTCAGAGACGCTTGCCCTCAGAAATTCCGGAAAAGATAAAACTCCCGTCCTTATCATTAATGGATTTACAAGAGTGGCCGGTCCTGCCCATTTCTCTCGCGACGGAAGTGCCGGCTTTGAGGCTGATGTTGATTTCGGAGTCCCCTATATAAAGGATATATCCTTTGTAGGCTATCAGACTGAGTTCCGCAGAAATGCCGGCGAGGCTTTCGGACGTAGTTCGGGTGATTATGCAGAGCAGGTGGTTGCGGGCAACACGTTTGATTATCCATATATTCATGGTGTTGCTATCGCTGAAACCGGTCGAGGATTCATCTCAACGAGTGTCGGAGCAATCGTGAATGGCGACGTGAAGCTGAATGGATATAAGATTATTGATCTTATTCTCGGAAAACAGAAAACCACCGTCACCGGGAACGGCAACACAGGCATGAGGTTCACGGCGTTTCCGGAAAAACTTCAGCGAGAGTTGCGTGAATTTACAAAGGATGGTGGCGACCTCTTTGTGAGCGGCACATATATCATGAGTGATCTTGCAGACTATAGATCTCCCGGCAATAGTATGGATTTTGCTTCTAATGTGCTTGGAATTTCTGGCGGAGAAGGAACGCGTCCATATTCGGGAAAAGCAGAGATGAAGGGTGTGATGGGAATAAGTCCCTCCCTTCCATCATTCACGTATAGCAACACCCTTAATGATAAACAATATATAGTTGAGAATCCTGATATAATACGCCCTTCCGGCAATATGGATGCGCAGGTGTTCCTGACGTTCTCTGATAATGGACAGGCTGCCGGAGTGCTGACAAAGAAAGGAAACAGCAAGGGAGCTGTTATGACCATTCCTTTTGAATCGATCTCATCGAAGTCTGAAAGAGGAAAACTCATGAAATCAATTCTCGATTATTTTGAAAAGTAAAAGAAATGAAAACCATTAGATTCACAACTGTCAGCAATCTTCGCGAAGAGATTTTTAAAGGAAGTCTTGAGCAATTTGTGCTGGTTCAGCTTGACGACAAGAAGATAACACTCGACAGCAATTTCCAGCAGAGGATGGAAGAAGTTGCAGCTGATTCCGACGCATCCGTGACCTATTGTCATTATCGGGAGAAGGATGGGGACAAAGTCATTCTTCATCCGGTGATCGACTATCAGTTTGGTTCTGTGAGAGATGATTTCAACTTCGGCTCGTTGGTGCTTCTGAATGTTGCCGATGTTCTCTCGGCTTCCGAAGGTTTTAGCCAGGATGAAAGCGGAGCTCCAGATGGAGGTTGGTATGCTTTGCGTCTTCGCATGTCGATCGGGAAAACAATAGCTTCTCTTCCTGAATATCTTTATACTGTTGAGAAAACAGATTTCCGGAAAAGTGGTGAGAAGCAGCATGACTATGTGAATCCCAGAAACAGTTACTGGCAGGCCACAGCCGAAAGAGTTTTCACTGATTTTCTTATCGACATTGACGGAATGGTTTCGTTGAGTCCACTTCACCCTAATCTGACGGAGGGCAATTTCCCCGTTGAGGCATCTGTTGTCATCCCTGTCAGAAACCGTGTGTCAACTATTGAAAATGCTGTTATGTCAGCTTTGAGCCAGACCACGGATTTCAGCTATAACGTTATTGTTGTCGACAATGGAAGCACCGATGGCACGCGGGAATTGCTTGAGGGCATTTCAGATCCCCGCCTTGTTCTGATCAAGGCAGAGCCAGATGAGTTTCTTGGCATAGGAGGATGCTGGAACAAGGCTGTGTTATCAGAAAGTTGCGGCCGTTTCTGCGTGCAGCTTGATTCCGACGATATGTATTCAGGACCCTCCACCTTGCAGCAGGTTGTGGATAAGTTTTATTCCGATAGATGTGGAATGGTGATTGGGAGTTATATGATGACGGATTTCGATCTTAACGTAATCCCTCCCGGCATTATTGACCACAAGGAATGGACAAGTATGAATGGAGCAAACAATGCGCTAAGAATTAACGGATTCGGAGCGCCGAGAGCCTTTTTTACTCCGATTGTAAGGAATATACTCTTTCCCAACGTGAGTTATGGTGAGGACTATGCGATGGCTCTCCGAATCAGCCGTGAATATGCTGTGGGAAGGATTTTTGATCCTATCTATATATGTCGTCGATGGACGGGGAACAGTGATGCTGACCTTTCCATTGAGAAAGTGAATGCCCATAACGTCTATAAGGATTTCATTCGGTCGGTTGAGCTGATCGCGAGAATCCGCGCAAACATGGAGAACAGTTCCAATGAGAAGTCATGACCAGATAAAGGATTTTATTGAGGAGCAGCTATTCTCATGGTCATTGGCGAAAAAGAATTACGATGCCCTCTCAAATGTGAAACGCAGGATTGTCAAACTCGGAGATCTTGAAACGGGTATCCAGTGGAATCCTGCGAGAATCGTTTCCACCAATGCCAAGACTGATGCCTCCTCAATAACTGCGAGGCCATGTTTTCTATGCAGCAAAAATCGTCCTGAAGTTCAGTTGAGGGATGAGATTATCAGAGGCTGGGATCTTCTGGTGAATCCCTATCCTATTCTTCCTGTACATCTCACGATTGCTTCTCAAGAGCACAAACCACAGAGCCGACTACCATGGGATATTGTTGAAATTGCAGAAAAACTTCCTGGAATGGCGGTTTTCTTCAATGGCGCGTCTGCAGGCGCCTCCGCACCGGACCACCTTCATCTTCAGGCTGTGTTGAGCACTGAACTTCCGCTTCTTAGACTTGTGGAGAGATTACATGATTCAACTGTTTCCGAAGTAGTGTCTTCCTCTGATCTGGATGGCTCATTTCCGTTTCTGTTTTTCACTGGTGTCGTAGCGTCTGATGGAAAAGGGGAAGACGTTCTGAAAACCGGGTTGTGTATTGGAGGTGATTCCGAAGGGCTCTCTTTTTCAGATCCCAGACTTGTTAATTCTTTTTTCTGGATCGACAACCAAACCGGCAGATTGCGTTTTGTATCTGTTCCCAGAAAGGCACACAGGCCAAAGTGTTTCTACTCTACAGGAGAGGGTCATCATCTTGTCAGTCCTGGATGTATCGACATGTCGGGATTGATCATCACTCCGTTGGAAGAAGACTATTGCTCTCTTTCAGCAGAAGATATCGCCATGATCTATTCGGATGTCGCTTTCTCCCCTAATTATTGAAAATGATGACAGAATGTCAGAAATCCTCAAATGCCATGAACCTCTCTATTTCATCAACTAAACAACGGAATCCGTGGTTTTGGATCCCGACAGTCTATGTTGCTGAGGGACTCCCCTACTTTGCTGTCAACACGTTGACTGTTTTGATTTATACACAGCTTGGCATCGGCCTTACTGAAATGGCTTTCTACACCGGATGGCTTTATCTCCCATGGGTCATTAAGCCGTTCTGGAGCCCTTTCATTGATCTTATTAAGACTAAAAGATGGTGGACGATAACTATGGAGTTCCTTATTGGGATCTGTATGGCCAGTGTCGCTTTTTTCCTTCCGGGAGGTTTCTTCTTCTCTTCCACTTTAGCAGTATTCTGGCTGATGGCTTTCTTCTCGGCTACCCACGACATTGCAGCCGACGGTTATTATATGCTTGAGCTTTCGTCTCATCAGCAGGCGGCATTTGTGGGAGTAAGGTCAACATTTTATCGAGTGGCAAGCATTTTGGGTCAAGGAGTGCTCGTTATGCTTGCCGGCTGGCTCGAACATCAAACTTCTAAGATTTCTCTTTCATGGGCAATAGTTTTCGGAATTTTGTCCATTTTCTTTATTTCCGTTTCTCTCTACCATTGCAGATTTATGCCTGAGTCGGCTGATGATCGTCCGGTTGCCGGAGTCACTGCTTCAAATATTCTCCGTGACTTTGCAATGACTTTTGTCACCTTCTTCAAAAAACCTCATGTTGTCTCCGCGCTGATATTCATGCTCCTCTATAGATTGCCCGAAGCTCTCTGCATAAAGCTTGTGCAACCATTCTTTATTTCTTCGCGTGAGTCGGGAGGTCTTGGTCTGACAACTTCTGAAGTCGGTTTCATAAATGGCACTGTCGGGGTTGTGGCGCTTCTTCTTGGAGGAATAATAGGAGGAGTTGTGATTTCACGCGGGGGATTGAAAAAATGGCTTTGGCCTATGGCGTTAAGTCTCTCTCTTCCATGTGTGCTGTATTGCTGGCTTGCAATGGCGCAACCTGAATCTATGACAGCAGTCTGTTCGGCTGTATTCGTGGAACAGTTCGGATATGGATTCGGTTTTTCTGCATATATGCTTTATCTTATTTATTTCAGCAGAGGGGAATCTCAAACTTCCCATTATGCATTCTGCACCGCTTTCATGGCTCTCGGTATGATGATTCCGGGAATGACAACCGGTTGGCTTCATGAAATGTTTGCCGATTTCTCCCTGACTGGAACCGCAGGTCCACAAGGCTACATAAATTTCTTCTGGCTGGTGATGATTGCGTGTGTCGCAACTCTTGTGGCTACTGCCTTGATAAAGGTCTCCCCGGAATTTGGAAAAAAGAAATAAACTGTCACTTAAGTTTCCTACGATGAAAAGATTCTCTGTTTTCGCTTTGGCTCTGTTATGTGTCTCCGCAGTTTTCCCCTCCGGTAAACTACCATATAAGGATTCTTCGCTTCCTGTTGAAACCCGGGTCAAGGATCTCCTTTCGAGAATGACACCGGAAGAGAAAGTGGGTCAGCTTATATGCCTTATGGGGTGGGAAATGTATGATAAGGATTCCTCAGGAGGTATAAGTATTTCTGAAGTTTTCCGTCGTCAGAATTCCGGCAAAATGCCTGTCGGGGGGTATTGGGCTGTTCTCCGGGCGGATCCGTGGACTCAGAAGACACTCGAAAACGGATTGTCTCCGAAAGAGGGAGCAGTGGCACTGAATTTGCTTCAACACTTCGCTGTTGACAGCACAAGACTTGGAATTCCAATTCTTTTTGCAGAGGAGTGTCCTCATGGACACATGGCCATTGGTGCAACGGTGTTCCCGACCGGCCTCGGAATGGCGGGGACCTGGAACCGCGATCTGATAAACAGAATTGGAAAAGCTATTGCTCTGGAGACACGGTCTCAAGGTGCCGGAGTGGGTTATGGCCCAGTATTGGATGTTTCAAGAGATCCGCGATGGTCGAGGATGGAAGAAACTTTCGGTGAAGATCCATTCCTGACAGGTGAGATGGGAGTCGCCTTCTTGAAAGGTATGCAAGGTGACACTCTCTCTGATAAATCGCATATCGCCTCCACCTTGAAACATTTTGCTGCATACGGCACTCCGGAAGGAGGGCACAACGGCGCTCCAGCCAATTTTGGGAAGCGAACACTTTTTTCCGATTATCTACCCCCTTTCAGAAAGGCCGTCAAGAATGGAGCGGCTTCCGTAATGACGTCTTATAATTCAATCGACGGTGTTCCTTGTTCCGGAAATCAATATCTTTTGTCTGATATTCTAAGGGATGACTGGAAATTTGACGGTATGGTATATTCTGATCTTTTCAGTATCGACGGGATGGCAGGTTTGATTGCGGAGAACAGAATGGAGGCGGGAGCCATAGCTTTAAAGGCTGGGTTAGACGTTGATCTTGGAGGCGCTTCAATGGGAGAGAAAACTCTGCAGGCTCTTGAAAAGGAACTTATTTCAATGGATGACATCAACTATGCCGTAGGGAATGTCTTGCGCCTGAAATTCCGTCTCGGGCTTTTTGACAATCCATACGTTGATCCCACTTTCGCAGATGAAGTTAACCGTTCGGAAGCTCACCGGGTTCTTTCTCTTCAGGCAGCCCGCGAAGGGATCGCGCTTTTAAAGAATGACGGAGTGCTACCGTTCAAGGACCATATCAAGAGAATTGCTGTTATCGGTCCGAATGCAGATTCACAGTATAATCAGTTAGGCGACTATACTGCCCCGCAGGATCCTGCCGTCATCACGACTGTTCTGGAGGGTATCAGGGAGGTTGCAGGCGATAAAATCATGATAGATTACGTTAAAGGCTGTGTCATTCGCGACACCGTATCCTCAGAAATCGATAAGGCGGTCCGGGTAGCCGAAGAAGCTGATGTTGTCGTGGTTGTTCTCGGAGGTTCAAGTGCAAGAGATTTCAAAACGAGCTATATAGCTACAGGTGCTGCAGATGTGGAAAACGGGGAAGCATCCCAACTCCCGGATATGGATTGTGGAGAAGGATATGACAGGGCAACTCTGCGACTTCTTGGAGAGCAGAATAAATTGCTGTCTGCCTTGATCGCAACCGGTAGGCCAGTAGTTGCGGTCTATATTCAGGGGCGTCCGCTTGACATGAATCTTGCAGCAGAGAAGGCTGGCGCGTTGTTGACCGCTTGGTATCCGGGAGAGGCAGGCGGGAAAGCTATAGCGGAGATTCTTTTTGGAGAGGTTAATCCATCCGGGAAACTCCCGGTGAGCATACCGAGAAGTGAATCTCAGATTCCGGTTTACTACTCGCAAATCGGGGCACGTGACTATATGGATCTTGATGCCTCTCCCCTCTTTCCATTCGGTTACGGGCTAAGTTATACGGACTTTGAATACTCTGACCTGAAGTGTGAAAGTGGAGTCGGCAAAACACTTCAGAAGGTCAAGGTAACTATAAGAAACTCGGGAGAGAGGGAAGGCGCTGAAGTGGTCCAGCTTTATGTGCATGATCGTGTTGCAAGTGTGGTTCTCCCCCATAAACTTTTGAAAGGTTTTGAAAAAGTTTTTCTTAAACCGGGAGAGAGCAAGAGGATAGAGTTTCTCCTTACAGAAGATGACCTTGCAATCTACGATAAAGATATGGACCGGGTGACCGAACCTGGAGATTTTGATGTTTTCATTGGTTCGTCGTCATCAGATATTCGGCTTTCAGGGAGTTTCTATGTTTCCGGAGAGAGGGAATAAGAACAGAAACTCTCAGTATGCTCGGTCTACAATCTCCAGAATTTCCATAGGATTATTGATGATATGGTCGGCATAAAATTTCTTGAGTTCAGAAATCGGACGGAATCCCCATGATACACCAGCAGATTCCACGCATGCCCGCCTGGCAGTTTCCATGTCTACTCCTGAGTCTCCGACGTAGAGCACGTCATTCTTTGGTGTCGGATATTCGTTTAAGACAGCAAATATTATAGAAGGATCCGGTTTTGTAGGCCTTTCGGGTATCTGTCCCTCAATGGCCACAAAATTGATGTCGGGAAAGAAATAATCTATAATTTTTCGAGTGGCAGCTTCATATTTATTCGATGCCACAGCTATTGCAACGCCTCTTTCTTTAAGGGAATGAAGAAGCTCCGGAATGCCTGGATAAGGGGTTGTGTTGACAGTGCAATGGTCGTCATAATATTCTCTGAATAGTCTCAGCAGCTCATCAACGGTTTGCTCATCGGCATCCGGCTGTGCTCTTTCGATCAATTTCCTGACACCGTTTCCCACCATATAATTATATGCCGGAATCGGATGTTGCGACAGTCCCATCTGACGGAAAGCATGATTGCATGCTTCTCCAAGATCGTAGATTGTATTCAGCAAAGTTCCATCAAGATCGAATATCACAAGTTTCTTCATATCTCTCTTTTTTGATTGGTTACAAATATTTATTATACTTGGCGCATGTTTTGTGTCAGAAGGGATAGCCAATTGAGAAATGGAATGAGGAATCCCGTTTCCAACGGGGATGGAGCAAAGGCCAGCTCTCCTGACCCATTGCAGGATTATGGGCTTTCATTCCGAGATCGAACCGGAGAAGGAAGTAAGTGAAATCCATTCTTAAGCCCAGTCCGTAGGCTCCAGCGATCTCCTTATAGAATGAGTTGAAATGAAACATTCCCCCCGGCTGATTTGAATAATTATGGATTGTCCATATATTGCCTGCATCCACAAATGCACCCAGTTCAAGAATCCAAAAGAGTTTAGCCCTATATTCAAGGCTCAGATCAAGACGAATATCACCACATTGGTTAATGAAATCGCTCACGGAATTGGTTCCCGGGAAGCGGCCGGGGCCGAGCGTCCTGACATCCCAGCCTCTCACTCCGTTGGCTCCGCCGCCATAAAAACGTTTCTCAAACGGAAGCATCCTGGAATTGCCGTAGGGATAACCAACTCCCAGACCGGCATGAAACGCGAGGGAATTCCGAGGATCAATGGTGTGTAGAAATGAGAAATCACTGTTTATTTTAAAATACTGGGAATAGTGAATACCAAAAATTTTGTAAGGATTCTCCCCCACATTGGATCGTCTTGCGAAAATGTTGCTCAGAAGGTATAGAGTGTTTCCCGCAACCTCTGCATTTGCACGGATGGTGTAGATGTTGCGTTGTGCGAAATTAAATCCCGGATTGATAGTCCGTTTATTGCTGTGATAGAAACTGAAACCGAGACGCATTATGAAGTGGTCCTCGTAGCTATATCTCAGCAGAGGATTGTCAGGAGCGATTTCATCGATAAAATTATAGGTGCTTTCAGGGAGGTAGACGTAATTAATGTCAATGGGAGTAAAAATATAGCGGTTCTTATTCTTATTATGGGTCCATTTGTAAGACCATCCCGCGGTAGAAATGATTCTTGTATACTCCGGTCTTTCCTGATATGCCATTGAAACTTTTAGCTCTGTTGTTGCATTGATACGGCTCTTGAACCTTTCGGTGAGGAATGGTGCCTTGAATTTCGGGAAGTCGATACTCAGATCGCCCGAATACTCCATGTAGCGGTTGTGGATAAGACCTTCGAGATTTCCGCTCAAGGATTCGTATGCTCCCCTGATTTTCGTCGTCAATGTTTCAGAACCTTTCGCAATGTTGCGATGGGTGTATGTGGCAGATGCTGCGACACCGAGATCACCCTCTGAATTCGTTCCCTCAAGTTCAAGAGCCACGCTCTGGCTCTTTCCCGGGGTGAGGAGGATATAGGCATCGAGAAGTTTCCTGCCGTCGGCACTTCCGGATTCAAAGAACCGGATACTAATGAACTTCAGGATATTCAATCGGTTCAGGGCCTGATATGTGCGGTCTACATTCCTTTGATTGAAATTCTGTCCCATTCGGAGGAAACAATTGGAATATAAAACCTTAGGACGAAGATATCTCTTCGGTCCATAAAGAATGGTTATATCCCTGTAGTTTACGATATCATTTGATTTGATATCTCTGATCGACTCATCCACAACAGGATTGTAGTCAGTGACGAAATAGATGTTTCGGATTGTGTATTTACTATGCTGTACCGGGAGCCGCTGTTGGTCATAGTTAGGATTGACAGTCATCGTCAGGTCCACAAGTCGGCTCCCTTCCGTGGTATCGGCATTGAAAGTGATATTCTCCTTGGCGAATCCGTAATAACCATTGTCGCGCATGATTGAAGTTATCGAAGCCCTTTGAGTTTCAAGAACAGAACGGTCAAGTTTCTCTCCGGGACGAACAATAAATCTTGCAGAATCGCGCATGATTAGTTCGCGGATGGTGGAATCCGGAAAAACAAAATCAACTTTTCTCAATATGTGAGGCATCCCCGGATTAAGATTGTAGTTCACCTTTATCTTACGCTTTTTCGTGTCGATAATGGTGTCAAAAGTTGCCTCGGCATCAAGAAACCCTTTGTTGACCATTGCTTTTTTCAATTGTTCCAGGCCTGCCTGTGTCAACGTGGAGTCATAAATGGCCGGAGCCTCCCCGAGATTTCTCATCCAGCGGTTCCACCATTTCGTTGAATCGCTGCCGCTCATATTATAAATTCCCAATCTGAACTTGATGCTCCATAGCATCTTGTGGTTGGGCAGCTGACGAAGGAAATTGGTCATCTCCATGGCGTCAAAAGTACCGGTGGAATCGTTGATATTGATGCTGACATTATCAAGAAGATACTCTCCTTTAGGCACATGACGGGTGGAGCTGCAGCCCGAAAGAAGCAGCCAAGTGATCAGTGCCAGTGGAATCAGTAATCTTTTCATTGATTTTGCAGCTACAAAGTTAATAAATTTTTTACTAATTTTGCACCGATGGAAATGATACATACTGAATCATTCGCCCTCTCAGCCGGCGAATGTAATGCTGAGGGAGGAATGTCGCTCCCGATTCTCGTTGCAAAACTTATCGACATAGCCACAGCCCATGCCAATAGTCTTGGAATCGGAAACCCTGCCATGACGTCTATTCATGCCGGATGGGTGTTATCAAGACTGACCATTGATATGGATGCCTATCCCGAGGCGAATGAAAGATATTCCATTTCAACATGGATTGAATCTTTCAATCGTCATTTCTCAGAACGTGCGTTCAAGATTGAAAGCGATGACAAGCGAATTCTTGGATACGCTCGGTCGGTATGGATGGTCATGGACACTGAGACCCGCACCAATGTCGGGCTTTCACATCTGGCATTGCCCGACGGAATGATTGCCGGAATAAGGCCCCCGATCGAGAAGCAGGCAAGACATATCCCTATTATAGCTTCCGACGAGTTTATTGAATCTGAATCACCACATCTTATTGCTACTGATTCAGAATTCAACTTTTGTTTCAAGTATTGCGACATTGATTTTTACCGTCATGTCAACACCGTCAGATATGTTGAAATGCTGCTCAACAGATTCTCCCTGAAACAACATGACGAGACTATGGTGAGGCGTCTTGAACTCTCATTCCTTCATGAAGCCCGTTGTGGAGAAGATGTTCAGCTTCTTAGATACGATGGAGAGGATGATTCTCCGATTTCGTTTCTCTTGAGAAGAAAAAGCGACAAAACTCCCCTGCTCTTCTCCCGCTTATTTCTATGCAGGCGCCATAAATGCTGAATAAGGATGGATCAATCCGATGTATTCTCCATGCCTGCGGTTGGCGTATTTTTGAAAATCACAGGCATCTCTCATGTATCCTTCAGTTGTAGCCAAGGTGTCACCAAGACAGAAATGCATCGGGAAGAATCTCCTCACATAAATTTTGTCTACAAAAATTGAGGCGCCAGTGAAATAATCTGTTCCGATCCTTGAATCAACCGGGAAGAAAGCGTAATCGATTTCAGGATATCGGCTTGAAATTGATTCGATAATGGTAGAGAAGGCATGGAGGGCATCCTCAATCTCCTTCTCTGTTGAATCATCTTTCCAAATCCAGGCATTGAGGTCGCCGGCATGGAAAAATTTATTTCCGTCGATCTCTGCTAAATAGGAATTCCCGATATCTGTCGATCCGAACGCTTCAACGATCATTGGTCCGATATTGCATTTCTCTCCCGGTTTCAAAACAGTAACCTGCTCGGAAAGCGGGCGAGGGCCAGAGTAAAGCGACGTGGCGCTGAGAATATGTCGGGCAAATCGTGACGTGTCATGGCTGAGAATGTAGTGAATATTATCGCATACTTCTGTCCAGGAAAAAATTTCCTTCACATAATGATCCTTATGATGATGGCTAACGAAAACGAAAAGGGGTTTGGAAGAATCTCTTTTCTGCAGAAAAATCGGCAGTTCATTCTCTTTCACTGCAGGATCTTTCCAGAAGTCGAACACGATTTCAGCACTATCTGTCTCAACCACAAAACAGTCATGCCATATAAATGAAATCTTGATCATGCTGATAAAAAAGTGTCTTTAAATATTTTCTTGCAAAGTTAGTAAAAAATTCCTCTTTCATGACATGAGTTTGCATCCCATCAGTCTCAATGACAGAAAAGAGGTTTGCGGCAATAAGGTTTTTTGATTAATTTTGCATCATAATAATTAAGGAAAATATCAGATCACATGATTACCGCCTCACAAAAGAAAAGGGAAAACATTGCAGAATACCTTCTGTATATGTGGCAGATCGAAGATCTTATCAGAGCCAATAACCTTGATATCGATAAAATACAGTCATCAATAATCGATCAGTATAAGAATCTTACTCCTGAACAGAAGAAGGAGATGAGAGAATGGTATGAGTCGCTTATTGATATGATGCGCAGGGAGGGTGTTGCCGAGAAGGGTCACCTCCAGCTCAACAAGAATGTTATCATTGCTCTTGATGACCTTCATCGCAGACTTCTTGCTGATTCAAAATTTGCCGCTTATTCAGCACAGTTCTATCATACCCTCCCAATAATTGTGGAGCTTAGAGCTAAAGCCGGTGATGAGAAAGCTGGAGAGATTGAGACTCTTTTCAATGCTTTATACGGCATTCTGATGCTTAGGCTTCAGGGAAAGGAGATTTCAGAGGAAACCGTTCAGGCTGCCGCTCAGATTTCTAAGTTCCTTGCTTTGCTCTCTCATTACTATAAGCAGGATTTTAATAACGAACTCTTTAAAGACTGATTGAAAGGGATAACAGGAGAATCCCCGCAACATCGCAAACCTTCCTAAAATGAGTGAAGAAATAAACAAGGAGATAGAACGCAGAAGAACTTTCGCTATCATTTCACACCCGGACGCCGGAAAGACCACCCTCACAGAGAAGTTGCTTCTTTTCGGAGGAGCTATTCATGTGGCAGGAGCTGTAAAGAGTAATAAAATCAAGAAAACAGCCACTTCCGACTGGATGGAAATAGAGAAGCAGCGAGGAATCTCGGTTGCTACGTCGGTCATGGGATTTAATTATGGAGACTATAAGATCAATATCCTCGACACTCCAGGCCACCAGGACTTTGCGGAGGATACTTTCCGCACCCTTACTGCTGTTGATTCTGTGATCATTGTTGTCGATGTTGCCAAAGGTGTGGAGACTCAGACTCGGAGACTTATGGAAGTGTGCCGCATGAGAAAAACGCCAGTGATCATTTTCGTCAATAAGCTTGATCGTGAGGGGCGTGATCCTTTTGATATTCTTGATGAACTTGAACAAGAGCTTAAAGTGAGTGTCAGGCCTTTGTCGTGGCCTATTAATATCGGCGCTAAGTTCAAGGGAGTATATAATATATATGAGAATGGTCTGGATCTCTTCACTCCCTCCAAGCAGACAATCAGCGAACGCGTTGAGATTGACGACGTCAATTCTCCTGTTGTTGATGAGCTTATCGGGAAGGCAGATGCAGAAAAACTGCGTGAGGATCTTGAACTGATTGATGGTGTATATCCGGAGTTTGATGTAGAGGAATATCTTGCAGGCGACGTCGCTCCTGTCTTTTTCGGCTCCGCATTAAATACTTTCGGAGTGAAGGAACTTCTTGACTGTTTCGTGAAGATTGCTCCTTCTCCCCGTCCGGTGGAGGCATTGGAACGCGTGGTGAAGCCTGAGGAGGAGACTTTCTCCGGTTTCGTTTTCAAAATACATGCAAACATGGATCCGAACCATCGTTCGTGTATTGCTTTTGTGAAAGTTTGTTCCGGAAAGTTTGAGAGAAACGTCAATTATCGTCATGTCAGAAGCGACAAGATGATGAGATTCGCTGCGCCAACGGCATTTATGGCTCAAAAGAAGAATGTGGTTGATGAGGCATATCCCGGTGATATAGTGGGCATTCCTGATACCGGTAATTTCAAGATAGGCGATACTCTGACCTCCGGAGAACTTCTTCATTTCAAGGGACTCCCCTCTTTCTCGCCAGAGATGTTCAAATATATAGAGAATGCCGATCCGATGAAGGCCAAGCAGCTTGACAAGGGGATAAACCAGTTGATGGACGAAGGAGTTGCACAGATGTTCACTAATTCGTTTAACGGAAGAAAGATCATCGGCACTGTTGGTCAGCTCCAGTTTGAAGTGATTCAGTACCGTCTTCTCCATGAATACGGCGCGCAATGCCGTTGGGAACCAATCAGTCTCTACAAGGCTTGTTGGATTGAGAGCGACGATGAAGCAGCTCTTGATGCTTTCAAAAAAAGAAAGCATCAGTTCATGGCTACAGACAAAGAGGGTCGCGACGTCTTTCTTGCGGATTCAAACTATGTGCTTCAGATGGCCCGCAATGACTTCCCTAAGATAAACTTCCATTTTGTATCGGAATATTAGGTCTTCTCAGTCAAATGTTTTGGCTGATAGTGGCTTGTGCTCGATGATGACCTTTTTGTAGTAAGCCACGCAAAGGGTTGTCATCGGCAATGCTATTATCATTCCGATTATGCCGAGAAGAGTTCCCCAGACTGAAAGAGAGAGAAGAATCACTGCCGGATTGAGGCCGAGAGATTTTCCCATTATCTTTGGAGTGAGGATATAGTCGCATATACACTGGGAAACGAGATAGACAAGTCCACATTCTGTGAGAAGGGTTATGAAGTCTACGTGCCCGTCGAGCGATTCAATAAAACAAATGGCGATTATAGGAATAAGGGTGATATATTGGAAATAAGGAATCATATAGAGTATTCCTACTATCAGACCCATCAGAATTGCCAGAGGAATTCCTACAATAGAGAAGCCGATACAATACAGAATGGCCGCGCAACATGAAATCAAAAGCTGGCTGCGAAAATATCTGTTCATGCTGACTTTGATATCGTTTGCAATCTGAAATACAGGTGCCTTGAATTTTTCCGGAACAAGAAGACGGAATCCTTCACCCATCTTGTCATAGTCAATCATTATGAAGATGATATAGATAAATGTCAGAAGCCATTCAAGAGATCGGAAAATCACTTCCAGCGAGACACTGATGATGCTGTCGCCCTTGTCGATCAAGCCACTCCCCTGTCCGATTTCATTGATAAGTTCGGAAAAATCGAATTTCTTCTTTAGATAGTCCACCAACTCCTCCGGTAGGAAAGACACTTTTATATCGTCGATGGAGTGTTGCATCACCATCTGTTCAAGACTATGGAATTCTTCGGTGATCGGAGGGATTATAAAATAAAGGAGTGCTCCGAAAACGACCGTGCAGTCTAAAAGAGTAATAAAAACTGCAATTCCTCTACCCTTTAGTTTTAGCAAATGTTGATTGAATTCAACAAATGGCTCGAGAATATATGAAATAAGGCAGGCCAGACAGAACGGAAGCAAAACATTATATAGCATTCCGGTCAACCAGACTACAACCGCGGCTATCGCTATGGCGATAAGCATTCTCACTACTCTGTCAAATGTAAATGGTCGGGACATGTGGAAATGTTTAGAAGATATATCTTTTTAACAACCGCAACCCCTGCTAAGTTCTATTTAGTGTCTTACCCTGAAAAAAGTTGACTCATAAAAGAGTCAAAAAGATGATAAAATT
>CAYROR010000002.1:0-94172 GCA_964425935.1 uncultured Sangeribacter sp.
GCACCTGCTTTGGGAGCAGGGGGTCGAAGGTTCGAATCCTTTCACCCCGACAAAAATTGTAAAAGAATTAATTAGGGTTATAGCGCAGCGGGCATGTGAATGTCCGCTGTCTTTTAATGCATTTGACGTGAAAATTACGGGCCAATGTAATAGCTCTCTACTGAGTTGCAGTTACATTGACCCGAAATAACACAGATTCCCTCTTCTTATTCCTGCACGAGGCTCAACTAAGAGCCAAAAGTTGCGAGCCGATGCGATGCAGTCCGGCCTTTATTCTTTCCACCTGCATTGGTCGCGGGTGTTTATGTCCGCTGGCGTAATGTGAGAGCTGTTTCTGGTTAATGCCGGATGCACGACTTATGGCCGCCATAGTGGTATATTCCTCCGCATCGCGAAGAAGAGCCGCAGTATTAAGCACATATTCGATTTTATAATCACCCTTGACAAGGTATTCCGGAAGCTTGTCACCATCCTCCAGACATCCTTCTATGTGAAAACGCAGAGACTCTTCAAAATTCTCTTTAAGCTTGTCGAGCGTTTTGGCAGTCACCACAACGGTTCCGGAAATTTCATCATTCCATACACAACCGAAATTATCCTCAGTCCAGCTTACGTCTACTCTAATAATTTGTTTTTCCATATCTTTATTGTTCAATAATCTTGTGTTTGATTTTATTAATATAAAGTACGAAAGTCTTAACGCCATCCTGCCTGTTTCCAAATACTGTTTAGTAAAAACTGATCAAGAGTATCGCTCTTCTTTCCATTTACAGTTACTTTTCCCTTTTTGGTTGGATGTTTGAATTGCCTATGATCTCCTTTCATATTCTTCAAATACCAACCATCTTTTTCTAAAATTTTAATAACTTCATAGACTTTTAGTTTGTGCATAATTTTATTTAAGTAGATGTTTAAAAGTGAAATCTATGGTGCAAAGGTAGTAATTTTTCTACCTTTGCCCAAAAGAATTATGCTAAAATTTCTTAATGATAGGCGAAAATGATTACTTTCCGAGCATGCGCATTGCAGCTCGGGCAACGTGGGAGGGGATTCCTCGTGCGGCAAGCATTGAAAACGGGTCTTCCGAAGCGGCGCATGCCTCTCTGACGGCAGTCAATTCTTCCGGTTTCACAAGTCTTGAGAAATCGATGTTCTTGCCTTGTTCGCTCCAGAAGAGCAGATGAGAATAGATGGTGGCTGTCTTCACGCCTTTAAGTTTAGCGATTTCTTCGGGTGTCATTCCTGAGTCAAACAGGATCAGGCTCTCTTTTTGCGATGTGCCGCTCGGCAGGGTGGCATTCATCCCTCTGTGGCGCCGGATTGCTGTGTAGAATTTCTTCCCGAACCTGACAGCCTTATATTCACTCACACCGCCTACGGAGAGCAATTCCTCCAGAGTAGCAGGCTTTTTGGCAACCATCTCGGCCAGTGTGGCATCATTGAAAATGGAGTGAGGGGCGATTTTCTCCTCCTCCGCAATCTTTTTTCTCACCGACATCAGGGTGTCGAGAAGGCGTTCGTCAGGAGTGAGAACGGTGATTTCTGATGAAGAGACGGAGACCCTGCGTTTTCTGTCGGGATTCCATGCCTGAACAGGCGACAGCGAGATCCGTGTTTGCCCTCTGACCACTTTCATGCCGAGCGCCGTAGGGCGGAGATGCGAATTGTCTTCAAAGGCCACTTCCAGCAGTCCGAGCTGGATCATCTGGAGGATGTAGACGTGCCATTGGGACGGAGCGAGATCTCTGCCCACTCCGTAGGTCTTCAGTTTGTCATATCCCTTTTCGAAGATTTCTTTCTTTGCGGAGGCCCGCAGGATGTCGACGATCATGGCGGCGCCTTCGCTCGCTCCAGTGCGGATCACGGCGCTCAGAACCTTCTGGGCGATTATCGTTCCGTCGATCTTAGAGCGGGGATTGCGGCAGTTGTCGCAGTTCCCGCAATCAATCTCGCTCTCTTCGCTGAAATAGCTTAGGAGAATCCTCCTTCTGCATACTGAAGCCTCCGCAAATTTCTGCATGAAATTGAGTTTCTCCAGATTTATTGCGGACTGTCCTGATTCTTCAGCGAAATTCCGCCGCAGAATGTAATCGGAATAATTGTAGAACATGATGGCTTCCGACGGAAGACCGTCGCGCCCGGCTCTGCCGATTTCCTGATAATAGCTTTCGATATTGCCGGGCATGTTGTTATGCACCACCCAGCGGATGTTGCTTTTGTCGATTCCCATTCCGAAGGCGATCGTGGCGCACACAATTCTCTTTTCGCCGCTCACGAATGCTTTCTGAGAGGCTTCCCTCTGAGCCGGGGTCATCCCTGCGTGGTAGCATACTGAGCCGAGCCCCATTTCGTTGAGGGCTTGGTTCATCTCTTCCGTCTTCTTTCTGCTCAGGCAATAGACGATTCCTGCTCCGTAGGGGTGTTTTATTGATAACTCCCGGATCACTTTAAGGCGGTTTCTTTTCCCGGGGTCAGGCATCACGGAGAGCGAAATGTTGGGGCGGTCGAACGATCCTGTCCAGCAGTAGGGATTGTCAAGATGGAGGGCCGTCGTTATGTCAGCTCGCGTGAGGCGGTCGGCCGTTGCAGTGAGAGCCATGACCGGAATTCCGGGGAATTTCTCCTTAATAATATTCAGAGATGTGTAGACAGTGCGGAAATCATGTCCCCACTGCGAAATGCAGTGAGCTTCGTCGATAGCCACCATCGACACCTTCACTCCCCGGGCAATCACGTCGATGTCGGTGATCATGCGTTCGGGAGATATATAGATGATCTTCAGGCGTCCTTCCGAGGCTTCATCCATGATCTTCCTGTTTTCATGCTCGTCGAGGTTGGAATGGATGGCGGCTGCAGGAATGCCGTTGGCGCGCAAGGCTCCCACCTGGTCGTTCATCAGCGCGATCAGCGGAGAGACCACAATCGCGCACCCCGGCATTGACAAGGCCGGAATCTGATAGCACACTGATTTTCCCCCTCCGGTGGGCATTAGCACCACGGTGTCTCTGCCAGAGAGTGTAGCCGCGATCACTTCCGCCTGTCCGGGGCGGAAGGATCGGTAGCCATAATATTTTTTAAGAATATCTTCCGGTGTCATTGTGCCGCTTCTGCCGCCGCCCAGTCGGCGGGAGTGTCCAGGTCGGCCGATCTGGATTCCGGCATGGGGGAGGGTATGATTCTTCTGAATGACGAAATGGGCCCCTTTTCAAGCGAGGAGACTGTCATTACGTAGACGGCGCCGTTATATTCCCACACCGGAGGAGCATCCTGCCGTCGGGTGATGGTTCCGTCGCCTTTGGAGATGTGTAGCATCCCCTCCTGATCGGCCTCAAAAGCATTGAAATAGGGGTTCGTTTTTGCAGGACATACAGTCACTGCCATGTCAATGTCAGGACGCCACAGGCTGATGGTGGTCCGGATGTCGGAAATCAGTCTCAGCGGTGACGTGGGCTGAAGAAGCACTACTTTCGAAAAATGTTTCCCTCTGGCGGAAAATTCCCGGATGGCATGCATGATGACATCGTAGGTCGATGCGGTGTCGGTGGCAAACTCATCGGGACGCATGAAAGGGACGATATCTCCCAGCTCCCTCACAGTGTCGCGGATGGCGGGAGAGTCTGTCGACACGAAAACGGTGTCGGCCGGGGCTGCACATTCAAGGGCCTGCATGGCAGCCAGTGCCACCAATGGACGGCCTCTGAAGAGCTTGAGATTTTTCCCCGGGATTCCCTTGCTTCCGCCGCGTGCGGGAATGAGCCATAGAGTGGGGAGCGATTCTTCAGTAGTTGTCATAAAACACCGCTTCCTTGAAATATCTTGCCACCAGGGTGCCGGCGTTCCAGCTGTCGTTAGGCTGAGGTTCGACGCCGAGGGCTTCCTGAATGATATAGTCGGTTATCGGGGCACCTGCGAAAATCGAACAGAGCACTCCTCCTCCGAGCCTCGGATTCGCTTCCATCAGCAGATAGCGGTCGGCATCGAGATCATGGAGAAACTGGAGATTGACAGGACCGCGTAGCTTGAATTTCTCGATCACCTCCCTGCTCAGGGATTCCAGAATCTGATTGCGGCAGGTGCGGGTGCGCGTTGATTCTCCCCCCATGACTTCAAGACGTTCGCGGGGCACGGTCACGAGGATTCTCCCCTTTCTGTCGATATAGGAATCCACGGTGTATTCTCTGGAATGTTCGATATATTCCTGAAGGATATGGTTCTGGAGGTCTTCAAGATGCATGAGGTCTTCCATGTTGCGGAAGATATGGATTCCTCGTGAAGATCCCCCCTTGCGGGGTTTCACTATGGCCGGGAGTTCCGCGGAAAGGATGGAATAGGTCATCGGGATGGGGAATCCGGCCTCTTTGAAGGCTTTCGCTGCCTCCACCTTGTCGAAAAGCACGCTCGCGATTTCAAAGTCGGTCACCGGCACAAATACTTCAGGAAGTCGTTCCCGGCAGATGGATGCGATTTCGATGGCACCGTTTACGAACGGAAGGATCACCTTGACGTCATATTCCTTCACAACCGAGATGATATCGTCGACAACTCCGGGGTCTGACCATTTCAGCCCTTTGACCACTTTCCCCTCGATGGCGATGGGGACATCTTCCGTCAGTTCGTAGCTCACGATTTTCACAGTGCATCCGATTCTCTCGCCTGAGCGTTTGAGCTGTTCGGCGAGCGACACCCGGCGGGCACCGCCGAGCAGAAGTATGGTGAGATGTTCTTTCGTCATCTGTTGTAGATATTTGCTTTGTAATTGTTGAGATTGTTGCCGGCCGTGAACCAGTCGATGGTTCTCTTGAGCCCCTCTTCAAGTGACACTTCCGGCTGCCATCCCGTGAGACGGCGAATTTTTTCATTGGATCCCAAAAGTCGGAAAACCTCGCTTCCGGCAGGTCGCAGACGTTCCGGGTCTGTGATCCATCTGACGTCGGCATCCATCAGCGAAGCAATGGTCTTCAGCGTTGTCTCCATTGAAACTTCCCTCTGGGTGGCGATGTTGATCTCCTCTCCGATGGTGTCGGGGCTTTCGGCGATGGCGATAAAGCCGCGGCAGGTGTCTTCGACATAGTTGAAATCGCGCGTGGGGGAGAGGTCGCCCACCTTTATCTCCCGCATCCCGGAGGCTATCTGGGTTATGATCGTGGGAATGATTGCCCTCGCACTTTGCCGGGGCCCGTAGGTATTGAAGGGGCGAACCACCGACACGTTCATTCCGAAGGCATTGTGGAAACTCATGGCGATCGCGTCGGCCCCTATCTTTGAGGCGGAATATGGGCTCTGAGGCTGACGGGGGTGGGATTCATCGATCGGGACGTATTTCGCTGTGCCGTAGACCTCCGAAGTAGAGGTGACGATCAGCCGCTCCACTCCCGCGTCTCTCGCTGCCTGGCAGATGTTGAGGGTTCCCTTCACGTTGGTGTCGACATAGCTGTCGGGGGCGATATAACTATAGGGAATGGCTATGAGGGCCGCAAGATGGAATACGACCGCAACATCACTTACGATCGACCTGCACAGGTTCGGATCGCGCACATCGCCTGTCACAACTTTCAGATGCGGGTGGCTGATTCCTTCAAGCCATCCCCAGTTGTTGAACGAGTTATATTGCGCAAGAGCTGTCACCTCATAACCCTTTTTCAGAAGGGCTTCCGTGAGATGGCTGCCGATGAAACCGTCGGCTCCGGTGACTAATGCCTTTTTCATGATTCCGGATGGTTTGATTCGTGATGAAGCTGGGAGAAACTATGGATGTGGCGGTTTTTCTTCTCCTCGAAAATATCCGAGATTTTGAAAAAGATCCCGGTTTCCTCCACCTCTCCGAATTCATGATTCACGGCTGTGCCGAAAACCCTCATGGTCGGCGATAGGCTCATATATGCGTTGACAAGGGGAGGAATGTTTTTCCCTTGTGCGCGGATTGCATGATTCAGTATCCGATAGTCTTCCTTGAAGGAATTCCCGGTGAATATGCTCCTGAACTCCTCTGTGTCGGCCTTTGATTCAAGAGGTTCGATTGGAGTCACGAGATTTTCGGTGTCGGCAAAATATTTATGGAGGAAGGCGAGAAGCAGATCCCGCGACTCCTCTCCGTAGTGGGGATACATGGTGACTTTCCCGAAAAGATATTTAATCTGCGGATAGACCACAGTCAGGGCACCGAGACCATCCCAAAGGTTGTCGAGCACATGGAGTGCCCGTGGCCGCGATTTCGTGCTCTGATAGTCGGAGGCCACAAACGACCGTCCGAGCTCCAGAGTGTAGGGGAAGATGTCGGTCAGGAATCGCTGCGAGAAATGAAACATGTGGGATGTGGCGATTCTGGGAACACCGTCGTTGATTTCCACATCTTCTCCAAGAATGAAACGATAGCCTCCCACGATCTCATGGTCTACGGGATCCCAAACGATCAGCTGCCGGCAGGGCACTTTCATGGTGTCGAACTCGTCGATGTCACATTCTGATCCTGTGCCCCCTCCGGCTTCTCGGAAGGCGATCTCGCGTAGGCGTCCGATCTCACGCATGGTGTTGGGCGCATTGAAAGCGTCGACGACGTAGACTTCGTTGACGCCTTTGTTGGCATGTCGTAGGAGTCGGTCGGGAGTAAGCTCCTGCATGATAAGCTCCCGGTCTATCCTTTCGATGATTCTATCCATTTGATAAGAAATTGGACTCCGTGCGGAGAAAAGTGGTGTGGGATTTCCTTTTTCAGGAATCTTTGCAAAGTTAGTAAAAGTTTTTCCAATCCGCAATGTTTTTCGTGGCCGCATGCCATTTCTCTAAGCCAAGTTTTTCTTCAGGCAGCTCTTTTTATCGGTGGTGATGCTTGGCGGTGTTGGGATTTATTATTATTTTTACGCCATAAATCAACTCTGACCGTTGATTTTCCTGACGAGGTTGTTGAACTCGTCTATGCCATATAGAAATGAATTATTATTAGACGTTTTTTGCGTTAATATTTTGCGACATGACAATGATTAAGGATAGACTTTCAGCTCTCCGCCGGGCTATGGCTTCAGCCGGCGTGCAGGCATATATTATTCCGACGGAAGATCCTCATTTGAGTGAGTATCCGGCGGCATGTTGGAAAAACCGTGAATGGATCACGGGCTTCACCGGATCTTTCGGCACCGCCGTGGTGACAGGGCACAACGCCGGATTATGGACTGACTCCCGCTATTTCCTGCAGGCCGAATCCCAGCTCGAGGGGACAGGAATCGATCTCTATCGGCTGAAAATTGCCGGCACCCCCTCGATCCCGCAATTCCTTCTGGAGAATCTCAAGCCGGGCGACACTGTCGGAGTGGATGGCTTCACAATGAGCATAGGCCAGGCCGACGAAATAAGGGAAACTCTTGAAAAACATGACATCAGACTCGATACCTCTGTCAGCCTGTTGGAAAGAATCTGGGAAGATCGACCCTCTCTCCCTGATTCCGTTGTGTGGGAGATGCCGGTGGAGCGCAGCGGACGGTCTGTGGGAGAAAAACTTGAGTTGATCAATGGTGCTCTTGCCGAGGCAGGAGCCGACGCCACGGTGTTGTCTGCCCTTGACGATGTGGCCTGGACTTTCAATATCCGGGCTCTGGATGTGGCATATAATCCGGTGGCGGTGGCCTACGGATTTGTGTCGCCGGAAAGAAAAGTGCTCTTTATAAATGATGAGAAACTGCCTGATGAGATTGCCGCCAACCTGAAATCACAGGGTGTCGAACTGATGCCATACGGCGCCCTTGGAGACTTTCTCGGCAGTTTGCCTGCGGGAATCCGGATGCTTCTCGACAAAGGACGCACCAACTCTATGATAGCCGATTCTCTTCCCTCGGGAGCAGTTGTGGTGGATTCGATCTCCCCGGCCAATCATTTCAAGAGCATAAAGAGCGATGCGGAGATCAAGGGATTCCGAAGCGCTACTCTGAAGGATGGAATAGCGATGACAAAGTTCTTCAAATGGCTTGAAGAGACTCTTGCCAAAGGGGAGAGGGTGACGGAGCTTTCGGCTGCGCGCAGGCTTGCCTCTTTCCGGGCGGAACAGCCGGGATATATTTGCGACAGTTTCGCTCCGATTTCAAGCTATGGCCCTCATGGCGCCGTGGTGCACTACACTCCCACTCCGGAGAGCGACGTCGAGCTCCATTGCGACAGTCTTTACCTTATCGACAGTGGTGGCCAATACACTGACGGCACAACCGATATCACCCGCACCATAGCCCTCCTGCCTGACCCTACTCATCAGATGCGTTCCGATTTCACCGCGGCTTTGCGTGGAACCATCGGGATTGCCATGGCTCAGTTCCCGGCAGGAATCAGGGGATGCCTGATTGATGCCTTCGCAAGGAAATATCTATGGGAAGCGGGCATTCAGTATCTTCATGGCACATGTCATGGCATTGGCCACTGCCTCAATGTGCATGAAGGCCCGCAGAGCATCCGCATGGAGGAGAACCCTGTAGTTATTGAGGCCGGGATGGTGATGAGCGACGAACCCGCGATGTATCGTCCGGGGCAGTATGGAATCCGCACAGAAAACATGGTGCTCTGCAAAGAGGTGCAGACTACGGAGTTCGGCACATTCCTCGGATTCGAGACTCTGACACTCTGCTATATCGACATGTCGCTTGTGGATCTTTCGGTAATGACCGTTCCGGAAGTGGAATGGCTGAAGTCTTATCAGAGCCATGTTTTCGCCTCGCTTTCGCCTCATCTTTCGGAAGAGGAGCGCGAATGGCTCCGCAAAAAAACCAGGGTTTAGGAGTTGATAAGGGTTGGAGGATGGAGGGTGATTGTGAAAAATCCGAAAAATGGAATAACTTTTACGCCGAATTTGGAAATTTGAGGGAGAAGATGTAACTTTGTCGCCGTTATGACTACAAAGAGAATTCTTATTTCGGCCGCGGGCATTCTCGCCGCCGCAGCCATCTCCCCGGTTTCCGGATGGGCGGAAGGCTATCAGGTAAACACGATTTCAGCTCGCCAGACAGGCATGGGCCACACCGGTTTTGCTCTTAAGCTTGGAGCTGAGAGTCAGCTTTTCAATCCTGCCGGAATGGCATTCCTGGAGAATCAGGTGGATGCGTCGGCATCTTTCACGGCGATTTTCGCCAATGCCAAGGCAATTGTCGGGGGGAAGGATTATAAGACCGACAACACTCCAGCCACACCGATCGGAGTTTTCGGAGCGTTTCGGATTTCTGACAATGTGAAGGCCGGCGTGAGTTTCTACACTCCCTACGGCAGCTCAATCAACTGGACCGATAACTGGCCCGGGGCTACTCTCAATCAGCGTGTAAGCCTGAAGGCGTTTACGTTTCAGCCTACGCTGGCCTGGAAGATCATGCCACGCCTTTCCGTGGGAGCCGGACTGACGCTCACCTGGGGAAATGTGGATCTCCACAAAGGGTTGATCAGCGCGGCGCAGCTCGATGCGATGCTTGCATCTATGGGTAGTCCTGCAAGATTCGGAGAAATCACCCCGGCTTCTGTGGCGCTAAACGGCAAGGCCGGTGTCGCGGCCGGTGTGAATCTTGGTGCTATGTATGATTTTTCGGATAGTTTCACTGCTGGCGTGAATTTCAGATCTAAAAGCATTCTTAAGGTTAAGGCAGGAACAACGGAGGTGAGCTATGCCACATCCGATCCGACAATCATGGGATTGCTCTCGTCGCGTCTCGACGGAATCTCGAAGGCGGAGTTTTCTGCGGAAATGCCTTGTCCTGCAACTTTCGGTTTTGGAGCTTCCTGGCATAACAGCCGCCTCACGGCTACTGCCGAGGCACAGCTTACTTTCTGGAACGCCTATAAAAGTCTTGACATTACTTTCGAGGGTGCTTCGCAGTTTGACCAGCATCTTGAAAAGAACTACCATAACGCTTGGCTTATGCGCGGAGGAGTGGAGTGGAAAGCCACAAACCGTCTTGATCTGCGGGCCGGACTTGTAGTTGATCTCTCCCCCTGCGACAAGGAGTTTTATAATCCGGAAACTCCCGGCATGACGAAGATAGAGCCGACGCTTGGTCTCACTTTCCGTCCTCTGCCGAATTTTGGGATTTCTGCCGGGGTGATGTATATTCAGGGACTTGGAGTTGACAACGCTTCCTATACGAGTCCCAACGTTCTAACCGGCGCTCCCGACACCTTTACGGCAGACTATCGCACCACTGCCTTTGTCGGGTCGCTCGGTCTCAGCTTTTCCTTCTGAAAAATAATTGTTGAAAATTTAGAAAGGCTAATCTCAGGATTATCTGATAAGTATTCCCCAGGGAGTAAGCGGAGTTTCTTCCGCCCCTCCCTGGGGAATTTGTTTCGATTGGCGATATGAATGCAGTATCTATTATTTTTCCTCAGATATCCCCTGTTCGTATGCCTTCACACTCTTACCTCCCCAGAAACGGTAGACGAAAGAAAATTCTATCTTATTCCGTTCCCAGTAGGGAGTTTCGCTATTGCTTCTGTATACACCCGCGATGTTAGTCATATTTCTGGAATAACTGTCACCGAAGAGGTGGAAGAAACTGCCATACACTAATTTTAGTTCTAACTTTTTATTGAAAAGGAATTTGGTGGCAGTTATGTAGGGATTCTCGATAAAAAATGGAGCAACGGACTGCGGGCCGAGTCCCTTGTTACGTAAAAGAACGTATGTGAACCAGATATTGAAGTCATACCTTTGGTTCCAATATCTTGTGGAGAAGTCGAATTTGACTGAATTTGCATGATTGCGCACACCGGCAGCCGACATCTTGGTGTGGCTGAAATTGAAGTATGTGTTTCCGGAGAAATGTTTGCTAAACCATTTGGAGAAGGAAAGTTGTGTCCAGAAAGACTTGTAGTTGCCGTTGAAAGGCCTGTAGGCGAGATATTCACCATGACTGCCGTCGGGCAGGGTTCCGGTCTCAACCTTGCCGATTGTGAAAACGGCGTCAGGATTTGTCTGGAAACCTCCACGGATATTAATACAGTTCAGGAGATTGGCCTGAAGATAGAAATTATGGAAGATGCTTGTCTTCAGAGCCGGGTTGCCACCACGCCAGATGAGTGGTTGCACGAAATAACCCCAGTCGGTCACGTCAGATTGCGACGGATAATTCGTACTCATCGTATAGTCGAATCTTGTCCAGACCTTGTTTGTCAGTTTGTAATAGATATAGGATGATGCACCAAAGGGAGTATTATGGTAGCTCTTGCCTCCTCCGCTGTAGTTAATGAACTCTATCGAGGGGGAGAGATTCACGTAAAAGTTGTTGCCTATCTGCTGAGTGAAACCTGCGTATAATCTGTTTCGTATGAATTTGTTGGAGCTGAGTTCATTCCCGGTGGCGTAGTCCGTTTGTGAATAGTCTTTGACGACACCGTTGTAGCCCCAGTACATTGATGACTTCTTGCCGAAATTTGTGTTTGCTCCGATATTGTAGTTCACGAGATTCATCCTGTTTCGATAATGATACCCGAAATTCTGGGTGTCTCCCTGTTTCAAACGATAAGAATAATTGTTGTTGTCGAATGTGTACTGCACATTTGAATTGAACCTCACCTTGTGCATGGAATTCCTGTAGAACAATGAAACGGCATGACGGTTTGTGTATGAGTCGGTCCAGGTGTCGTAGGGCACAGTCTCCCCGTCCGGATGCTCCGCGTTATGTATTTCGAGCGTCCTGTTGTTGTCATTATGATAAGGGTCATGTCTATAGGAATACTGCAGCGACAGTGTGTTCTTGGGATTGAACTGATAATCGACCATCATCCTCGCGTTCATGCGTAAACTCCTGTTTTCGGTATTGAAAGCGCCGTCTGCGTTAGGCACAATTTTCTGCGATGTGCCGTCGAAGCTGAAAGTCTCCTCGTTCCAGTAGTTGTAGGCCGTATGGTATTTATACATATTGGCATTTGCATAGAGGGTCAGCTTGTTCTTTGTGTAATAAGCGTATGACGATGGATTGAAAGTGGCTATTCCCTTGCGTGACCGGTTGTTGAAAAACTGGTTGTAGAGAGCATATACATTCCCTTCATATCCTTCGTAGTTGGGGTGGGTCTTAATGTTAATCAGGTAATCATAACCCGAATACTCCCCTTGCGGATTCTGGACAATTACGATCTTGTCAAATTTAATGTTGTTGAGGTTAAGGATATACGATTTGGATTTCGGTATGCTGTCCATCAGAATGACGAAGTTGGTGGAGTTGTTGAATTTGATGGCGGATCCAGGTTCGTAGAAGAATCCCGGGATGTTGCCGAGCATCTGTTCGGTGGTGATGGTCCCTTTCCTCATGCTTTTCGTGATGTTGATGACGGTCTTGTCCCCCTCTTGTCTGATGTTGGAGGATTCCACGGTCAATTCCTTGAGCTCGGTGGCCTTCTGCTTCTTCTTTGAAATGGTGTCGGAAGTCTCAATAGCCGACAATTGAAACGCTCCGAGAGTTATAAATAGAGCGGTTGCAATAAGACTTTTAATAATCGTTTTCATTTTAGTTAGAATTTGGTGGTGATTTTTCAGTGGAATTTAGCGAAATGCTTTTTTCGCCTGTTTCTACTCTGTTGTTTCTCTTTTCATATTGTGTAACATTTTAGTTTTCAGTTTCCTTTACATGCAAATGTTGTGCCAAAATTATAATAAATTGATAATCAATGTATTTGATTTTGAGAAGGGTGTCCGAATCCGTACACCTGTCCGAATTCGGACACTAATCGCGGACACTTTTGCCATTTGCGGACAATTCCGGGCTAAAGCTTCAAAAAAGTTTTCTTCTTATGAATATTGTTTGCATAAAGAGGTAATTTGAGGATAGAGGAGGGGGAAAATGATTGAAAATGTTGTTTAAATGAACCATAATGAATAATTTTGCAAACCATAAACAACATTTTCAAACTGACCATGCTGACAATAGCGATACAGAATAAGGGGCGTCTGAATGAAGACACCGTGGCCCTCATGGCTGAGGCCGGGATCAGCGCGTCGGTATCGAGCCGCAAGCTGATGGCTGATGCAAAAGGCTTTCCGCTCCACGTGCTCTATCTGCGCGACGACGACATCCCTCAGGCCGTGGCCTTAGGAGTGGCCGACATAGGAATTGTAGGACTCAACGAGGTGCTCGAGAAGGAGCAGGACGTTGACGTCAGAATGAAACTCGGATTCGGAGGTTGCCGCCTCTCTTTGGCCGTGCCCAACGGATCTGGTTATTCGGGCCTTGGATGGTTCGAGGGGAAAAGGGTGGCTACATCCTATCCCGTGATTCTGCGGAATTTTTTTGCTGAGAGGGGAATTCATGCCTTCGTTCATGAGATTGCCGGCTCAGTAGAGGTGGCTCCTGCCGTGGGGCTCGCCGACGCGATTTTCGATATTGTTTCTTCCGGGGGCACTCTCCGGCAGAACGGCCTCACTGAGGAGGAAACCGTGATATGCTCGGAGGCTGTGCTTATTGCCAATCCTTTGCTTTCCAAAGAGAAGGAGGAGACGCTTGGCAAGCTGATGTTCCGTTTCCGTTCGGCCATCGAGAGCCGCGGAATGAAATACGTGCTCATGAATCTTCCCATTTCGGAGGTGGATAAAGCTGTGGCCATCCTTCCGGGCATGAAGAGCCCGACAGTGCTTCCGCTTGCCGATAAGGAATGGGTGTCGCTCCATGTGGTGATGCATGAGGAGGTGCTCTGGGAGAAGATTGAGAAACTGAAGGAGATCGGTGCCACCGACATCCTTGTGCTTGCACTTGAAAACGTGATCAGATGATAAGGATAATCAATAATCCTCCTGAAGCGGAATGGAGAGATCTCTGCATCCGCAATATCCCTGACGACAATGAGATAGAGAAGTCGGTCAGGGAAATCACCGAAGATGTAAGGCTTCGGGGCGACAAAGCTCTTTTTGAATATGCCCGTCGTTTTGACGGTTTCCGGGGGGAGTCTCTGGTTGTCGGCGAGGAGGAGATGGAGGCTGCCGCCAGGAAGGTGGCGCCGGAGGTGGCGGATGCAATATGCCGGGCCATCGCCAATATTTCGGCCTTCCACAAGGCTCAGATGCCGGAGGAAGTGAGAGTTGAGACATCGCCGGGTGTGACGTGCCTTCAGCGCCCTGTGGCGATAGAGAAGGTTGGCCTTTATATCCCTGGCGGGCGGGCGCCGCTATTCTCGACGGTGTTGATGCTGGCCCTTCCGGCGAAGATTGCCGGATGTCGTGAGATCGTTTTGTGTACTCCCGAAAGCGCATCTTTCGGAATTGCTCCGGAGATTCTTTTTGCCTGCAGGGAGTGTGGCGTCAGCAGGGTTTTCCGTGTCGGAGGTGCGCAAGCCATCGCTGCCCTCGCCTACGGAACGGAGACGATTCCGGCTGTTCACAAGATCTTCGGCCCGGGCAACCGCTATGTCACCAAAGCGAAACAGCTCGTCAGCCGCACAACGGCCATCGACATGCCCGCAGGGCCGTCGGAAGTGATGGTTCTGGCTGACACGACGGCATCGCCTGAATTTGTGGCTGCCGACATGCTCTCTCAGGCTGAGCATGGACCCGACAGCCAGGCGATCGCTCTCTGTTGTTCAGAGGAGCTGGCTGCCGAGGTTGCCACTGAAGTGGAGAAGCTCACCGAGCGGCTCTCCCGTAAGGACTCGGTTGAAGGGTCGCTATCCCACAGCCGTATAATCGTGTTTCCCGACCGTGGCGACATGGTGAGATTCGCCAATAGGTATGCTCCGGAACATCTGATTCTTTCCGTGGATGATCCCTGGGAACTTGCCGACGGAATATATGCCGCCGGGAGTGTATTCATTGGCAACTATTCTCCTGAAAGCGCAGGAGATTATGCTTCAGGCACTAACCATACGCTCCCTACCTCGGGATGGGCACGGTCATTCAGTGGGGTCAATATTGACAGTTTCATGCATAAAATCACCTATCAGGAGCTCACTCCCGAGGGGCTGCGTCTGCTGGCGCCCGTTGTCACTTCGATGGCCCGGGCCGAAGGGCTCGATGCCCATGCTCTGGCAGTAGATGTGCGCCTGAAGAACACCGGCATCGGCAGATGACTGAGATCCCAACAAACCATAACACACCGGCCATGAATCCACTGGATCTTATAAGAGACAATATAAGGGCCTTGAAGCCCTATTCCACCGCCCGCGACGAGTTCAAGGGTGGCGACATATCCGTTTGGCTCGATGCCAATGAATCACCCTATAACAACGGGGTTAACCGTTATCCCGATCCCCACCAGAAAAAGCTCAAGGAGCGGATCTCCTCTCTTTTCGGAGCTCCGGAGGAGTCGATTTTCCTCGGGGGAGCGGGGAGCGACGAAGCGATCGACATCACTTTCCGGATCTTCTGCGAACCGGGACGCGACAACGCGGTGGCCATCACTCCGAGCTACGGAGTCTATCGTGTTGCAGCCGACATCAACGATGTGGAACTGCGTGAAGTCTCCCTCAACGATGATTTCTCCCTCCCCGTGGAGCGCCTTCTCGAAGCGGCTGATTCCCACACCAAGCTAATATGGATATGCTCTCCCAACAATCCAACGGGAAATGCATTTCCCCGGGAGGAGATTCTCCGTCTGGCCGATTCTTTCGGGGGGATGGTGGTCGTTGACGAGGCATACGTGGATTTTTCGGCCAAGGGGTCGATGCTGCCCTCAGCTCTTAGCAGGGAAAAAGGTAACATAATAGTGCTCCGCACCTTCTCCAAGGCTTGGGGAATGGCCGGGATGCGTTGCGGAATGGCCTTTGCCGTGCCGGAGGTCATCGCTTATTTCGACCGGGTGAAATATCCCTACAATATGAGCGGGCTGATCCAGAAGGAGCTTCTCCGCAGGATTGAGGCAGGCACTGGTGGAAAGGTGGAGGAGCTTATCTCCGAAACGCGCCGAATGACGGAAACACTGGCGCAGATCCCGGTGATCAAGAAGGTTTTTCCGTCGGATGCCAATTTTATTCTTGTGAGGGTCGATGATCCCGACGGAATCTATGATTATCTTGTCGGGGAGGGTGTGATCGTGAGAAACCGCTCCCGGATGCCGCTTTGCGAAGGGTGTCTGCGCATCACGGTCGGCACTCCGGCAGAAAACCGAAGGGTGGAATCGTTGCTCCGCAGGCTTACGGCTTCCGAAGATGGAGGCTCTGAATCCGAGGCGCCCCGGATGCCGGAAAGGATCGGGGTCATATCAAGAAAAACTTCCGAGACAGATATATTCGTGGCGGTGGATCTTGACGGCTCCATGCCTTCGGAGATTGATACCGGCCTCAAATTTTTTGACCACATGCTCAACCAGCTTCCTCATCATGCGGGGATCTCGCTGCAGGTCGTTGCCCGCGGCGACCTTGAGGTCGACGAGCATCACACGATGGAAGACGTGGCCATCACGCTCGGAGAAGCGATCATGAAAGCCTTGGGCGACAAGCGTGGAATCGAACGCTACGGCTTTGTACTCCCGATGGATGAGAGCCGGGCGATGGTGCTGATCGATCTGGGTGGACGGATAGATTTCCAATGGGATGTGGAATTCACCCGCGAATACGTTGGCGACACTCCAACCGAAATGTTCCGCCATTTCTTCCAGAGCCTCGGAAGCGCGATGAAATGCAACCTCCATATTCAGGCCCGCGGAGAGAACAACCATCATATCGCCGAGGGAATCTTCAAGGCGTTCGCCCGCGCGCTGCGTGCGGCCGTGAAGCGCGACCCCGGGAATTTCACCCTCCCCTCAAGCAAAGGAATATTATGATAGCAGTGATTGACTATAATATGGGGAACATCCGTTCCCTTGGCAATGCCCTCGGGCGTCTCGGCGCGGAATGGCGACTGACGTCGGATCCGGCAGTGATCGCGGCAGCCGACCGCGTGATTCTCCCCGGCGTGGGAAATGCCGGCGAGGCGATGGAGAATCTGCGGAAGCTGGGACTTCCGGAAGTGATTGTCCGACTCCGGCGTCCCGTGCTTGGAATCTGTGTCGGCATGCAGGTGATGTGTCGCGACTCAGAAGAGGGGAATGCTGTCTGCATGGGCATTTTCGATGCCCACGTGAAGCGTTTTGCCGAGCAACCCGGAATAAAGATCCCCAACATGGGCTGGAGCCGCATCTCCAATCTCGAAAGCAAGCTCTTCAAGGATGTGGATAAGAATTCCTACGTCTATTTCGTGCATAGCTACTATGCCCCGTTGTGTCCTGACACGATAGCCACCTCCCATCATCCCGGCCTGTATTCAGCAGCTTTGAAGTATGAGAACTTCTATGGCACCCAGTTTCATCCGGAGAAGAGTGGGGCTGTGGGGGAGAAGATCATCGAAAATTTCCTGAAACTCTGAGTTATGATCGAAATAATACCCGCCATCGACCTTATAGATGGCAGATGCGTGCGCCTCACCCAAGGCGACTATGGGCGCCAGACAACATATTCCGCCACCCCGGAGGAGATGGCCCGGCGTTTTGCCGACATCGGCATCAGGCGCCTCCATCTGGTGGATCTTGACGGAGCCAAAGCAGGGTATCCTTGCAATCTGAGGGTGCTTGAACGCATAGCCGGTCTCGGAATAATCGATGTTGAATGGGGTGGAGGCATCAAGAGCCGCGAAGGTCTCGACGCGGTATTGACGGCCGGAGCCGGTCATGCCATCATCGGCAGCCTGGCCGTAAGGAATCCGGAGCTAATGGAGGAATGGCTCGGGGAATTCGGGGGAGAAAGGATAATTCTTGGTGCGGATCTCCGCGATGGGAAGGTAGCCGTGGGGGGCTGGCTGGAGGATTCTCCACTGACGGCCGATGATCTCATGAAGAGGTTTATCCCGTGCGGACTCAAAGAAACCATTACCACCGACATCTCCAGAGACGGCATGCTCTCGGGCCCTGCCACAGAGCTTTATGTAGGGTTGCAGGAGAGGTATCCGGAAGTGGTGTTCACAGTGTCGGGTGGGATATCGTCGATGGATGATATCCTGGAGCTCGATCGTCTCGGACTGCCCCGCGTAATAGTGGGGAAAGCAATCTACGAGGGCCGGATAAGCCTCCCGGATATTGCCGCTTTCCTCCGGAGTAATCAATAACTAAGCATAAAACTGAATATTATGCCGGCGAAAAGGATAATACCCTGTCTTGACGTCAAGGGCGGACGGACAGTGAAAGGAATAAATTTCGAGGGACTTTCCGACGTGGGAGATCCCGTGGAACTTGGCGCCCGTTATGCCGCGGAAGGCGCCGATGAACTGGTCTATCTCGACATCAGCGCTTCCAAGGAGGAACGCAACACCTTTACCGACCTGGTGGCGCGTATAGCCGACCGGATCAATATCCCTTTCACCGTGGGGGGAGGGATCTCGAGCGTGGAGGATGCCGCAAGGCTCCTCGATGCCGGAGCCGATAAAATCACGGTAAACAGCGCGGCGGTGGCCAATCCTGCGCTTATCTCGGAGATTGCATCGCGTTTCGGTAGTCAGTTTGTGGTTGTCGCCATCGACGCCAAACGGGTAGACGGGGAATGGCGGGTCACCACCCACGGAGGCTCCCGCCTCACCGACCGTGAGCTCTTCTCATGGGCAAAAAAAGTTGAGGAGCTTGGAGCGGGAGAGATCATGTTCACGTCGATGGATCATGACGGCACACGCTGCGGATATCCATGCGATACTTTCGCCCGCCTCTGCGATTCTCTCTCCATTCCGGTGATTGCTTCGGGAGGCGCCGGAAGTGTGGCCGATATCGCCGCGGTGCTTTCTGAGGGAAAAGCCGACGCCGCTCTGGCTGCAAGCATTTTCCATTATGGAGAGATCTCAATTGGCGAACTGAAAAAGGAACTGCTGGAAAAAAATATAGAAGTCAGGATATGATGGAGAAACTGAAATTTGATGATTTCAATCTGGAGAAGTGTGCCGACGGCCTTCTCCCCTGCATCGTGCAGGACGCGGTCACCCTGAAGGTGCTGATGCTCGGCTACATGAACCGCGAAGCTTTTGAGAAGACGGTTGCCGGCGGAAAGGTGACTTTCTACAGCCGCAGCCGCTCTTGTCTCTGGACAAAAGGGGAAACGAGCGGCAATTTCCTTGATGTGGCAGCGATGTATCGCGACTGCGATGGCGACACACTTCTCGTGATGGCGCATCCTCACGGCCCGACCTGCCACCGGGGGACGGAATCTTGTTTCGACACTCCGGCATCGGAGGGTTTCGTTCGCCGCCTGTCGGAGATCATCAGACGTCGCCATGAGGAGATGCCCGACAATTCCTACACCACCCGCCTCTTCATCAAGGGGGTTAAGAAAATCGCCCAGAAAGTGGGCGAGGAGGCGGTGGAGTCGGCAATTGAGGCTGTCGACGGCAACCGCAGCCGGTTCATATATGAAGCCGGCGACCTGATGTATCACTATCTTGTCCTTCTGGAGCAGATGGGTGTGGATATCTCGGATATCGAGGAGGAACTGCTGTTCCGCCATTCCCCATCCTGATCAGCCGTTGAGGGCTTCAAGACATTTCTTCACTTCCTGATCGGTGGTGAAGAGTTTCTCTTTGCAGAATTTCAGGAGTTCGAGAGCTCTGGAGGTGTAGCCGGCCAGGGAGTCGATGTCACATTCATCGCTCTGCATTTTTGCCACTATCGATTCGAGTTCGGCAACGGCTTTGCCGTAGGTCATATCTTGCATATCTCTTCAGATTAATTGTTTAAAAATCGGATGCTTCCCGGTGGACCCCCTGTTTTATGTCTCAATGAATACGATCAGCAGTCGACCGTCGACCGGATGATTCCGGAATGGAGGGTTGTCTCCACCACATCGCCACTCTTCACGGCTGAAGCATCGGTGATGGCTTTCCCGTTGATCCGGGTGATCGAATATCCTCTCCGCAACGTGTTGTCGGGGCTGAGTGCACAGGCCATCCCTTTAAGGGCCTCAAGTCTCTGCTCCTCACGGCGCAACATGTTGGAGGCGGCAGTCTTCAGCCTTCCTGTGAGATCGTCAAGGCGCAGGGAAGCCCTTTTCGTCTGGTTGGCCGAGATGGTTTCAGCAAGGCGGGAGAGAGTGTCGAGGTGTCCTTTCGCGGAGGCGATGCGCGAAGCCGCGAGCGCCGGCAATCTTGCGATGGTTTTGTCGAGGAGGGCTTGTGAGGCAGCGAGCCGGGCGTTGGCGAGCACGGGGATCATCGCCTGGCAGTTGGCAAGGCGTCGTTCCTCCCCCGTAAGCCTGTCGGCAGCCTGACGGACGATGATGTCGATAAGGTTGCCCACATGGTCGGATGCCGAGTGGAGCGTGTCGATAAAGAACGCCGCAACTGCCGTGGGAGTTTTCATTCTTGTGTGGACTATTTCGTCGAGGACGGTGCGGTCGCGTTCATGACCGATGCCCACAACGATTGGAAGGGGGAATGTGGCCACGGCTTTTGCCAGTTCGTAATCGTCGAATCCGTTGAGGTCTGTCGTGGCGCCTCCTCCTCTCACGATCGCCACGCAATCCCAGAGATCGATTGTCTGTTCGATGAATTCAAGAGCCTCCCTGACGCTTGCTGATGTGCGTTCCCCTTGCATCACAGCTGGAAACAGGCAGGGATAGAAGACGAACCCGTAAGGATTGCCCTCCAGCTGGCTGATGAAGTCGCCATATCCGGCAGCTCCCTCGGCAGAGATCACGGCGATTCTCTGGGGTGCCTCCGGCATATCGACTTCGCGGTTTCGGTTTAGAATCCCCTCGCTATGCAGGCGTGCGAGAATCTCGCGGCGCAGACGTTCCATGTCGCCGAGGGTGTAGGAGGGATCGATGTCGTTGATGGTGAATGAAAGGCCATAGAGGGGATGGTGGGTGGCAGCGCCGAAGAGCATCACTTTCATTCCGGTGGCGATATCGCGGCCCGTGGCCTGATAGAATTTTCTCCGGAGGGGAGTCAGCCTGGAGGCCCAGATTGCCGCGCGCAGTTTGGCCACGGTCTGACCTGCCTGATTCTTTTCGATAAGCTCCATGTAGCAATGGCCTCCGCTCACCCTGACGTCGCTGAGTTCGGCGGTGACCCATGTGCCCTGCAGGGCCGGAGTCATTCTGACGGCGTTGCCGATCGCGGTTGTCAGCTGCAGGAGCGACATGGCTTTCGGCGTCTGGAAAAGAGCCGGGTTTTCCATTATCTGCCAGCCGGTTCTTTCACGGTTCCAATCTCTTTCAAAGCTCCGGTGGCCGGATCGAAGATTGCGTATGAGGGGGCTTTCTTATCGGTGAAGACCGAGGGATCGATGCCGAAGACCACCCCGAACTGAGCCATCTCGAATTCCTTCTCGAAAAGGGTTCTTCCCTTATAGTTGAGCGAGATCATGGCTGTGCCCGGCACGCAGTAGGCCACGGCATCCTTCGGAATTTTCTTCACCTCTCCTTTCGAGTCGACGGGAAGGGAGGCTTCGTTGGTGACGTCTACTTCCACATGGACGGGCTCTCCGGAATAGTCGCCCGGTTCCACAAATCCTGCGAATCCGCTCATGCGGAACAGCACGAAGCGCCCTTTCTCATCGGGAACAAACGTATAGACGCGGGTGATTGTCTCCTTGGTGATATTGCCAAGGAATGCCGCGGTGATGGCAGCTTCCTGATGGCGCAGGGAGTTGAGCATCAGTTCAAGCTGTTTGCCGTCGGTGGGCATTGTCTCGGCGGTGCCCCTCGTCAGCGACACTTTCGCATCGCGGATCTCCATGAGGCTCTCAGCGAGCATCTGCGCCTGCTTCGCCATTGACTGCGAGGCGATGAAGTCTTCATCCACATATTGGAGATATTCCCTGTCGGCGAGCTTCTCCCCCTCCATCGGTGTCGGCTGAGCGGGAGCCATTCCTTCGGCTTCAGCGGGGTTGGTGTTGATGGAGAGGAGCATGCCGTCGGCTGCCACTCCGATAAAAGCTGTTGCTCCGGCCTTCAGCTGCATGAGGTATCTCGCATCATTGTCGGGGACACCGTAGGGCATCATCCTGACCGATTTTATATCCCAGATCTCGGCATCCTCCTTCACAACCTGGTCGGTGCCGACATATTTCTTGGCATATTGATAGTATGGCCCTGCCTTTCTCACCTCTCTGGTTGCCGTCACCTCTATCTGTAGAGCTGTGGTCGGAAGGGTGTAGACGAGGCCGTATTCATTGTGTTTGTCGGCGGTCAGGATCTTTGTCTGCTGGGCGCCGGCCGGGAGGAACATGGCGGCTGCCATGGCGACAGGCAGCAGGAATTTGTTTCTCATATCTGGATAATTATGTTGCTAACAGTTTGTGATCTCCTTGATTGCGCGTCCGCAAGCGGCGGCGATGTCGGAGGCGAGGAGACCGGCCTCACCGGTCTGTTTGACTGCAATGTCTCCTGCAAGTCCGTGGATAAAGGCTCCTATGGTGGCCGCATGTTCCGGCTTGTAGCCTTGTGCGAGGAATGCGGCTATGACTCCGGTGAGCACATCGCCCGACCCCGGGGTGGCCATGCCGGGATTTCCTGTAGAGTTGAAATAGACTCTTCCTGTAGGCCTGACGGTGGCAGTGTAGTGGCCTTTGAGCACTATGATTACGTTATAATACTTGGCCATGTCGATGGCTTTCTTCAGGCGCTCCTCGCTGTTGGGGTGTTCTCCGAAGATGCGGTCGAATTCCCCGGAATGGGGGGTCAGGATCGTGTAGGGGGGGAGGAGCTGCAACAGTGCAGGGCGGCGGGCGATGCAGTTGAGGGCGTCGGCGTCAAGCACAAGAGGCGACTTGCAGTTCTTGAGCAGTGACTCCAGAGCGTCGATGGTTCGCTCGTTGGTGCCGATGCCCGGCCCTACGGCTACGGCCTGATGACCATGGTGGAGGGTCATGTCGGAAATAAAGTTCTCGTTTTTATCAGGTTCAAACATTGCCTCCGGCACTCTTGTCTGAAGGATCGGCATTCCATATTTGGCACTGTGTACCGTCACGAGTCCGGCTCCACTGCGCAGACACCCCGCGGCACACATGATTGCGGCTCCGAACATCCCCGTGCTTCCGGCCATTATCATGGCCGAGCCGTAGTTGCGCTTGCCTGTGAAGATGTCTCTCGGTTTCAGGAGCGGGCGGACACTCCCCTTTTCCACAAGCATGAAATCTGTCGGGATCTCCTTCATCGTCTTGGTGTCCATATCGATGTCGAGCACTTTCCATTCTCCGATCACATTGGAGTTTTCTTCGAAGAGGAAGGAGAGCCTGGGCACCTGGAAACAAAGGGTCAGGTTGGCATGGATCATGTCTCTCTGACTGAGATTTTCATTCCATTCCCCTTTGAGGCCCGACGGGATGTCGATTGAGATTACGTAGGCTTTGGAGTCGTTGATGAATCTGGCGAGCATCACGAAGCCTCCTTGAAGCGCCTCGCGGAGTCCGGTGCCAAACAGTCCGTCGATCACAACATCGTTTGGCCCGAGATAGGGGGGCGAGAAGTTCTTTTTCACTTCCGTGAAGTCGATTCCTTCCACTGCCAGCAATCTTTTTTTCTCCTCCTTGCAATCTGGTGAAAGTTTTCCGAGCACATTGAAAAGGAAAACTTCAAGTTTTTTGTAGCCTTGCTCATAGAGCATCCTGGCCACAGCGAGAGCATCGCTTCCGTTGTTTCCCGGGCCTGCCACGATGACGAATCTCTGGGTTGGAAGGAAGCGGGTGCTTATCTCGTAGGCGAGCACGCCTGCAGCTCTCTCTACCAGATCTACGGAAGTTATTTTCTGCGCTTCGCAAGTGCGGTCTACTATATTTCTGAACGTTTCTGAACTAAACAGTTTCATGCTATGATGAGGGCGTATTGTAGGGGGCTATGAAGGTTCTTTCACAATCGCCTTTCGGCAATTGTGTGCAAAGATAGTGACTGGCTTCCGATTCTGCAAGCTAAAAATAAAAAAATTGGGAATCACAATGGGACAGCTCCTTTGAAGGTTATTTTTTCATTATTTAGGAAACTCCTTAAATTAAACATTTTGAAGTCACTGTTGGCAATACCACCTTTCGGGTCAATAAGGACATACCTTGGAATATCAACGATCCCAAAGAGATCCCTGATTTTGATCATGTCTGGCGTGTCGAGTCTTACGCAGTGGGCATCCTTGAGGTGCTTCTCCACGTAGGCATCATAGTCACCCTGTGCAGATTCGTCGGCTCCTGTTATGAAAAGGAAGGTGAAGCGGTCATTGTCGCGGTTAAGGTCACGGAATTCCTTCATTTTTTCAATATTCAGGCGACAAGGTCCGCATGTCGTCGCCCAGAAATCCATAATTATCCATTTCCCCGAATATGGCTTTATTAATCTGCGCAAAATTGCTCCTCCCGGCGTAGGAGGAATCTCAAAGGTAGTTGCATTGATTGTTTCTACATAAAGATCTTCAAGGCGCTTCTGGAGATAAGGAGATTTTATTGTGTGGTCATAGAGTCTGGTGAGTTGATCTCTATATAAATCGGCAAACCATTTTGCCTGCTTTCTGACTCCGTCACCTTTTTGTGAGGCTATTGTTATCTGCCAGAGCAGAGGCACATCTTCTGATGCGACAAGTTCCATTAATGCTTTCGTTCGTTCATATCCTCCATTTTCATCAGCGATAATATTATATGATAATCCCTGAGGGATGAAAAAAGCTAACCTGTTGATAAGGGGACCCGCATCTGAAATGGCAAGAATTGTAGTATCTGCCTGTAGGAGTTGAGGCATGAAATCCATATAGAATTCCTTTGTCAAAGGTTCTTTGAAGAGGGAGCTGTCGGGGTATGCACTTTGATTCTCTCTCCGAGATTCGATATACTCAAGCAGTTTATCAGCTTCCGCAGCTTGAACCTTTAGATTGAGATATTTACGCATGTATGGATCGGCGTTGATCTCATCGGCATATTTATTTAATTCGAGTCTTCTGGCAGACGTGGCATCTGTTATGATTCTCTTTGCCTCTTCCGGAGTTTTCGTGTCGGCCAGTTGTGAGGCTCTGATATATTTCATTGCCGGAGCGTTGTGGAGCATTCTGTTCATGGCCGCGAGCGATCCGCCGAACTGCACGTTTTCGAGTTTATCCTTGAGACCTTTCTTGCGGTCGATGTCGAGCATGTCTTCCCAGTCAAGCAGCAGATCAATATCGTTGTCTGGTTCAATATATAAGGAGAGGGATGCTTCATGCGGGAGTCGGATAGACCCCGTTTGTGGAGAGGTTATGAAGAAGTTCTGGTCGAAGTTTCCACAAGAATCGAGAGAAATCATTTTGGTCATGTAATTACCAGTAGGTATATCCCACAGGTATATCTGAAATGAATCAAAGCCGAGGCGCGGATCGTAGCCTTTGAGTTTTCCATGAACCCTGACCTCTCCCTCTTTGAAGAAGTAGGGGGTAGGTTTGCGTGGAGTCTCCGTGAAGAGCACCTCCTCCGGCATTCCGGTTGAGGAATCGGAATTCTTTCCGGAAAGTGATATGTCGAACGTGTGGAAGATTGTCTCAGGACTGAAATCGAGGGTCTTCGTGGTTTTCGGAAGGGGCGGATATGTTAAGGTAAAGGTTATTTCGCCGGATTCCGGCATAACCACTTTTTCTCCGAGAGTCACTCCTTCGCCTGATATTGGATGGAATTTTTCTCCTGTTTCGGTATCCAGGAGATAATCTTTTTCCGAGACATTAAACCAATATCCCGGATGGAATATGGCTCTAAATTTCACTTTTGTCTCTTTCTTGCCAAGGTCAAGTTCTTCAATTGTCAGGACACTGGAGATACGGCTTTTGAAGGAGGGATTGACGATTTTTTTCGCTGTCCCTGCCGATACTGACAGCAACATCAGCATAGCTGCCGCCAATATGATGAATGTTTTTTTATCCATGATTCAGTCAATGTTGGTCTTGATTTATTACCCTCCACAAAATTAGTGAATTTGCATTGATTTCTCCAAATTCTGCAGGCTGTAAATGTTGCTTTTTGAGGATATGAAAAGAGATAGCCTGAAGTCAGACTATCTCTTTGAGTACAGGAAGTGGGACTCGAACCCACACAGCCGGTAATGGCCAAAGGATTTTAAGTCCTTCGTGTCTACCATTCCACCATTCCTGCCTCCGGATCGGACGGATGCCGTTTTTTCTGCGTATTGGAGTGTGAACACGATTTCATTGGCAAAGGTACTTGATTTCTCTCTGATTTTTGCAATTTAAATGTTTTTTAACATTGTGGTGCAAAGTGTTGGCAGTGGTGTGGGCTAATTTTGTGGCATAAAAAGATATGAATATGGAAAACAGGAGCTATAGGAATCGCACTGAGCGTATGAAAAGAATAGAGTTGGGCGACCGTATATTCGCGCGTTTGACAATGGGGGGCAGAACGGTTGTGGAATTCATGATCAACCGGGTGGCCGACATGACCGAACTTCTCGGGGAATTGCGGAAGATGACCCGTGGTGCGCGGGGATTGTGCCGCTTGTATGTGAGAAACCAGAGCCGGGGATGGAGTCTGGAGCGGCCGCTGATGCTTTACGCTCCGACAGTGCCCGACGTCAGATTTGGCATGTTTCAGCAGAATTCAGAAAATATTGCCGCAACGCCGCAACGGATGTTGTTTCCTTGGGAAACACACTGATTATCCTTGATAAGGGAGAAGGTATGCGTTAAGCAGGTGGTTAAGCCGGGATCAGGGATTGATGAGGTCGGTGTTGCGGAAATCGAGGATCTTCTGCGCTACTTGCAGGGCATGGACTGCGCGGCTCTGAGGATTGATTCTGACAGCCTCAAGATAATCGCGGATGGCGTCGGCGCGGTGGGAGAGTGCCCAGTGGCAGAGCCCACGGGTAGTGAGCGCTTCGTCGTCGCCGGGATGGGCGGCGAGATATTCGTTGAGCCTGACGATAGCCTCCTCGGGAGGAAGTTTTCTGATTTCCTGAAGGTTCATGGGGTTAAGACTGTTTTCACGGCCTCCACGGGAGTATGGAGGAATATTGAAGCCATTTCACTGAATTTGTCCGGATTTTCTGTGGTCAGAAATTCCATCTTTCCGGCTTTCCCGCATCGGGATTCGATTTCCGGATGCCGCCGGAGATAATCGGCAAGACTTTCGGCCACAATTTCCCCCTGGGCTATGATCCGGATGTGGGGGGGCACAACAGCCCGTATTTTGTGATAGAGAATGGGATAGTGGGTGCATCCGAGGATTATGGTGTCGATTTCGGGATCCATTTCAAGGAGACGGTTGATGTATTTGCTGACGAAATAATCCGCCCCCGGACCATCAGCCTCGTTGTTTTCCACAAGTGGCACCCACATGGGGCAGGCGAGTTCAGTGATCACCATTTCAGGCGCCATTTTTTCAAGTTCCAGGAAATAGGAGTGGCTTGCCACTGTTCCAGGAGTTGCGAGCAGTCCGATATGACCCGACTCCGACATGGGGGGAACGGTTTCAACCGTGGGCCTGATGACGCCGAGCACTCTCCTCGTTGGATCGATCAGGGGGAGATCTTTCTGTTGGATGGAACGCAGTGCTTTGGCTGAGGCGGTGTTGCAGGCGAGCACTACGAGCGGGCAACCTCTGGAAAAGAGTGCCTTCACGGCCTGCAGCGTGAACTCATAGACGATGTCGAAAGATCGTGAGCCGTAGGGAGCGCGGGCATTGTCGCCTAAATATATATAGTCATATTCCGGAAGCAGTTTCCGGATCTCCTTTAGAATTGTGAGACCTCCGTAGCCGGAGTCGAAAATTCCTATAGCCATTCGTTCAGTTTTTTGAAGTGTCTGACCGGAGGATTGCGTCAGTTCATGAATTTGCGGATCTGGTCTTGCGATTCCTTCTGTTGCTCGGCGTTGAATCCGTGTCCTGCCCCCGGGATCACATGTAGCCGTGCGCCATCATAGAGCTCAAGGGCATGTTTTGAATCTTCTAATGAAACGATGTGGTCGTTGTCTCCTTGAATGATGATTACCGGACCGCGGTAGGCTCCGATGCTATCGAAGGGGTTCATGTCGTGGATCTCTTCGAAGAAGCGGCGTCCTAACTTCACACCCCAGAATTCTGTCACTTCAGGAATGTCACTGAGTTTCGGATAATTATTGCGCCAGTTGTCCGGGATGCAAAGGGCGGGAAACACGAGAATAAGTCGGTCAATGGTGCTTCCGAGTTGAGCGGCTGTTAGGGCCGACACGAGTCCGCCCTGACTTTCCCCGATAAGCACGATCTTCTGCTCCGGATCCTGAAGCTTGAAATAATCCACTATGGCTGCAAGATCGCTCTGCTCGTCAGGTATCGACATGTTGACCGTGTTGTTGTCGCTGCGGCTTCCGTTGGAGCCGCAAGGGAAATCGAAAGCGTAGCACTGATATCCGAGCTCATTCATCAAGTTGAAATAAACCCTGCTGAACTGATGGGAGCCGTTGAATCCGTGAGACACGATGGCGACTCCCTTCGGTTTCCCTTCCGGCAAGGAGAGTTCTCCGAAGATGCGGCGTTCGCCGTTTTTGATCCAGAGCTCCCTGAGTTTGGGAGATCCGATGGAATCATTTGCTTCGATGGCGGCTGCTTCTGTCTCCCGGACTCTGCTATTGAGGGTGACGCCGCATAAGATTGCGAGAACAAAAACAAAAGATATCTTCATAATCTCTTAGATTGATGGATAATTGCAAGGAATCCCATTTCAAGTGAAATCGATTTGGCCCTTAAAAATGAAACGCAACCCCTTCCCATATTATTGCGCGCGTTCTCCCGACAAAGGGATTCCTTTAATAAATAGAAACCACGGTTTCGGAAACGGCCGTTTCTTTTTTAAGATGTTAGTTGCTTCAATCAGGATTATTTACTAATTTTACAAAACGAAACCACGGTTTCGGAAACGGCCGTTTCCTTTTTAATAATTTGAACATGAAATTTTACGATAGGACAGAAGAGATTTCAACTCTTAAGAAAACACGTGAGAACGCGAAGGAGAATGCCCAGTTCACCGTAGTCACCGGACGTCGTCGGATCGGCAAAACGTCACTTGTCCTTAAAGCATACGAAGATATTCCCGTTTTATATTTCTTTGTGGGGCGTAAGGCCGAGAATCTTCTGTGTGAAGAGTTCCGTCAGGAGGTTGAGACAAAACTTGGAATAAAGATGGGGGGAACACCGGCGGATTTCGCTGAAATCTTCGATTTCCTGATGTCTCTATCAAAAGAGCGCAGCTTCACAGTGTTTATTGATGAGTTTCAGAACTTCTTTAGAGTCAATCCTTCAGTATTCAGCGATATGCAAAAAATATGGGATTTAAATCATGCTTCGTCTAAGATAAATCTCATAGTCTGTGGTTCTGTTTATTCGATGATGACCAGGATTTTCAGGGATAAAAAGGAACCCCTATACAACCGTCAGAACCGCTTTATGCAGATAAAGGCTTTCAAACCGTCTGTTTTGAAAGAGATATTGAAAGATTGCTTCCCTGATTACACCAATGAGGATCTGCTCGCTCTTTATTCATTTACGGGGGGAGTGGCAAAGTATGTGCAACTCCTTGTTGATGATCATGCTTTTACTGTCGATTCAATGATCGACAGTATTATAAGTTCGGATTCGGTCTTTATAAACGAGGGTCGGTCAATACTTGTGGAGGAATTCGGGAAGGATTACGACACGTATTTTTCAATTCTCTCTGCTATAGCGTCCGGACATACACGGAGGTCAGAGATAGAGTCGCTGATCGGGAAAGAGATCGGTGGCTATCTGACCCGGCTTGAGGATGACTACGGAATCATCAAGAAGGATACGCCTTTGGCTTCCAAGATTTTGACAAAGAATGCAGTATATGTGATTAATGATAACTTTTTCATGTTCTGGTTCCGGTTTGTTTTCAAATACGGACACATATTGGAAATTGGAGCATACGAGCAACTGCGAAATCTGATCCGTCGTGACTATACTACCTTCTCCGGTAAGATGCTCGAACGTTATTTTTATGCTAAAGCTGCCGAAAGTGGAAAATATACTATCTTAGGAAGGTGGTGGGATCGTAAAGGGGAAAATGAGATTGACCTGATTGCTGCCAATGAAATTGAAAAGACTGCAGAAGTCTATGAAATCAAACGAAGAAGAAGAAACATTAATATAGCCGCTCTTGATGAAAAGGTCGGAAAGATGCTGCCTCATGTTGAAGCGTTAAAGGGCTTTGATATTAAGATCCGTGGCCTTGACATGGAAAATATGTAGCTGCTTATTGAATAAAGTGATAAAAGAAGCGGAGTCTGTTGAGAGCTCCGCTTCTTTTGGTGGTATACATTGGAACTTGTAGTCCGATGGATTGTTATGAGATGGTGGTTTCCCAATCGAGAAGATTGGTAAACCGGGAAACCGATGAAATCAGATTCCGAGTTTGGCCTTAACGTCGGTGGTGATGTCAACGACCGGCGCTTCGAAATAGATGGTGATCTGTGGATTCTTATCCTGGATCAGAGAATAACCACCCTCTTTGCCTACAGCCTCGATGGCGGCGCGAACCTTCTGGATGATGGGGTTCATGAGTTCAGCCTGCATCTTCTGAAGGTCGTTCATGGCCTGCTGCTCGAACTGCTGGATTTTCTGCTGATAGTCGGTGAATTCACGGGTTTTGCGCTCCTTGATTGCAGGAAGTTCATCTTCCTTCATATTCTTAAGTTCGTCATAGAGACGCTGCATCTCCTCGTTGAGCTTATTATATTCCTCGTCATATTTCTTTGACACCTCTTCAAGCTTCTTCTGTGCTTCAGTTGTGTCAGGCATTTTGGAGACGATTTCGTTCTGGTCTACAAGACCGATTTTGAGCGTCTGAGCGGATGCGAGCATCGGGAAGAGAAGTGCAGCCGCCAAAAATAATTTTTTCAACATTACTTTAAAGTGTGTTATATTGGTTAAAACTTTTATTTCGGATTAAAAAACGTTCAAAAGACGTTCCTCTTACTCAACAACGCAAAATTAAGGAATTTATTTGGAATAACCCAATTTTGCGAGCACTTCGTTGCTGACGTCGATCTTCGGGGAAGCGAAGACGATGCTCTGGGAAGAAGCTCGGTCGAAGATGGTTTGATATCCCTTCTCCTCAGCCACTGCTTTCACAGCGTTGTAGATGTCTTCCTGAATTGGTTTCATGAGGGCCTGACGCTTCTTGAAAAGCTCTCCTTCGGGGCCGAAGTATTTATATCTTGCGTCGGTCACCTCTTTCTCCTTCGCCACGATTGCCTCTTCACGTTTCTTTTTCTGCTCATCGTTCAGGAAAACCATTTCCGACTGATAAGTCTTATACATGTTTTCCGCCTCCTGTGAAAGCTGGTTGACCTCCTTCTCCCAACGCTGCGACACCTGGTTAAGCTGTTCGTTGGCCATCTCGTAGGCAGGAACGTTCCTGAGGATATAGTCCATGTCGATGAGGGCATATTTCTGGGCAGATGCAAATCCCACGCCCACAACGGCGAGAACGATCGCGAGTAATATTTTCTTCATAGTCGTATCAATTTTTTGGTTCAACATATTGACATCAAATCAACGTCAAGGTTTAAACGGGTGTTTTTGCCGTGAGGTTCAGCAGGGAATCGGGCATCCGGAGATCAGAATTCCTGGCCGAGCACGAAGTGGAGCTGGCTTCCGCCGCGCTGTCCCCACACCTTGTCGAAACCATAGCCCCAGTCGATGCCGAGGAATCCGAGCATCGAGAGATAGAGGCGAAGACCGACGCCGGCGCTTCTCTTGAGATTGAAGGGAGAGAAGTCCTTGACTGAGGTCCAGCAGTTACCCGCTTCAGCGAAGGCGAGGGCATAGATGGTGGTTGCCTGCTGCATGAGGAATGGGAAGTGGAGTTCCATTCCGAAACGTCCGTAGGCATATCCTTCATATCCCCAGGGTGTGAACTGTCCGTTTTCATATCCGCGCATCGCGATGGTTTCGGTGGCGTAGGTGTAGCTTCCCGACATTCCGTCGCCGCCGAAATAGAATGTCTCGAAGGGGGTCTTGAGATATTTGTTCCAGGAGCCGAGAAGACCCATGTCAGCGCGTGTCATGAGCACGAGAGTGTATTTCCCGTCGGGATTGGTGAGCGGAGTATATGTCTTGCTCTTGAATTTGAGCTTCCAGTATTCGATCCATTTATAGAGCTGGCGAGAGGCTGCCGACTGCTGTTCGGAGTTCGGGTTCGTGCGGGCAGCCTGCTTGGCGAGCAGTTCCCAGTTCTTATGGGGAGAGAAGAGGGAAGCCGGAGGGGTGAGGGTGAGATCTACCGAGAACTGCGAACCACGGCGAGGATAAATCGGCTGGTCGATGCTGGTTCGGGAGAGCGAGAGTCCGAGCATGAGCGAGTTGGAGACGCCGTTGTTCATATAGTAGAGATATTCCCAGTTCTTGAGGTAATACCAACGGTAGGAGAGGGTGGCCTGGAATTGGAAATAGTCGTCGGGCCATGAGAGGCGCGTTCCGAAGCCGGCGCTCACGCCTGCCATCTGGAGCACCTTGTTGGGGTCGTAGGCATTCTCGTAGTAATAGCCGGTGTTGTAGTTGCTTCCATACATGCCGCCGTAATACAATGACTGCAGATAGGCATTGCTCCACTGGTTGTTGTAGTAGCTGGAGTTGATGCCGGTTGAACGGCTATAGTCAAGACTTACAGAGAGCGAATTGGGGCGCTTGCCTCCAAACCAGGGGTCGAAGAAGGAGATGCTGTAGCTCTGATAGTATTTGGCGTTGGTCTGTGCGGAGATAGAGAACGTCTGTCCGTCGCCACGCGGAATGATGCCGCGGTATGATCCCGGGTTGAAGAGGTTTTTGATTGAGAAGTTGGAGAAGGAGAGGGAAACCTGTCCGGTGACGCCGCTTTGGCCCCAACCGAATGAGAGCTGCACTTTGTCGTTGGCTTTCTGCTCAAGATTGAAGACGATGTCTACGGTGCCGTCGGAGGGGTTGGGTTCCGGCTGAATATCCATGGTCTCGGGGTCGAAATGTCCCGAAGCGCCGATCTCACGGGCCGAACGCATGAGGTCGCTCTTTGAGAAGAGTTCTCCCGGACGCACACGTAGCTCACGGCGCACAACCTTCTCAAACAGCTGGTCGTTACCATTGATGACAACTCTGTTGATGCGAGCCTGGGGACCCTCCATGATTCTCATCTGTAGGGCGATGCTGTCGCCTTTGATATTCTCTTCGATGGGGATGAGGGTGAAGAAGAGATAGCCGTTGTCAAGATAAATGTTGTTGACCGCATCCTCATCCTCCTGAGTCCTCTTCTTGAGGAATTTCTGGTTGTAGACGTCGCCCGGGCTGATTCCGAGAATACTATTGAGGGTTTCAGTGGGATAGACGGTGTTGCCTACCCAGCGGATATCGGAGATGTAGTATTTCTTTCCCTCTTCCACTTCAAGGAAAACGTCGACCGTATTGTCGTCATATTTCACCACACTGTCTTTCACGATGCGTGCATCGCGATAACCCAGCTCGTTATACTTGTCGATGATGCGAATTTTGTCGTCGCGATAGTCGGTGTCGACAAATTTCTTCTGCTTGAAGAGATTGAGGATATTTCCGTTCTCATTGGTTTTCTTCATGGCGCCCTTGATCTTGCGATCGGAGAGCACCTCGTTGCCGTCGATATAAATCTTGTGGACCTTCACTTTGTTGTGTTTGTCGATGGCGGCGTCGAGGATCACCTCGTTGTCTTTGGAGAGATCGGGAATCTGCTTGATGTCTACGTTGGCATTCTTATATCCCTTGCCGGAATAATAGTCCTTTATAATCTGTTTGGCGCGGGCTATGATGTTTGGCGTGATCTGCTGTCCGGGCACCATCGAAAGACGCTCGTTGATGTCTTTTTTCTCACTATTTTTAATTCCGGAGAGCCTGAGCTCCGACAGGCGGGGTTGCGGTTTGAGATGGATCGTGAGCCAGATCTTATCGCCGAAAGTTTTGTCGGCGGTGATGCTGACGCTCGAATAGAGTCCCTGTTTCCAAAGACGCTTCGTGGCGTTTGAAAGGATATCGCCGGGAACGTTGACGCGTTCTCCGACGGAGAGGCCGGAGTGGGCGATGATAACGTAATCATCGACGTGGTCTATCCCCTCCACGTTTATTCCTGCAATCTCGTAGGATTTTGGAATCGGAGAATAAATCACGTCGGGGTTATAGATGGTGTCGCCGGTCAATGCCTGAGCGGCCATATCGGCCGGCACGGCCGCCATGGCTAAGAGCATTATGGGAAACAAGGCAATCTTCAGCAGATTTTTCATATATGGAGGATCTATTATTCGTTGTTCTGAACTTGCTCGCTGGTTTTTCCGAAGCGTCGCTCACGGTTTTGATACTCACGCAAGGCGTCGACGTAGTCTTCATCCGAGAAGTCGGGCCATAACACGGGAGTGAAATAAAGTTCGCTATAGGCTATCTGCCAGAGGAGATAGTTGGAGATGCGTTCTTCCCCACCGGTGCGGATGAGGAGGTCGGGATCAGGAATTCCGGCGGTGGTCAGGGAATCCGAGATGTCGGATTCGGAGATATCGTCGGGGTTGATCTTTCCTTCGGCGGCGAGGCGGGCGAGCCTGCGGGCTGCCTCGGTGATTTCCCAGCGTGATGAATAGCTGAGACACATGTTGAGCTGCATCCCCGTGCAGTGTGCTGTGGCGTCGCGGGCGTAGAGCAGCCTGTTGCGCGAGTCTTCCGGGAGCCTCTCGATGTCGCCGAGGAGATGAATCCTGACGTTGTTGCGGATCAGCTCCGGGAGTTCTCTCTCGATTGCCCATCCGATAAGATACATCAACGTGTCGACCTCCTCTTTCGGACGGTTCCAGTTTTCCGTGGAGAAGGCGTAGAGGGTCAGGAATTTCACCCCCAGGTCGGAGGAGAGTTTGGTGACGCGGTGAACTGTCGACACCCCTTCGGCATGCCCCTCGCTCCGGCCAAACCCTTTCTTTTTGGCCCAGCGACCGTTGCCGTCCATAATCATGGCCACATGCACCGGAATGCGGTTCATGTCGAGGTCTTCTATCTTTTTATTTAGTTCGTCCATGCTTGATCAATCTTTATAATTGCAGACAGCACACCGCTTGCTGAATTCGTAGGTGACGGAGAACGTCAGAGTCGAGATCCAATCGGTGTTTTTGGCGAAAGAGCTTTCAATGCCGGTTGGATCGTCGAGCGCTGTTCCGTCGAGACGGTCGGTGAAGGTTTTTGTCATGACAAACCCGAGGTCGAGGTTAACCCGGCGCGAGGGTTTGTATTTCACTCCGGCACCCACCGGAAGGGAGAACGCGACGCCGGATTCTCCGGTTACGCTCCAGGTGGATACTCCCAGACCAGCGGTGATGTAGGGAGTCCATCTGACGAGTTTTCTATATGTTTCGCCGATGCCATAGTTGAAAAAATTGAACTCGGCCATCTCGGCAACCTTTACAAATGAAGTGGAGAATGAATAGGAGGGGAACCCGGGCGAGGCATTGGTCATGCGGGAGGTGTTTCCCCGAAGTTTCCCGAAGCACAGATCCGATCTGAGAGCCCAGCGGGGGCTGGCGATATATCTGAACACGGCTTCGCCACACAATGATGGAGCCGAAAAAAGCCCTGAAGTGTTGGCATCGCCAAGATATCCGGCCATACCGATTCCGCCTCCGGCGTCAAACCGGAAGTCTTCCTGAGCGAAAGAGTTGGCCGCGCAAAGCGGCAGCAGCATCGGGATTGTCATGAGATATCGTTTCAGATTATTCACAGTGTCGGGAGAAGAGATTGATTCGGAAACCGCGGCTTTATCAGATCAGGGGAGTGAATGCGAGCCGGGCAATCACGCCTCTCCATACGGTATTGCTGAAGTAGCCGTGTTTGTCGGTGCCTCCGAAGATGTAGATATATGGGCAAACCCAGGAAACGTCGTAGCCTTTCACTTCATATTCGGGGGTGAGCCAGAGACCGGGATCGCGGGAGTCAGTGCGGGTCCAGAGGTCGGAGAGATCAGATTCAAGGGTGGCGCCGCAAACTATTCCGTCGGCTCCCTGAAGGGCCGGGAAATAATCTGGCAATGTCATGAGGGTGCCGGTTTTTGTCCAGGTCACTCCGTTGTCGGCAGAGAAGAAAATGTCGCGGTTGAAGTAGCCGTCGTCTTTGGTGCCTCCCATTGCATACCATGCTTCATGGAGCTTGACGCCGTTGTATTTGCCGGTCTTACGATAGATCACATATCTGAACAATGTGACGCCCTTGAGAGCCGGCAGGGCAGAGGGATTCAGGATGGTCCATACGGAGCCATCGAATGCCCATGTCGCGCCTGTGAATTCTCCCGAGGCTTTCTTGCCGCCAACGAAGAGGGCGGTGGGATTGTCGCTCCAGGTGGTTTCTGCCACTCCGAGGGCACTTCGGCCGGAAATGGGAAATTCCGGGTCGAATACAGGATCGGAGATAAAGGCGTTGGAGGGATAGTGGCAGAATGCGAGGCCGTCGGATCCTTCCCTCACTCCGAGCACACTCTCGAGATAGGGGCCGATGAGTGTGATCCATCGCTCTCCGGTGGAAGCCCATGTTTCTCCGTCGGGGGAATTATAGAGGTTGCCGTCGGTGTCGAGAAGCCAGAGATTGTCGGATGTGGCTGTCAGCGAAGTGATGTCGGGGTTGAAATAGAGGTCGAGCTCGCTCTTATCCCACACTCCCTGGAAGAGATCTCTTGAAGTGGAGAGGGTGAGGGAGTTGTCGGCCTCGCGGATGATGGATAGGGTGGCATCGTTGAAATAGACCGTCTTCTGGGCTTTCGGATTCTCCAGACGGGAGGGGAGTGTGGTGACGGCCAGACGGTCCCACATCAGGGAATCCGGTTTCTGCTTGTGGACGTTGACCTTTACTTTATAGGAAAATGTGTTTTCTCCATCGGCAGCCAGAAGCTCGAGGGAGACGTTGCGCGTGAAGTCGATTGAATCGGTCATGTTTTCCGTATATTCCACGGAGTCTTTCTTCTGGTTGTTTTCAACGTAGAAGAATTTTGCGGTTTGCAGATATGAAGCAAACTCGATTTCCGGAACGAGACGGGAGATGTCGGTGTCGATCGGGAGCGAGTCGGCGTTGAAGATGACTCCCCGGTTAAGATCGATCGAGAAGAAGACGGAGTCAAGGTCTGCGGCCACTTTGGAATTGGCTTTGAGCTTGAAGGTCTTGATCGCAAGGTTTGACACTGTTACCGTTATTTCTTCCTCCTCTTCTTCCTTCGAATTGCAGGATGCAACCATGGCCGCCAGCATGAGGAGAATGGCTGGCGCGAGGATAAATCTGATGTGGAAAAGAGACTTTTTCACTATTGATGACATTGGTTAGAGAGGCTGCCCGCTGGCTGCGTGAAAGTGCTTTCAAAGGGTGAGCCCATGTTTACAATCTGCAAAATTAGTATTTCTCGGGGAAAAACCACTCACAAAACGTGCGGTTTTTAACAAATAAGGCATTTTTAGAGCTTTTTAACGTCTGAAAGTGGTAATAAGGTTGCTTCTGCACATTTCGGACGACACAAGTTTCAGCTCTCTTCCGGGGGTTGACGGCGATCTTCCGGGAAGAGGCACAGCGGGGGATGGAAGTCCCTCTCCGAGGGTTATCGGAGCTGTCTCTACCCTGATCTCGTCATAGACGTCGGCCTCGATGAAGCTGCGCAGCAGCGAGGGCCCCCCCTCCACCATCAGCGACTGGATTCCACGTTTGTGGAGATCCTTCATCAATGCCGGAATGTCGACATTATTTCCGCATGGAATGATTTCAGGATCCGGACCACCCCAGAATCTCACGTTTAGGCGCGGATGGTCGGATTCCATTGTGTTCCGCCCCACCATGATCGCCATCGACGCGGCCCTCTGCCGATGCATCCACACGGAAGTGAGGGAGTCGGAGAATTTCACGGGCCGGGGCTTTCCGTTTTCATCGAGGGCGGCCATGAAGCCGTCGGCACTCTGTGCCCATTTGAGCTGCACCCAGGGTCGACCGAGTGTGTGGGCGGTCATGAAGCGACGGTTGATGGATATGCACTCCTCGAGGAGCACCCCTTCAGTGACCTCTATCCCGGCTTCGCGCAACATCCTGAACCCGCGCCCTGCCACAAGAGGATTAGGGTCAGGAGCGCCTGCCACCACCCTGCGGAGACCCTTGCGGATTATAAGGGAGGCGCATGGCGGAGTCTTTCCGTAGTGGGAACATGGTTCGAGAGTGACATAGATGGTGGATTCCGGCAGCAATCTGCTATCCTCCGCCGATATGGAGGCGATCGCATTGACCTCGGCGTGGGGCCCTCCGAAAGTGCGGTGGAATCCCTCGCCAATTATCCTGCCATCGGCCACGACCACGGCCCCCACCATAGGGTTGGGGGCCGTGCGTCCTTCTCCGCAGCGCGCGAGCTGGAGAGCCCGCCGCATGTATATCTCGTCGGTCGATAACATAGTCTCTTATTCCAGTCCGCGGAGTCTGAGAAGCGACTTGGGATCGGGCTGCTGTCCTCTGAATTTCACGAAAAGCACCATCGGATCTTCGGAATCACCGCTTTCAAGGATATTTTTCTTGAATGAGGCGGCAGTTTTGGGATCAAAGATTCCTTTCTTCTTGAAAAGCTCCCATGCGTCGGCCTCGAGAACCTGGCTCCAGAGATAGGTGTAGTAGCCTGAGGCGTAGCCGTCATCGCCGAAGATATGCTTGAAATAGGGGGAACGGTATCTGAAAGTGATCTCCTCTGGCATTCCGATCTTCTTAGCCACATCGTCCTGGAATGTCTCCACGTTGATGCCGTTGCCATCAGTCTTCCCCCATTCGAGGTCGAGGAGAGCGGCTCCCGCGAGCTCGGTGGCCACAAAACCCTGATTGAATTTTGAAGAATCGTTGAGCTTCTTGATCAGTTCGTCGGGAATCACCTCTCCGGTCTTGTAGTGGTGAGCATACTGCTTCAGGAGTTCCGGCTCAAATGCCCAATGCTCGTTGATCTGGGAAGCGAGCTCCACGTAGTCTCTGTCGACATTGGTTCCGGCAATCGAGCGATAGGGTGCCTGCGACAGGATTGCCTGCAGGGCATGTCCGAACTCATGGAAGGTGGTTTCCACCTCGTCGATGGTCAGAAGGGCAGGGGTGTTTTCGGTTGGCCGGGTGAAGTTGCAGACGTTGTAGACGATCGGGCGACGGTTGCCGTCTTCATAGAGGCCGCAGCTCTGCATCTGCTCCATCCAGGCTCCCTGACGCTTGCTGGCGCGGGGGAAATAGTCGGTCATGAAGACGGCTACGTGCTCACCGGTCTTGGCGTCCTGCACATCGTAGACCGTCACCTCATCCATATATTTAGGAGCATCTGGCATCTCCACAAACTTGATTCCGTAGAGACGTTCTGCGGCTGTGAACATTCCCTTCACCACGTTCTCAAGAGAGAAATATGGGCTCAGTTCAGCTTCGTCAAGATCAAACTTCTGCTGTTTCACCTTCCCGGCATAATAATAATAGTCCCAAGGCTGAATCTTGAAGCCACCGTTTTCGGCATCCACGTATGCCTGCATGTCGGCCACTTCCTCATGGCTTCGTTTCACGGCAGGCTCAAAGACCGAAAGAAGAAGGTTGGTGGCTGCTTCCGGGGTCTTGGCCATCACGCGAGAGGTCATCATCTGTGCGAAATTGTCGAAGCCCATGATTTTTGCTTTCTCGGCGCGGAGCTTTACGATTTTCTCGATCACGGGGTAGTTGTTGTATTCCCCGCGAGAGGCAAGATTGGTGTAGCCCTTGTAGATTGCCTCGCGCAGTCCGCGGTTGTCGGCCGACTGGAGCACCGGCAGACGGCTCGGGGCCTTCACTGTGAAGCACCACAACCCGTCGAGTCCTCTTTTCGTAGCCTCTTTGGCGGCCTCGGCTACGGCAGCCTCGGGGATGCCGGCGAGATCCTCCTTATTATATACGGTGACGTAGAAGGAATTTGTGGCGTTAAGCAGATTTTTGTTGTATTGCAGGAAGAGCTTGGAGATCTCATCATTGACTTTGATGAGCTGCTCCTTCTTTTCCGGAGGAAGAGCGGCGCCCTGTTCGGCAAACTCGCGATAGTATTTCTCCACCACTCGTTTCTGCACTTTTGTGAGCTTCATCTGGTCGCGGCGGTTGTAGACGTCCTGGATTCTCTGGAAAAGAAGATCGTTGAGGATCATCTGGTTGGAGGCCTCGTTGAGCAGGGGGATAGCCTCTTCCGCCATTGCTGCGAATTCATCGTCGGAGAGAGCGTTTTCGTAATGTGAGAAAACTGTCGACACTCTGTCGAGAATCGGGGAGAGGTTTTCAAGCGGGATGATGGTGTTGTCGAAATCGGGGGTGGCGCGGTTCACGATTATCGCGCGGATATTCTGGTTCTGCTCCTCGATTCCGGCCTTGATGGCGGGGATGAAATCGGAGATCTTTATTTCCGAAAATGGGGGAATCTGATATTTCCCCGGGTAGGGAGTGAGAAATGGATTGGCGTGGGAGTCGTCGGCCACAGCCGGCATGGATGCCGAACAGATCACGGCCACAGCCGCCAGTTTAAGGAATGGATGTTTCATATTGTTTAGATATTTGGTTTTTATTCAGTTTTAGGATCGATTGCTCTCATTTTCCTGTGAATTCAAACTCGGCGATCAGCGGATAATGGTCGGAGGTGTTGAATTTTTTTACTTTCAGACTGATGGCGCGGAGAGGACCGCGATAAAGCATCTGGTCGATATGGAAAAGGAAGAGATGCTTGTTGTAGGTGTAGGCGGGACCGAAATTGGTTTCAGTGTAGGCATCGTGCATGTCGTCACCACGGATAATGTTGTAGGCCCAGGAGGCCGGAACGTCGTTGAAATCTCCACAAACGATCAGCGGACCCGGGGTATGTTCGATCGCTTCCCTGAGAAAGCGGGCGTTTTCGGCCCTTCTCGGGAAAGCGTTTCTCATTTTTCCCAGAATGGAGCCTTTGAATTCCCTGACACTTGTTTTGGCAGTTTCCACGGATTTAATTTCTGAGACCACCTGCCGCTCCTCCTCCGAAAGATCGTAGGAATAAAGGTGGGTCACCGCCACCGTTAGAGAATGGCGAGGCATGGAGATCCGGAAAAAATCGAAGCGGCGGCTGCTGAAGGGGGCGAGTCCGGAATTGTCGATGGCCTCGATGGGATATTTTGAAAGCACCTTGAGATCCGTGCCTTTCTGCCCTCCACGGTAAGGATAGAGGGAAAACAGGGAGTCGGCAAGTTCCTCGGGAACTTTTTTAAACTCCGCTGTGAAATTATCAAGCTCGGCAAGGCATATCACGTCGGCTCCTGATTTGATGAGATATTCCACGGCTCTGTTGCCTTCATAATTGGGAATGGCGAGATCGTCGAGATGTAGGATGTTCCACGACATGATCCTGAAGGTCTGCGCCCCCGGAGTAGGGGTCTTGGAGGAATTTATAGGGAAAGCCTGTGAAAGGGGATCCACGCATGCCACAATCGCGAGGGCACCGAGGGCTGCGAAGATTAATTTCCTGGTCAGCAACCAATAGATTATCAGCACTCCTGAAAGAATTGCGAGATAGGGAAGAACCAGACAGAAAATTGCCGGAACTGAGAAATAGTCCGTGTCGAATCTGCCTCCGTAGGCTGCAAGAATGGTCAGTCCCCAGATTATTATGGAGACTATTCGCAGGGCAGCTCTGAGTAGGGGTCCGACTATTGGAAGTGATGACATGGGGAGGTGGGGGAGTTTTTAGAGTTTTGGGAGTTTTGGGAGTTTTTAGAGTTTTGGGAGTTTTGGGGGTTAGGGTTTGGTGGAATTTTTCAGTTCCAGGGAGATTTCGGAGAGCTCCCGGCGTTCTCCCGAGGAGAGGGAGGCATAACCGGAGGTCCGGATTTTGTCGAGCAGATGGTCGAGCCTTTCTGCGGGAGTGCCTCCGGAGGTGTCGGCGGAAATGCGGAGTGTCGCTCCACGGCGATGGCGCATGCGCCTTGCCGCTTCCATCGCCACGGCGAAAACCACTCCTCCGGAATGGGCGAAGAAGCCGGCTCGGTTGCCTTCGCCTCCGGTTCCAATGAAGGTGATGGCCAGACAGACAAGAACAACCCATTTGAGTTTCACTCCTCTCACGGGGAAGAACTTCAACCTTCTGTCGGGGGAAAGGAGTGCTGAGGCAGTCATCACTGAGAGCACAGATGCGGAGGATCCGCACAGGCATGCTCCCGGAGAGGAGAGTGCCGGCCAAATGGCGCAGGAGAGAAGATAGAACACTCCTCCTGCGATCCCTCCTCCAAGATATGCCGCCAGCAGCGACCGGTTGTCCGCCTCTTCACAAAGCATCTTCCCAAACCAGAAGAGCCATAGCATATTGAAGAGGAGATGGAGAGGAGAATATTGAGTCACCATGTAGGTGATGATGGTCCAGGGATGGCTGAGGAATTCCTGAAAATCTGCCGCAACACACAGCAATGCCATCGTAGGGTTCGTGGCCCCCGGTGCATGTCCGTGGAAAAGGGAAAGGATCCACACGGTGAGGAAAACCATGAGGTTCAGGGCTATGAGGACGAAAATCCCTCTGAACCGGCGTGCCATCGACAAGGAATCAGTAAAAACCACCACCTCTCAACATCCCTTTCTTTTTCCAATAAAGCAGCACTCCAAGGCCGAAAAGCATTCCTCCGAGGTGTGCGAAATGAGCCACCATGTCGGTGCCGGCCACTCCAAGGAAGAACTCGATCACGCCATATCCGATCATCATATACTTGGCCTTGATTGGCACGGGGATGAAGAAGAGATAAAGGGGCCTGTCGGGAAACACGAAGGCGAATCCCATGATGATTCCGAAAACGGCTCCCGAGGCTCCGATGGTGACCATTGAATTCTTGAAGGAGGCCACCAGGCTCAACATTTCTGTGTTGCCGGCGGCAAGCTGCTGCTCAACCATGATGCGCACTCCCTCACGCGTCTGCCCGGTCATGCGGATGAGCGCGCCGGATAAATCGTTCATCCAGGTGGCCGCCCAGACCAGCTCCTGCACCACCGCTGCCCCGATTCCGCACACGAAATAGAATAGCAGATAGCGTTTGGATCCCCAGATTCTCTCTAGGAGAGAGCCAAACATCCAAAGCGTGAACATGTTGAAAAACACGTGAAAAACTGAGGAGGGGGAGTGCACGAAAAGATACGTGATCGGTTGCACCGGGTTGAAACCTGATGCTGCGGCATAGTGCAGCCCGAGGTTGTTGACTATGATTTCGCTGAATCTCGGAAAGAGAGCCTCCGCGATCCAGACGATGAAGTTGATAATAATAAGGTTTTTTGTGACGGGGGGTATTGAAGCCGCGAAGCCGCCGAATCGATTTCCAAACATGGTGCAAAGTTAACAAAAAAAGTTGGAATTACGATTCAGAGGCCGCTATGATGATGGCGCAGAGAGGTTGCGGGGTGGAGAGAAAGAAAGTGAAAAATAGTTAATAAACGCTAAAAAGAGGATATAATGATGAAAAAACGCCTCTTAGCGATAGTAATTTTCCCCGGGGAGTTGTTGAAAATATAGATAGTGGTTAATGGCCACTTGTGGAAACATATAATGAATTGAAGCTAAAAGTATAAAAAAACCAAAGTTATGACAAAGACAGATCTTGTTAACGAGATAGCCGCCAAAGCGGGTCTCAACAAAGTGGCGGCAAAGGCTGCCCTTGACGCATGCCTCGAATCCATCGAGCAGGCTCTTGCGAATGAGGATAAGGTGCAGCTTATCGGCTTCGGCACATTCTCGGTTGTGGAGAAACCGGAGCGCACCGGAGTTAATCCGCGCACTAAAGAGAAGATCACGATCGCAGCCCGCAAGACAGTGAAATTCAAACCGGCCACTGATCTTGGGAAATAATCGGGAATCACCTGTGTTTTCCCGGGCAGGCTTATTAAAACAGAGTTGTCACCTTCAAACTGACGGCTCTGTTTTTTTATGCGTCTGAAATGTCGGATTGTCGGAGAAAAATGTTAATTTTGCAGGAAAAGATACACCGGGAGGTCATTCCCGGCCAATAAGAAGAGAAATGAGCATAGAATCGATTATTTCAACGGCTGTGTCGAAAGCGCTTTCAGAGCTCTATGGCGCCGACGTGCGGCCTGAAAGCATTGTCCCGCAGCAGACCCGTAAAGAATTCGAGGGCAACCTGACGGTTGTCGTGTTTCCATATCTGAAAGCCTCACGCAAGAGCCCGGAAGCAACCGCCGCGGAGATCGGCGAATGGCTGCTGGCCAATGAGCCGGCCGTGAGCCGTTTTAATGTGGTGAAGGGTTTTCTCAACATCAGCATAAGTCCGGCCTTCTGGCTCGGGATGCTGCACGACATTGCAGCCGACCCCGATTTCGGAATAAGGAAAGCCGACGCGGACTCCGACCTCGTGATGGTGGAATATTCCTCGCCAAATACCAACAAACCTCTCCATCTCGGCCATGTGAGAAACAATCTTCTCGGCTATTCCCTGTCCTGCATATTGGCGGCCAACGGCCATAAGGTTGTCAAGACCAATATCGTTAACGACCGTGGAATCCACATCTGCAAGTCGATGCTCGCATGGCAGAAGTGGGGCGACGGAGCCACCCCCGAATCAACCGGGAAGAAGGGCGACCATCTGATCGGCGACTTCTACGTGGCTTTCGACAAGCACTACCGCGAGGAGGTGAAGCAGCTGATGGAACAGGGAATGAGCGAAGATGAGGCCAAGGCCAACGCTCCCCTGATGCTCGAGGCCCGCGAGATGCTCCGCAAGTGGGAGGCCGGCGATCCGGAGGTGCGTGCCCTCTGGAAACGCATGAACGACTGGGTGTATGAGGGTTTCGACGAGACCTACCGCCGCCTGGGAGTGAGCTTCGACAAGATCTATTATGAGAGCGACACATATCTCGAAGGGAAGGATCTTGTGCTCGGAGGTATTGAGAAGGGAATCATGTATCGCAAGGAGGATGGCTCCGTTTGGGCCGACCTGACAGGCGACGGACTCGATCATAAGCTTCTTCTCCGCGCCGACGGCACTTCCGTCTATATGACTCAGGACATCGGCACCGCCAAACTGCGCTATCAGGACTTCCCCATCGACAAGATGATATATGTGGTCGGCAACGAGCAGAACTATCATTTTCAGGTTCTCTCCCTGCTCCTTGATAAACTCGGATTCAAATGGGGCAAGGATCTCACTCATTTCTCCTACGGAATGGTGGAGCTCCCCGAGGGAAAGATGAAATCGAGAGAGGGAACGGTGGTCGACGCCGATGATCTTCTCGACAAGATGGTCGACGACGCCCGCGAGATGAGCGCCGAACGCTTCTCCGATATGCCTGCTGAGGAGGCAGAGGAGGTGGCCCGGATGGTTGGACTCGGAGCATTGAAATATTTCCTGCTCAAGGTTGATCCGAAGAAGAACATGCTCTTCAATCCTAAGGAATCGATTGATTTCAATGGAAATACCGGCCCATTCCTGCAATACACCTACGCCCGCATCCGTTCCGTGATCCGCAAGGCCGGAGGAATCGACATGAATTCCACTCCGGATGCCGTTCCGAATGAGAAGGAGTCGACGCTGATTCAGAAAGTTGCCGATTTCCCGGCAGTGGTAGCCGAAGCCGGAAAGTCTTATTCTCCCGCGCTGATAGCCAACTATTGCTACGACCTGGCCAAGGAATACAATCAGTTCTACCACGATTATTCCATACTCAGGGAGGAAGACGCCTCCGTTCGTGGTCTCCGGTTGCTTCTCTCAGCAGTTGTGGCCCGGACGCTTAAGGCGGGAGTGTCGCTTCTCGGCATGGAGATGCCGGAAAGGATGTAAGAGTGTTCTGAATTTCCGAATCGTGATAAACCCGGCACGAAATTTGTTGTCTAAGAAGAGGACGCCGGGTCAGGCGTCAGCAACAACTTAATCAGTAACCAAAAACAAAACATAAATATGGACTATAACAATTCACATTTGACTCCGCCTCCCTACTACGGAGCCGGAAGAGTGGTCAGCCAGACCAACGCGGTGATGAAACGCGTCTACGTTCGCATGTTCATCGGTCTCCTGATTTCTGCATTCTGCTCGCTCGGAATCGCATCAAGTCAGGCGGCATTTACTTTCATCTTCGGCAATCAGCTCGTTTTCTGGGGCATCGCCATCGCCATGTTTGTCATGGCGTGGGTTCTTCCTGCGAGAATGATGAAGATGTCGTCGGCGTCGGTGCTTGCGCTTTTCTGCGTGTTCTCGGCACTGATGGGCGTTTGGCTCGCCCCGATTTTCATCGCCTATAAGCTCGGCACTATAGTCTACACCTTCTTCATCACCGCCGGCACTTTCGGCGCAATGTCGGTCTACGGCTATTTCACGAAATCCGACCTCTCCAAGATTGGCACCTATCTGACGATGGCTCTCTTCGGCCTCATCATCGCCTGTGTGGTCAATATTTTCTGGGCCAACAGCACTCTTGAATGGGTGATCTCTATTGCGGGAGTCCTCATTTTCGTGGGTCTCACCGCCTGGGACACTCAGTCGGTGAAGCGCATGGCCGCCGCCAATCTTGATCCTCAGCTTGCCGACAAGCTCGCTACGATGGGCGCCATGAATCTTTATCTCGATTTCATCAATCTCTTCATCTTCCTGCTCCGCATCTTCGGCGGAGGAAGCCGCGACTGATTGACCTATGATCAACGAGATTATTGAATTCAACAGGAAGTTTGTGGAGGAACGGGGCTATGAACGCTTCCTCACAGACAAATATCCCAACAAGAAGATCGCGATTGTCACTTGTATGGACACGCGCCTTGTGGAGCTTCTTCCGGCCGCGCTTGGCTTAAAGAACGGCGACGTCAAGATCATCAAGAATGCCGGAGGCACGATCACCAATCCTTTCGACAGCACGATGCGAAGCCTTCTTGTGGCGGTCTATGAGCTCGGGGTAAACGAGATCATGGTGATCGGCCACACAGGTTGCGGAGTGCAGGGGATGGATAGCTCCGAGATGCTTGAGCTCATGAAGGAGCATGGCGTGCCGGAGAGCAATATCTCGCTGATGAAGCATTGTGGCATTGATCTGGCGGCGTGGCTCCATGGTTTCGACAACACGGAGGATGCCGTGGCGGAGACTGTCGACCTGATAAGGAACCATCCGTTGATGACGAAAGAGGTCGTGGTCAGAGGCTACATAATGGATTCCACCACCGGAGCCCTCACGGCGCTCTGATCCAGATTGAACCAACCTTAAAGGCCGGGGAAAGAGATCCGATCTCTTTCCCCGGCCTTTGCTGGTTCGCACGCATTAAGGGTGGTTTGGGGCAAATGATAATGTACAAATAAAAAAATACGAAGAAAATTGTGGTTTTTCTATGATATAATTGTTATCTTTGCCATGCCGTCGGTATGGCAGCAACGGAACGTGAGTAATAATAATCATCCAACACTCCATATAGAAAGAATCATTTTGCTTTTGATGGATATCCGGATGGTTTTCTATACTTTTTAATTTAAAAGATAAATGATATGGATGTAAGTGCGCAAATAATAAAGGAAATGAGTGTTATTATCGATGATGATGGAGCCATGAATAAACTATTGCTTTATGTAAGGAAACTCTCAAGATCAGTTCGTGAAAAAAGGCAGAATGAAGATATAACAGATCATCTCGCTAATGGATTGAGATATGTAAAGTTGGCTAAAGAAGGGAAATTTGAGCTTAACACCTTAGATAATCTTATAGATGAACTGGATAATTAGTACTGTTCCTGACTTTGATAGAGAAGCAAAACGATTGGCAAAAAAATATAGGAGTTTGCGCTCCGATTTATTGCTATTCCAACAGGAGATTTTAAAGGATCCTTTTTTAGGGACTGAAATTTTACCAGGCGTTAGAAAAATTAGAATGGCCATAAATTCTAAAGGTAAGGGTAAATCAGGTGGTGCCAGGATAATCTCTTTTATAGCAGTTAGGGATGAGAATAGAGGAGAAGTCATTTTATTATATATTTATGATAAAAGCGAATCTCCCAATATCCGGTTGGAGTACCTGCGAAATCTTTTGAATGATCTGGAGTTAGTATAGTTCAACTTTTTTAGTGTTAAAAATGTGGCTTAGATATCCATTAGGTTTATTCATTTTTGCAGTTGGGCAGTCCGGTCTGGTATGATTTGAGCATCCTCTGGAGAATGTCGGTCATATCGTCGCGCAGCCATTGAGGAGACAATACCGTTAGCTTGTCACGATGCCATAAAAGTTCCTGTTTGAAATCGTAGGATGGGCGCACGAAAAGCGAGAAGTCCGTCCAATTGTCTGTTTCATCCACAACCATTTGTGAATGATGGAGCGGCACCTCCTTAATATAAGTGTTCTGAGGCCAGAAAGCTCTCACTATTATGCGTTCCGGTTTCCCTTGCCTGATAATCCCGAAACAATCATGGAAGTATTCTTCGGCGGTGACTTGAGGATCCTTAGAAATTACAGGTTCCCCGATTCTGAGATCGCTTATTCGTTCAAGGGCAAAAGTGGTGAGATAATCCTTGTCGGGCTGACGACCGGTGACATACCATCTTTGCTTGAATAAACGTAGGAAATAAGGGATAAAAGTGTAACGGCATGAGAGCTGATAAGGCGATTTATAGTTGATTTCTACCTCATTGGCTTTGGAACATGCTTCTGCCAATGGTTTTACAAACTTCGATCCTGCAGGTGGAGGCTCCAGCATAATATGTGTGTTCCTATCAACCATCGACACAAGATTCTGCATCCGCAAGGCACTCACAGTCCATTGGTCAATTTCCTCCATAGTGTCAGTATCAACCCAATACTCATTAGTCGGCTTGTTGCATTCGATATTCACATTGAAAAGTTCTTCAGTGAGAATGCGGTATCTCTGGAACGCCCTGGGGTTGAGTTGGCTCCCCTCGACATTGGCAGACGCATGACTCCATTCCTTATCGATCTCATGGAAGGTCATTCGTCTCGTTGAAAGTTTGTCTAAAAGCCAGAGGCAGAATTTATATCTCGCTATCATAATATGGAGGAAAAAAGTAATCGGATGCAAAATTAGTCATAAACTATGACAATATTTGTCTGAGTGTGGTGGTAAATTTGCGCCGTTAACCAAAAACAAGTGTTATGAACAAGAAGATTTTTTTATTATTAGCAGCCGGTTTGGTGGTGTGTATAGGGGCGTTAAGCTCCTGTGGTATTTCCGCACCATCTCCCGAGGAGGTGATGGAAAAGATCACTGCCAACGATAAACTCGAAGTAGCCGATTATCAGACGATGCTTGATTATCTGGAGGATTTTGTAGATGCCGGCGAAGCGAGTGAGAACAGCTATGAAGCAGGGCAGCAAGTTGCTCAGGAGTATCCCTATTTCATGGCGTTTGCAAATAAGCTTGACCAGGCTCCGGATGAACTGACTCAGGAGATGGCCTATAAGGATGTGATGAAGCGCTTTATCCTCCTGATGAGCCGATAGTGATTCTTTGAATCTCCATATTAAGCAGGCAACTCCACAAATGTCGGTAGAAATCTCCTTTTCCATCGCCGAAAATTTAAAATAAAATGTTCAGATTTTGGAGAATCAAGAGATTTTGTATAACTTTGCCTTTGTGATACGCACATTGCGTATCACAAAGACATAGTCAAACTGACAGCCACTCCGACCCGGAAGTCAAAGTCTGGTAAACTTAACAACGGTCAGGGAAGAGATGGCAAGTGCATATCCGCACCCCTATGCATAGGGCGTGGAGCTGCTTGCTTCTTCCTATCAGACCATGGTTTTACCAGAGCCCGACTTCGGATAAGAGAACGATGCAGTTTCTCGCCTTTTTTGTTGCACGTCTAATGTTGTTCAATAATTTATTTGGTATTGACTATATTTTTTGCTTCAATTTAAATTTGTCAATATGAGATTAAATGCGCTTGAATATAACACCATCTATCCTAAAAAATTTAGATTAGTGTTACACGTGATTTCATTGTTTATTGTTGGTATTAATCTAAGTTCTTGTATTGAGACAACGGAAGATTTGATGGATCAATATTATTATCAGGGTGGTGCCACGGAGTTCAGCCAATGGTATATGGATTCTAGAGGAATTCTTGATACTATCAGTTTTGATAAAGTTTATATCGATTCGATCATTCCTAAGATTCAAGTCCTATCATTTAAGGATATGGCTAATATTGCTGATGTAATAAAAGGAACATCTATGTATGAGGTTTTAGTGAATACAAATATATCAGCCGGAAAAATGACCAGAGCCTTTAAAAAAATGGAAATGGATGAGGGAATTGATTTTTATATAAAAGCAAGAAATCATTTCCCAAAATTGGATAAGGTATATAAGGATTCAATAATGCCTATTATTGCTCGTGCGCCTTATCCGGTTTTAAAGAAAGTAAATAATAAACTTTCCAAAGCAAGCGTAAAAGTGGAGTTGGATAGTGTAATGTGTTGCGCAAAAGGCGAATTCCTGGAGTATGTAAAAGAGGAGTTAGAGGAATGTAGACTTGCGTCTATAGAGGCTTATGACTGTGCTACTCTACCTGCAATAGAACTTGGTCTTGATTCTGTGTGTGAAAAGCAGGTCGGGAAGGTAATGGACAAATTTGCAGGCGGATTTATGGATTATCGAAAGATTTTGATTGCTTTCGGACGCGATATGAATAAGTTTAAGGAATTGTGGGATAAATATGTTATTGCAGCAGATTATCAGGAGGTAATATATACGTATAGCAACGTTTTTTTAAATGATATGTATGACCTTCAGAATGATTATTATTTCCAAATAATGGGTAATAATTGTGATTTGCAGAGAAAAAGTTATATACCCGAAACATTATCTTTATCCTTCCCAAAAGATGAAATGCAATTATTTGAAGATTATATTTCAGTTGAACAATCCAAAGGATGGTATACATTGGTTGATATGTTACCCTCAATAAATCCAAAGGACTGGATAGCAGATTTAATAGTAACCGGGGTGGAGATAGGTGTGGATGTTTTGAGTGAGGAAATGACGCCAGAAGAAAAGTTGGAAGCTTTTTGTCAAAATTCGGTCCTTTCCCAGATATCAAGTGGCTATTTCGACAAAGAACGACAAACAATAATTGAACTTATCAATAACTCCTACAATAATCTCTATAATAATATTATCAATGAGATATAAGAAATATATATTGCTAATTGTATTTTTGTTCGTGGCTGGATCTCAGATTTTTTATTCGGAGGCTCAGGTAAAAAAAATTGTTCGCTCCGTTGTAAAAAAGGAAACAACGAAATACTCTGCGAAAGCTCTAAAGAAAAGTACAAGAAAGATACTAAAGCAAGAGATGAAGGCTCTTAAGGTAAAATCAATAGCAGCCTTAGGAGTTAGAAAATCTAATATGCTTCATATAAAACCATCTGCTTTGCGATATACGCGTAGTAGTATTGGTAAATCCTTCACAACAGTATACAATACATCCGTGAAGAATGGAGTTATACCCCCAAAACTTATGTATGATAAAACACTAATAAGAGCTGGGATGAAAGAAGTGTCAGTGCCTAAAGGAAGGGCTTCCTTGAAAGTTGTGTGGGATCCTATTTTTCAAAAAAAAGTACCCTATCTGAAAAATATGGAAGATAATACTCCTCTTGCTAAGGAATTTAATAAACAGCTTCTGATTGAACGAAGAAAAGCCATCGCTCCTCATAATCAGTTTCCTACAATAGATCAGCTTTCGAAATATGATAAAAAGAAACTGATTCTGGGTAAAGAAGGAAACGGAGAGGATCTTCGTAAGAACATGTTTGCAGTGATGGATCCGGAAGATGTTAGGATTGCGGAAGGGTTTGGCGGGACAGCTGCCCATCATATTATTGAAGGAAACGACAAATCGATGTTTGCTGAGAAGAGCCGGAAGTTATTAAAAAAGTTTGATATAGATATTAATGCTCCGGAGAATGGAATATTACTTCCAACTGATGAAAAGAGTATTTTTAAGGGCATACAACATAAAACTAATCATTCGAAAGAATATTCTGAGGCAGTGTATTTGCGTTTGAAAGAAGCAAAGAATAAGAAAGAGGCTATAGAAATAATGCAAGAAATTAAGCATGATTTATATAATGGAAAACTAACTCTTAAGCCGTCAGCTCACAAAAATAAGAATAAGCTTTAATCGTTAGCCGTAATCATGTAAATTAAGATTATATCTGATGGGAATATATTTAGTGAATAAGGCTAATTCTAATATTATGAGCTCCTATTTGTAGGAATAAAAATATGTTTTAAAATGAACAGAAGAACTGAAAATCTAAGTGATGCTTTGCGAATAACTTTATCAGATGGAATTTCGAACAAGGCTTTGTGGAAGTTCTTGGTGCCTGTGTTGTCGGTGCTTGTAATGGCTCTTGTCATTGACGTGGCGATACTCTTTAATGCACCGATTGAATTTCTGAATTCAAAGTGGAACTGGCTCGCCGATGTCGTGTCGATTGTAGGGGCGATAGCTGTTTACCGCTTGATTGTTCGGTGCATCAGGAAGTGATTATGTGTATATAGTTGATTGTCAGTGCAAAATTAATAATTATGACAGAAACTCCAAAATGTTTTGGCCCGAATATGACAAAAACTCCAAAATGTTTTGGCCCGAAAATGACAAAAACTCCAAAATGTTTGGTTTACTGGAGGCCGGTGAGGTCGATCTTGTAGATGCCGATATTTGAGTCTTTGGGTTTGATGAACATGATCATATAGATCGGCATGTATGTGATATCTCCTTTCCTCTCCAGGTTTCCGTTGCCAAATACGAAAGCATCATATAGGCATACCGGATAATCCGATATCAGATTATCCAGTGCTGCATGTCGTTGATAATCTTTGCCCGACTTCACTTCTATAGGCATAACGACGCTGCCGAGGGAGATGACAAAATCCACTTCTCCTCTCCGCTTATTATTATAATAGTATGGCGTTATCTCATGGGAAAGGAGTTCCTGGGCCACTGTATTTTCATATACTGCTCCTATATTAATGGAATCATCTCCCATAATTATTTTCAGTTGGATGCCATCAGCATATTGGGCGGCCAAAAGACCTACGTCATTACTGAATAATTTAAACAAATTGCGGTTTTCTGACAATTTAAGAGGTATTTTCGGTTCGTTCACATTATAGACGGGAATTGCAACTCCCGCGTCTTTCAGCCATAGGAAACTGTCTTTATACCGCTCAAATTTCGCGTGTTTGTTAAGCGCTTTTAAAATAAAGCGTTTGTTTTTTGCGTCAAGCTCTGAGGGTATCAAATCAAAAATCTCCTTGATTTTCAGTTTATCTTTTGTTGCATATTGAGATATGTCTCTTCGATAAAGAGAGATGATGTCTTTCTGCACCCTGAGCACTTTATTAAGATCATTCGACGTCTGATATTCGTCGACAGCCGCAGGCATTCCTCCCACTACAAGGTAGAGCCGGAATAATTGCATCATCTTTTCATGAATGAAAGGATCTACGGGAGTCTTGTGGTTCCAACTCTCATTCAGCTTTAATCTTACTGTCTCGGCCACCCCCATATTAATGATAAACTCTTCGAAATCCAACGGATAGATATCCTTTATACCCATGTATCCCACAGGTTCGGATTTAATATCTTTCAGCTCCACTCCTAATAAAGAGCCGCTTAAGATATATCTGAATCTTCCGTCATCAACCAGAAACTTTATTGCCGTGAGAAGATTATCACATCTCTGCACTTCATCAAAGAAAACAAGTGTCTCGCCCGGCTCCATTGTCTGAGAAGTCATTGCCGAAAGGCGCAGAAGAATTTCATCGGCAGAGGTCACATCCTTAAAGATTCTGACGGCCTCAGGATGTTCGATAAAATTTATTTCTATGAAGTGGTTGTATTTCTGTCCTAACAACCGACATAGGTAGGTCTTTCCTGTTTGACGGGCGCCAGTCAACAGAAGTGCATTTCTGGATGAGGAATAGAAATCCTCTATATATTGTGAGGCTTTACGGTAAAGCATATATCGTCTTTTGGGGTAAACTGATGATTTGTAGGAGGATCTGGAGCGGATGGCCAAAAATGTGCCGCTTTTTCAATGCAAAAATAGCGGTTTTTGCCGTTTTTTCAAAGAGATTATGCCGATTTTTGCCGTTTTTTCAAGATTTTTGGGTCATGGGGTTTCCTTCTCGAGGATAAAGGATACGTTGTAGCCGCGAACCGGATTGGAGGCGAGGCTCAGGAGCATCCCCATCTTCAGAAGGATCTGGCGCGAGAGGGATAGGCCGATTCCCGAGCCCGTTTGTTTGGTGGTGAAAAAAGGGATGAAGATTTCGCGTGCCACCTCATCAGGGATCACGTGCCCGTCGTTGCTGATCAGGAGTTTCCCGAAGCGGGAGGCTTCCGTGGTCCGCGTGTCCCCCATCGCAACGTGCGTTATCCCTATTGTGCGGGCCTCCGCCTCAATTGCATTTTTCACCAGATTGATGATCACCTGCCGCAGGAGCCCCGCATCGGCGTTCAGCCGCACGGCCTGCGGCACTTCGATGTTCCATTTCATCTCAGGATACAGCACGGCGATACTGTTGCAGAACTCCTGAAGATTGATCTCTTCCATTGCGGGTTCCTGCAGTTGGGTCATCTTTCGGTAGCTGTCGACAAAGGAAGCCAGTCCGGTGCTTGTGTCGAGGATTGCCCTGATACCCTCCTCGTATGGAGATCCTTTGATGTCGGGATAATCGAGATAAGCCTGGCTGATGCTTCTGATGGGGGTTGTGGCGTTCATGATCTCGTGGGTAAGCACGCGCGTGAGGCGCTGCCATGACTCCACTTCATTGTGGGCCTCGAGTTTTTCGATACATTCCCCCATATTGTTGAGAGCCTCCTGAAGGGCGCGTTCTCCGAAAAAGAGTCCTTTGGTGGGGAGCCGGAAAGAGAAATCCCGATGTCGGATGGCGTCTCTCATCAGCTCGGCCCGGTCTTTGAGGAGACGCTGGTGGCGATAGAGCGTGGTGCAGAGAAAGAGGGTGAATATGATGGTGACGACGGCTATGATCATTGCTGCAATTTCCGATAAAGAGTCTGACGGGTTATTCCGAGCAATTCCGCGGCTTTGCTCATGTTGCCATGACATCTGTCAACCACTGTTTTCACGTGGAGCTTCTCAATTTCGTGAAGAGGCACAACCTCCTTCGATTTGTCGATGGAGTCCTTGAGCACCCTTATCAGTTCATCATTATCCCAAGGTTTGGCAATAAAATCTGCCGCGCCGTTTTTCAACCCCCTCACTGCAAGTTTCACGTCGGCGTAGGCCGTGACAAGCACCACCGGAATGTCCGGGTGGCGGCGGCGTATTGCCGAGAGCCAGAAGAGTCCGTCCTGACCCGAATTCACACCATGCGAGAAATTCATGTCGAGCAGAATCACGTCTACGTGTTCCTGCCCCAGCGTGATCAGAATGGATTCGGGCGAGGGGAGGGGGATGATGCGTTCAAACACGTTGGCAAGGCAGATCTTCACAGCTGTGAGAATCGCCGGATTATCGTCGACAACGAGTATGGAGCCATATCTTTTATTCATGATGAAAGAAAAAGATTATTTCCTCATGCCCTCAAAACGGCATGTCTGCCATGAGATCGCGGCGCCCGATAAGGCTGAGGATGGTTATGTCTTTTTGTGCAAAATTATGAAAATTCCTTGAACATACAATGCTTTTTGTGCAAAACCCCGCTTCCGTTATTCCCGGCCTGTTGGGCGATTTGTGGGAAGTTGTGAGGGGTTGGAGGTCGACGTTGTATGAAAATCATACAGGAGAGTGTATGATTTTCATACAAACTCCATCCGGCCCATATAAATCTCTTTGCCGATTGATTTCCGGCGATTACCTTTGTGGTAGTAAAATCCTGGCAATGAAGAAAACGATATTCTTAATATTATGGTTGATGACGTTAGGCCAATCTCTGAAAGCAGCAGAGGCCGACACTCTCGTGCTGAATCTTCACGAGGCCATTTCCATTGCCCATAAGCACTCCCCGTCGGCTCAAAGCGCGCGCAACACATTCCTTTCCGCCTACTGGAACTACCGCTACTACCGCGCCAACTATCTTCCATCGGTCACACTCACATCTTCTCCATATATCAACAAGCAGGTCAATAAGATCACTCAGTCTGACGGAACTGCAAAATTCCTCAGGCAGGATCAGTTTGGCGCCGACGTCTCGCTGACGATCAATCAGAACGTCAGCCTGACCGGAGGCCGGTTCTACGTCAGAAGCTCTCTCAGCCGCCTCGACGAATTTCAGACCAATACCACGGCCTACAGCAGCACGCCGATTCTCATTGGCTATGACCAGAGCCTTTTCGGTCATAACTCCCTGAAATGGGACCGCCGCATCGAGCCGCTTCAATTCCGGGAGGCAAAAAAGAGATATGCCGAGACTCTTGAACTCATCTCCGCTTACACCTGCAACTATTTCTTCTCGCTCGCTTCTGCGCAGACGGAGCTGGAGATGGCGCGGCAGAATTTCGCGTCGGCCGACACTCTCTATTCCATGGCTCAGGGACGATATAAGATCGGCACCATCACTGAAAACGAGATGCTTCAGCTCGAGATCAACCGCCTTAATGAGGAAACGAGCGTGATGGATGCGGAAATCAACGTGAAGGAGGTGATGCAGAGTCTTCGTTCCTATCTTGGCCTGGAGGATGCAGTGGTTGTAAGGCTTGAGGTGCCCGACAGCGTGCCGCAGTTTGAGGTGCCCCTCGCGTCGGCCATGGACCTCGCTTTGCAGAACAGCCCTGACCCCGACTACTACCGCCGTCTGGTCATGGTCAGCGAGAGCAACCTCTCAGCCGCCAAGGCTAACGCGCGACTGCGCGCCGACCTCTATGTTCAGTTCGGACTCTCCCAGACGGGACCTGATGCCAGAAGCGCATACGACCATCCCATGCATCAGGAATATGCCAGCCTCTCCCTCTCTTTCCCCATTCTGGACTGGGGGCGCAACCGCGGAAGAGTGAAGATGGCCAAATCTCAGCTTGCGCTCGCGAAGACTCATTCCGAACAAGGGATGAACGACTTCATGCAGAATGTAGAGAAGCTCGTGATGCAGTTCAACATGCAGCCTCGGAAGGTGAGGATCGCATCGCTGACCGACCGCAGGGCCACACAGCGACATTCCGTGGCCATGCGTCTGTTCGTCATGGGGCGCATCGGCATCCTCGACCTTATGTCGGCAGTGAATGAGAAGAACTCTGCAAAAAGAGGATTCGTCAGCACCATGAAGACGTATTGGAGTCTTTATTACACCCTGCGGAGCATGACGGCCTACGATTTTGAAAATAATATTGCATTAACCGAAGAACTACCCCTCGACTGATATGGATATTCAACTGAAAAAGAAACCCTGGTATCTCCGATATCTCCACCTCATCATCACCGGTGTCGTCTTTATTGGCGTGGCCGTCTATGCCTTTATCCTTGCCTTCGGCCCGAAGAAAATGAATGTGGATGCTGAAGAGATCAGGATTGCGGAGGTAACTCAGACTCCCTTCCTGGAATATGTGGATGTGGAGGGGATCGTGCAGCCCATACAGACCATCAAGGTCAATGCTCTGGAGAGTGGATTTGTGGAGAGCATCGTTGCCGAGGAGGGATCATCGCTCGAAGTCGGCGATACGATTCTGGTTCTCAATAATGTCGATCTTCTGCGCACGATAGAGGATGAACAGGCGGAATGGGAAAACCGGCAGCTCAACTATCAGGAGCAGGAGATAGAGATGGAACAGCGCTCGATCACGCTCCGCCGGCAATCGCTGGATGCCGAACATGAGATGGCCTCGCTCGACAAATCGTTGAAACAAAGCCGGGAGGAATTCCAGATGGGTATCAAGAGCCGGGCTGAACTTGATGTCGTGGAGGAGGATTATGACTACAAGCGCAAGAAAGCTCAGTTGCAGATGGAGAGTCTGCGCCATGATTCCGTGTCGATGATCCTGAAACGCGGAATGCTCTCCTCCAGCCGGGAGGCGTCATCGCGGAAGCTTTCCCGGCTGACCGACAGAACACGGAATCTTGTTGTGCGGGCGCCGGTTGCCGGGCAGTTGAGCCTGCTCAACGTTTCGCTTGGGCAGCAGATAGGGGCCGGCACGGGAATCGGAGAGATAAAGGTGCTCACGGAATATAAAATCCACGTCACGCTTGCGGAATATTATATCGACCGCATAGTCTCGGGGCTTCCCGCCAGTATCTCCTATCAGGAAACCAAGTATCCCCTGCGCATCAGCAAGGTTGTTCCGGAGGTAAAGGATCGCACCTTCACCTGCGACCTTCTCTTCGCCGACGACAAGCCATCCAATATCCGCCTGGGCAAGAGCTACCGCGTGCAGATAGAGCTGGCAAAACCGGAGACTGCACTCGTGATTCCCCGAGGCAACTTCTATCAGTCCACGTCGGGGCGATGGATCTATAAAGTGTCGGCCGACGGGAAGACCATCCGCAAGGTGGATATCGAGATCGGACGTCAGAATCCGAAACAGTTTGAGATCGTTTCCGGTCTGGAACCTGGCGACAAGGTGATTGTCTCCGGCTATGAAAGTTTTGGCAACATGGATGAGCTGGTGATTGATTGAATGGAATCAGATGTGGCACTAACCGGATCTGACAAATGAATATTATAACCTTAAATCTAAATCAGAGTAAATGATAAAGTTAGAGAATATTAAGAAAGTTTTCCGAACTGCTGAGGTTGAAACCTGGGCACTCCGGGAAGTCGACATAGAGGTGAAAGAGGGGGAGTTTGTCGCCATAATGGGTCCGTCGGGCTGTGGCAAATCCACGTTGCTTAACATTCTGGGACTGCTCGACAACCCCACAGAGGGAACTTATCTTCTCAACGGTAAAGACGTGAGCACTCTGAAGGAAAGTGACCGCACCGACATCCGCAAAGGGATGATAGGGTTCGTGTTTCAGAGCTTCAACCTCATAGAAGAGCTCAACGTTTATGAAAACATCGAGCTGCCGCTCCTTTATTTGGGCATGAAGGGGAGTGAGCGGAAAAAACGCGTGAAATCCATGATGGACCGCATGGCTATCTCCCACCGCCGGAAGCATTTCCCGAATCAGCTTTCCGGTGGCCAGCAGCAGAGGGTTGCGATTGCCCGTGCGGTGATTCCCAATCCCAGACTCATCCTTGCGGATGAGCCCACGGGAAATCTGGATTCTAAGAACAGCCGGGAGGTGATGGATCTCCTGAGCGATTTCCATAAGGAGGGAGCCACGATCATCATGGTGACCCATTCACAACATGATGCCGCCTATGCCGACCGTATCATAAATCTATATGACGGCCGAGTGGTGAATCATACTGAATTATAATCGAAAAGAGATAATCATAATTAACAGACAGATATCATGAATATGATTTTTCAGAATCTTAAGGTTGCTTTCCGCAACTTGATGAAATATAAGGTTCAGACCTTGCTCAGCATCGTCAGTATAGCCATAGGTATTGTGACCCTGTCGCTTGCTTTCTCAGTGATGACGCGGTTCCGGCTGCCATCACTTTATAGCCAGCCCCATAAAGACCGTTCCTACGAAGTGTGGGTGAAGAATACGGAAACTGACAAATATGTCAGTATAAGCTATGATGCTTTCAAAGCAATGAAGCGTAATGGTGGCCCTCGCAGTGCCGAACGGATTGCAATGCTCGACGGATACACAACATTCCCGGAAGTGGAATTCCATCTGATGGATTCCACTATACGTAAAGGAAAAATTGCGGGTCAATATCTTGATCCTGAATATATTGAATATGCCGGGCTCCGTTCTGCCATTACAGGAGAAAAGATAAGGCGTTTGAAAAAGGGAGAGGCAATAATAAGTGAGAAATTTGCTAAAGAGCTTTTCCAGGACGCCAATCCGGTTGGTGCGGTTCAGACACTGTCAAATTATACCCAGCCATTCCCTGTCACGATTGTTGATGTGCACGAGGAGGCATCATTCCATGATCCGTTTTATAAGAGCCGCGGGAGATTCTTATTGTGTATTGAGGATAATGCTGAAGATTATACCCCCGGTGAATTTGATAATCTTTATATTAGTATCGGCAATATGTATGTGGTGTTGAAGGAGGGATCCACCGTGAGTCAGCTTGAAGCCGAGATCAATTCCCGGATAAAATCTTTTGGGTTAGAGGTAGAGCTCAGGAATGCATTGAATGATAAGGATATGAATCGGTTGATAGCCATTCATATACTTGTTTACATCATCGGATCACTGCTGTTGGTGGCAGCAATCATCGGCTTCCTCAGGATGCAGATCCAGCTCTTCTGGATGAGGCGACGCGAGATCTCCCTTAGGATTGTCAATGGAGCCAAACGTATTCAGCTCTTCTGGCTGCTTGTCACTGAGGTTGTGATCACAATTATTGTCTCAATTGGCTTATCCGTTATTCTCGGTTATATTTTGGAGGATTTTCTGAGTAGAAACTTAGGAATGTTTATGTATTATGAATTGATAATAAGGAATCTATGGATATATAGCGTTGCCACGGGGGGTGTGTTGTTCCTTATCTGCGGCATGGTGGCTTGGATTGTCATCCAGCGTGTCTGCAATTCTCGGCAAGGACTGGCTCGGAGCATGCGCCGGAGTCGGAATCATCTTTTCCGCAACGCCATGTTGGGTATTCAGATTGCCATCTGCATTATTTTTGTAAGCACTACATTCATTCTGATCAATGGAGGGAGAAAGACCCTTGAAGCCTACAATGTGCCGGAGAATAACGAGATGTATAAGGAATTCCTTTATCTGATGCCGTGGGAATCATCTCAACCCCAGCGGTTTGTTGAGGAGATTGACAGTATTCCCGAGCTTGATAAAATGATTATGGGCACGATAGTATACTACTCATTTAAGGAGGTTGAGGAGAATCCTGAAGCAAGTGAGAAGTATAGGGGAAGAACTAACATGAAAGAATACATTTCAAACGATACGACGTTCCTTCCCCTTATGGGAATTGAAGTGGAATGGTTCAACCGGGATATAGACCGCAACAACTGTATTCTTATCGGAGAGGATTATTATAAAGAGTTTAAGGAACTTGGACTTCTTGATAATAATACCCTCACTATGAATAGATGGAGATATCCAAGGGAAGTTAATCTTCCAGTTGCCGGAATAGTAAAGAAAGTGCCCTATGATAATGATACAAAATCCTTTGTAATAATCTATTCACCTTATAATAAGTTTGATGAGGGTTATGTGCTCATTCCGAAATCCGGAAAATCGAAAGTGGTTGAAAGTAAGGTAAAGGAAATTTATGAGAGCATTGATCCCGGGAATTTGGCTACAGTATACGAAAATTACCGAAGCCGTCGGCAGTCCGATATAGATAGTGTAGAGGCTTTTACTGCATTAGGGTGGATATTGGGTATCGTGAGTCTGATAATCTGCGCGATGAGCATTTTCAGCACAATCCTGCTCGACACCCGTTCCCGGCGGAAAGAGGTGGCGATCCGTAAGGTCAATGGGGCAAAGAGCAAGGATATCTACCGCATATTCTGCAGGGTCTACGTTTTACTGTTGGTTCTCGCTGCCATCCTCGCAGTTCCTGTATGCGTGATGTTCAATAGATATGCGGAGAACTATGTTAATACTCATCAACTTGATTTGAGTTTTTCACCATTCTGGCCGATTGTTATCGGCATCTCGATTGTGGCTGTCCTTATCTTCGCGATAGTAGGATGGCAGACTCACAGGGTGCTACAGGTGGATCCCGCAAAGATCATATCCAAGGAATGAAAATTTTTAAACGAAAAAAGAATAAAGAAATATGATAAAGTTAGAAAATATCAAGAAGATCTTCCGCACGGATGAGGTGGAGACTTGGGCACTGCGAGATGTTAACCTCGAGGTGAAGGATGGAGAGTTCGTTGCCATCATGGGCCCGTCGGGCTGTGGCAAATCCACGTTGCTCAACATATTGGGATTGCTCGACAACCCCACCGAGGGCACCTATCTTCTCAACGGGAAAGACGTTAGCCGGCTTAAAGAGGGCGACCGCACCGATCTTCGCAAAGGCCAGATAGGGATCGTGTTCCAGAGTTTCAACCTCATAGATGAGCTCAACGTTTTTGAGAACATCGAGCTGCCGCTCCTTTATATGGGGATAGCGGCGAAAGAGAGGAAGAAACGTGTGGAGTCCGTGATGAACCGGATGGACATTGCGTATCGCCACAAGCATTTCCCGAGTCAGCTGTCAGGTGGTCAGCAGCAGAGGGTGGCTATTGCGCGGGCCGTCCTTCCCAACCCGACGATCATCCTTGCGGATGAGCCCACGGGAAATCTGGATTCAAAGAACGGCAAGGAGGTTATGGATCTCCTGAGCGAGCTCCATAAGGATGGCGCCACGGTCATCATGGTGACCCACTCGCAACATGATGCCGCCTATGCCGACCGCATCATCAATCTCTATGACGGTCAGATTGTGGAGAAAACCGAATTGTAAGAATCTGAAGTTTTTTGTCACACTTTCCGGGATTCTGCATCTTAATTATATGAACACTGATTAGAACTAAAAGTATGAGGAAGATAATTATTGCGGCTGTCATGCTGCTCATTATTTTGTCTGGATCGGCAGGGAGTGCGAAAAAAATCGTCAATCCCTCGTTCAAAAGCCGCACTTCCAGTGTCTTGACAATCGACGAGATGGAGCTGGGCAAGAAAGAGACAAAAGTGAAATTCAGGGCTGTGTTTCGTCCGGGTTGGGCCTTTACAGTCTCGGATCAGGCATATCTGCTTGATCCCGAAACAGGAAAGAAATTTTATCCCAGAACCAGTGAAGGCCTGACCTTTGGAAAAAGTATAGTCATGCCGGAATCCGGCGACACAACCTTCACATTGACCTATCCTCCTATCCCGAAAAACACTAAGATACTCGATTTCAGCCCGAATTCAGTCTTCCATACGTTTGGGATATCCCTTTCCGACAAAAAATCATCAAAGGAGAAACTGGAGGATCAACTCACGGAGACCCCACGCAAACCTACCCCTTACTTCTTTAAGGGAGGAGATGTCAGGATCCATGGGAAGATCAAAGGCTACGATCCCCGACTCGGCTTTGATTCATTTCAACTATTGTCCAGAGACGTCATTTCGGGAAAAGCAACTATTGCCCTTCTCTCACTCGATTCCTGTGGAAACTTCGATCAGACCATCTATATCCCGGCTCCCAATACCGCTTTCATGACAATTACCCCAGGGATGAACGTTTATCAAAGCATTTATCTTGAACCAGACAATGATATTGAAATCTTGTTTGACTGGGAAGATATTCTTGACTATGACCGCCAGAAGGGACTTAAGAGTAAACTGGATAACGTCAGATTCGGAGGCTCTCTTGCTGAAATAAACCGGGCGAGTCATAATGCCCCTGAAAAAAATTATATATCGGGGGCTGCTCTTGTCGGAAAATTTTATCCGTCGGAAGCTAAGGATATCATTTCGAGCGAAGCCTCAAGACAGAAAACTGAAATTGAAAGATATGCCGATGAAATTAATGCTTCATCGTTCATCCGGAAATATCTTCTTGAGAGTGTTCAGTCGGATGAGGCGATGGCCATGATGGACTATGACCATTCATATTTTTTCAATCACAGAGAGTACCCGGATAGCGCAATTTTCATGCTCCCGATCCCCAAGGATTTCTATGATGATTTCCTTCCGCCGCTTCTGAAGGCAGACACGACTATTCTCGCAACACACAATGCTGTATTTCTTTTGAATGGGTTGTCTTATTCATATTCCCTCCCGGAGGCTCTTTCATTGGAAAATAACGAATACGGATGGTTTTCTAACTATCAGAAACTTGATTCTGTCATTTGGGAATGGTCTGGCTTGCCTGAGATTCCATTTATCTGGCAAGCCTCGAGAACAGCAAATAATTATTCCAAAATAGTGAATATGGCAAAATGGAATCCCAACTTAGTTCGAAAGAACCTTGAGGAATTATATTCGATATCAGTCAAATCTCCTTACCTGATTAAGAAACTTGAAGATTGTTTTTCAGACGTCTTGAATTCAAAGAGATACGATCTGCCGCCTACTCCAGGAGGGGATATCATGAGGGAATTGATAAAGCCATTCCGAGGGAAATGGATAATAGTTGACTTCTGGGGAATCTCATGCGGACCTTGCAGAAGTAATATTGAAAGTTCCAAGGAATTTCGCGAACTCAACCGAAACAATGAATACTTCACTTATCTCTTCATAACCGGTGAGGATGAGTCACCAAACCCATATTATGACAATTATGTTGAGAAGAACCTGAAAGGAGAGAATTCTCACCGGCTGAAGTTGTCTGACATAAGAGCAGTGCGTTCCCTTTTCGGCATTGATGGGATTCCGCGCTATATCCTCATAGATCCTGACGGCTTGGTGGCTGATGATGACTTTTTTAATTATGAGTTAAGTAAATTCCTGGAGCGCGAGAATATCCCTTACAAAAGTCCGGAGTCAAAACGGGAGAATGATAATTCGATAATAAGCGTGACTCCTGCTTCTAACGATTAGCTTAGTAATCCTTTACCCATATTGTAGAAAATATAGAAAATAGATATAAATTCACTAATTGTGTGAGAGTATCAACTAAACACTGATTTAATTATGAATAAAAAAATTTTTTCCATATTGGCGGCTACCATGCTGATGATGTTGTCAGGTTCGGCAGGGAGTGCGAAAAAAATCGTCAATCCTTCGTTTAAAAGCCGCACTTCCAGTGTCCTGACAATCGAGGAGATGGATCTGGGTAAGAAAGAAACTAAGGTGAAATTCAGGGCCATATTCCGTCCGGGATATTGGTTTAAGATCTCGGAATCGGAATATCTCTTTGATCCCGAAACTGGAAAAAAATTCTATCCTACAGACGGCGAGGGAGTGAGTCTCGGAGAAAGATTAGTCATGCCGGAATCCGGCGACACAACCTTCACTTTGACCTATCCTCCTATCCCGAAAAACACTAAGATACTTGATTTCAGCCCGAATTCAGTCTTCCATACGTTCGGCATATCCCTATCTGATAAGAATTCATCTATCGGGAGTCATGAGGATCTTCTCACGGAAGCCCCACGCAATCCCACCCCATCTTTCTTCAAAGGGGGAGATGTCAGGATTCATGGAAAACTCAAAGGTTACGATCCCCGACTCGGCTTCGATTCATTTCAGGTTTTCATTAAAGACATTCCCATAGATAAGCAAGTAAGAAGTCTTCTTCCTCTTGATTCAGCCGGCAATTTCGACAAGACATTCTCTATCTCGTCTCCCTTAGCTTCTTCCATTGTCATCCCATTCGGGAACTATATACATATTTATCTTGAACCCGACAACGACATTGAGATCATGCTTGATTGGGAAGACTTGCTTGATTTCGATCGAAAGAAAGGTCTCAAGAAGAAGCTAGAACATGTGCAGTTCGGAGGATCACTTGCTGCTATGAGCCGGATGCTTGATAATGCTCCGGAAATGAAATTTATCAGGTCTTCACAACTGGCTGACACGAAAACTCCGGAAGAAGCAAAGAGAATCATAACAGAAGCCGTGGCCGACTATAGACTCAAATTAAACAAGTATGCCGACGAGATCAAGGCTGATCCCTACATGCGTAAATATCTCAATGAAATGGTTCAGGCGGAGGAAGCATTTAAGCTACTTGACTATGAAACATATCGGGATATGAAACGAAGAGAATTTCCCGACAGCGCCTTTTTCAAAGATCCATTGACGAAAGATTTTTATATGGATTTCATGCCTCAACTTCTGCAGGCTGACACCACGATTCTTGCCACATCTTATGGCGAGGTGATTCTGAACAGACTGGCGTTTTCATCATTCCCGAAATTGTTTGAACTGAACCGATATAATAATCCGAAAGAAGTTTCTGAAGTGATGAAGGAATTTGCCTCGACCGAAGAAGTGCCATTCCTCTGGCAGATTGCAAATGCAAATTCAGAAGGAAATGCTGTCTCAAGTCAGGCAAAATGGTATCCTGAAAATTTTCGGAAAGACCTTGACAATTTATATTCCCATACGATCAAGTCGCCTTATCTGCAGAAGCGCCTTAATGACCTTTTTGAGGAGACTGTCAATGCTAAGGTCTATGATCTTCCCTCTACTCCCGGAGGTGATATCATGCGGAAACTTGTGGAACCTTACGCGGGAAAATGGGTATTCGTGGATTTCTGGGCTACTACGTGTGGACCGTGTAGGGGGAATATTCAAGGGATGAAAAAATTCCGTGACCTCAACCGCGACAATGACCGCTTTACATTCCTTTTCATAACCGGAGCGGATGAGTCTTCACGAAGAGACTATAATGACTATGTGGAAAAGCATCTGCAAGGGGAAAATTCCGTTATTCTTGACACCCGTGATATGGTAAAAGTGAGGGATCTTTTTGGAATCAGTGCAATTCCACGCTATATAGTTATTGATCCGGAAGGACGTGTGGCTGATAGCGATTTCGATATCGAAAAAATCAGTAGATTCCTTGAGAATGAAAAGATACCTTTCAAAGCGGCTGAATGGTAAAGAAATACACAACTTCTGATCCGATAGTCGGGAAATTCCGAAATTAAATCGAGAGTTTTGAGTTTTGTTAACTGTAATTAAGATTTGACTGAAAGAGTTTGGCAGTGATAGGGATTAATTTTGCAGTGTCGTTCAGACGCAAAGGAGCGCGGGTAACTACCGCGATGCCGCCAAAACAAAACTTTCATCTTAAATCAAAACAGTTTTATGAAACATCAGGATGCCCGACAGAAAAGCAGATTGCCGGAAAAGATCTGGCTCTGCGTGATCTATCTTCTCGGATTTGCCATTGTCTCGCTGCAATTGCGTAGTTTGATCGGCTGAAGCCGACATTGGAAATTTGTGTATGCGGAAAAGAGGACAGTCTGCGTGGTTCCCACGGGCTGTCCTCTTTTTTCAAAATCAGAATCTACGAAAGTTGCAGTTCAAGATCGGAGACATCGAGAAGACGTCCGAATTTCTCGCCGACAGCTCTGAAACGGGAAACTTTCTGAAAGCCAAGTTTCTCATGAAATCTTACGCTCCCTTCGTTTTCAGAGGTGATGCAGGCGATCAGAACCCTTATCCCGGAATTGCGGCACTCCTCGATGAGCCGTTTCATCAGGATGTCTCCCAGTCCTTGTCGGCTGAACTCCGGGTGGAGATAGATGGTTGTTTCAAGCGTCCGGGCGTAGGCATCCTTTTTTTTCCAGGGATGGGCATAACAGAAAGCAACTACAGCTCCTTTTGCGGAAGCCACCAGGAAGGGAAATTTCTCTTTGATAGAGCGGATCAAGCCGGCCATCTCATCAGGCGAAACACAATGGGTGTCGAAAGTTGCCGTGGAGTGGAGAATATAATGGTTGTAGATCGCCGCGATGTCGGAGGCATCGGAATCGGCTACATTCCTTATTTCAGGAGGGGAGATGCTTTCCTGCTTCATTTTTTTGAAAACTTGGCACATTTCGGGGAGTAGGCGATCGTCACGCAGCAATTGTCGCTTCTGTAGGAATAAAGCTCCATCGGATATTCCTCAGGAATATGGATCAGAGCATGGCCGATCACAGGCTGTGGCGCTCCCGGGAGATTCATTTCAGTGTCGATTTCCGGCAGTGATGTGAGAGTGATGGCATTTCTGAAATCAAGACCTTCCGTCATGGCAGCTTTATAAAGCGCCTCTTTGGCCGTCCAGGCAATGATGTTGGCCTGAAGGTCGTCAGGGGCTACGAGTTCCAGCTCCTTTTCAGATAGAAATTTCTCCCTTATCTTCAAGACCTGTTGCCTGTCAAGACGTTCGGCATCGATTCCGAGGGCAGTGCGTGTTGAGAAACCCGAGAGGTCGGCCTCCGGAGTTTTCGGAAGCAGCGCCACGGCATAAAGATGGTCGGTGTGAGTGATTGAGATCCGGGTCGTGGCGCCGAAAAGAAAAGGAGCGCCGTTGGCAAAATATCCGATGTCGCGGTAGCCGTCACGTCCGTTCTCGCAAAAAATCTGCCGGGCCATCTCTCTCCAGATTTTTCCGGAACGGTTTTCCATTCCGGAGATTTCCTCCACCCGGATCCCCACCGGAGTGGGATGCGGCCAAAAAATGAATTCTGTTTCCATCTCAAACTCTATCAATTATCAACCCTCAACGATCACCTCTCTATCATCAATCATCAACCCTCAGCTCATCGATGGTCACCTTCACTTTGGTGATTCTGTGGCGTTCCTGCTTCACCACCTGAAAAGCACAAGGGCCTCTCCGGAGCACCTCCTTCATGGTCGGGAAGTCTCCTTTGATTTCAAGCACAAGGCCTGCGAGGGTTTCCGCGTCGCCGGTGTCGCCAAGGTTTTCCTCTTCTATGTCGAGCAGTCGGCAGAAATCCCCGATAGTGGTTTTGGCATCGAAGATATAGGTGTGGTCATCCAGTTTCTTAAAAGAGGATGTTTGCTCGTCATATTCATCGTCGATCTCACCGACGATCTCCTCGATTATATCTTCGAGAGTGACCATTCCCTGGGTGCCACCATATTCATCGACAACGATGGCGATGTGGATCTTCTTCTTCCTGAAATCTTCAAGCAGATCGTCGATCATTCTCGATTCCGGCACGAAATATGGCTCCCTGAGGAGAGTCTGCCATCTGAAGGAATCGCCCTGCTTTCCCAGATATGGAAGCACGTCTTTTGAATAGAGGATTCCGCGAATGGCATCCTGCGAAGTGTCGTAGACGGGGATGCGGGAGTATCCTGATTTCAGGATCACGTCCATTGCCTCAGCCCAGGAGTCATGATATTCGATGGCAGTGATGTCAACTCTTGAGATCATGATGTCGGAAACTTCCTTTTCGCCGAAAGAGAGTATGCCCTCGAGCATTTCCTTGTCTTGCCCCTCCTTGATGTCGGAAATCTGGAGCGCCTTCTCGAGTTCATCGGTCGAGAGATTCTCGTTTTTCTTGGTCACGACTTTATTGACCAGAGAGGTGGTCCTCACCATTAAGCGTGCAAGAGGGGAGGTGAGTTTATAAAGTGCGTCAAGGGGAGTGGCGGCCCATTTCACCCAGGCCACCGTGCGGCCGCGGGCCACGAGTTTCGGGAGAATCTCGCCGAAGAGCAGCAGCAGGAAGGTGAGCAGCACTGTCTGAATGAGGAAATCGAGCACCGCGCTGTTAAACTTGACCACCTGCTGGAAGGCGAATGATAGGAGAACGACCATCGTGATATTGACGAGATTGTTGGATATCAGGATGGTGGCGAGCAGGCGTTCGCTGTTTGAGAGCAGGCGGCAAGCTTTCCGGCTGTTCGGGTCGTCGTCTTCGCTCAGGGATTCGATGTCGGAACGCGAAAGCCCGAAATAAGCTATCTCGCTTCCGGAAACGAAAGCCGACGTCAGAAGGCAGATGAGGGCGATCAGGAGAATCGCCGAAAGCGAAACCCAGCTTTCAGGCTTGGTGAATTCCACAGCCTGCGACATGGTGATGAGTAACGGGATGGCTGAGAGGGGAGATGGTAAAGGGTCTGTATCCAAAATTCAGAAACGGTTGGTTTGGAATGCAAAGTTAATCAAACTTCGCGAAACAACCAAAATGATATGTTTTGCAGGTTGGGAAATTATGATTAATTTTACGCATCCAAAATCAAATACCAAATGGAGAAGAAAAATAAAGAATATCTCGGGCGTCTGAGAAAGGCCATGAAAGAACATGGAATCGACGCGGTTATCATCTCCGGCACCGACCCGCATCAGTCGGAACTGCCTCCGCAGCATTGGCGCGGAAGAGAATGGCTCACAGGCTTCTGGAGCGAAAACGGAACCAACGGCACGGCGGTGGTGACCGCCGACGAGGCTCTCTGCTGGACTGATTCGAGATATTTCATCCAGGCCACCGAACAGCTTGAAGGCACCGGTTTCGCCATGATGAAGGAGGATGGACCGGAGGCGGTGGATCTAATTGACTGGGTGACGCAACATCTGGAAGCCGGCAATACTGTCGGGATCGACGGGATGACGTTCTCGGTTTCCTGGACTCAGCGTCTGCGCCAGGAGCTTACAGACAACGATATCTGCCTCAATTGTGATTTCCCCCAGTTCGACTATATCTATCCCGAGCGCCCCGGGCGTCCGCTCAACAAGCTCTTCATCCATGATGAGAATATCGTCGGGGAGACTGCGGATTCGAAGATTGGCCGCGTCCTTTCAGAAGTGAAGAGGGAACTTGCCAATGCCGTTCTCCTTTCATCGCTCGACGACATCGCCTGGGTCACAAATCTCCGCACTGCGGGCGACATCGCCTTCTCTCCCATTTTCGTGGCATATCTTTATCTATCACCCGACAGCAGGGTGCTCTTCATCGACAAGGAGAAGATCACTGCCGAGGTTGCGGAATTCCTCAAGGGTTATGCGATAGAGGTGATGCCCTACGACAACGTCAAGGAATTCGTGGCCAAGCTGCCGAAGAGCGTCAGGCTCCTTCTTGACCCTGCGAAGACCGCCGAAGGGGTTTACGAGAGCGTTGGATGCACTCCGGTGTTCGGAGGGGCAGGAGTGGCCAAGCTCAAGAGCGTGAAGACTGAAAATATGCTCTCCAACCTTGCCACGGCCATGGAGAAGGATGGAGTGGCGCTGACAAGATTCTTCATGGAGGTGGAGAAAGGCTGGCCTTCAGGAAAGATGACGGAAGTTCAGCTCGGGAAGCGTCTCAGGGAGCTCCGGCTGGCCGACGAATCATGTGTCGACGAGAGTTTCGCCCCAATCATCGGATGGAACGGCCATGGAGCGATCGTGCACTATGAGGCCACAGAGGAGAGCGACGTAGCCATTGAGGGAGACGGCATCCTGCTCGTGGATTCCGGCGGACAATACACTTTCGGCACCACCGACATAACCCGCACCGTAGCTCTTGGCACTCCCACTGCCGCACAGAAACGCGATTTCACCCTCGTGATGAAGGGCCACATCGCGCTTGCCACGATCAAATTCCCGGAGGGAACGCGCGGAGCACAGCTCGACGTGCTCGCACGCCAGTATCTCTGGAACGACGGCAAGGCATATTTCCACGGCACGGGCCACGGAGTGGGCTTCTTCATCAACTGCCACGAGGGGCCGCAGAGCATCCGCCTCAATGAGAATCCGACACCTCTGGAACCCGGCATGATCACGAGCAATGAGCCCGGTCTGTATCTGGAGGGTGAATATGGAATCAGGTGTGAGAATCTGATAGTGACAACGCCGTGGAAGGACACGCCTTTCGGAAAGTTCCTCCACTTCGTCACGATGACTCTCTTCCCGTTTGACCTCAACCTTTTCGACACCTCCATCATGACAGATGAAGAGATCGCATGGGTCAACGCATATCATGAGGAGGTGAGGGCGCGGCTCACTCCGCTTCTCCAGCCTGAGGAAGCCGCCTGGATAGAAGAGAAAACAAGGACATTGAAAAAATAATAGAATAATGGCAATCATACAGTCAGTCAGGGGATTCACTCCCCAGATAGGCGAGGGATGTTTCCTCGCGGAAAATGCGGTAGTAGTGGGCGACGTCATCATGGGCAATGAATGCAGCATCTGGTTTTCCACCGTTTTGCGTGGCGACGTCAATTCAATCCGGATCGGCAACCGTGTCAATATTCAGGACGGGAGCGTGCTCCACACTCTCTATCAGAAATCCACCATCGAGATCGGCGACGACGTTTCGATCGGCCATAATGTAGTGATCCACGGCGCAAAGATCAAGGACTATGCCCTTGTGGGAATGGGAGCAGTGGTGATGGATGATGCCGAAGTGGGCGAAGGGGCCATCGTGGCAGCCGGATCGGTAGTGCTGAGCCGCACGAAGATCGGAGCTCATGAACTCTGGGCAGGATGTCCTGCAAAGTTCGTGAAGATGGTTGAACCCGCCAAGGCCAAGGAGATGAATGAAAAGATAGCCCGCAACTATCTAATGTATTCCAAATGGTATCAGGAATAGGAGAGGGAAAACTGGAAAACAACGCGGGAACCCTTGTCTCTCTGGAGAGTCACAGGGATTCCCGCGGCCTCTTATGTGTTGTTCAGGGCCGGAGAGACATCCCCTTCGAGGTGAAGCGGGTCTACTGGATTTCAGGCGTTCCCGAAGGGGAAAGTCGCGGCGGCCATGCCCACCGCAGGCAATATCGTCTGCTTGTGGCAGTGGCCGGGGTCTTCACGGTCGAACTTGAGAGAGGCGACGTGAAGGAGACTTTCCGGCTTGACTCCCCTGCCGAGGGCCTGATTGTTTCTCCCGGAGTCTGGACCACCCTTCATTCCTTTTCGGCTGATGCCGTTTGCATGGTTGTTTCTTCAGGGGAATATGATCCCGGAGATTATATCCGCGACCACGGGGAGTTTCTGAAGTCCAAAGATTGAAAACCATAATTTTATGGAGGAGATCGCGATCGTCAGCTATTCCGCCGATATGGCCGCCGACTGGAATTCATTTGTCGACGCGTCGAGAAACGGAACGTTTCTTCTGCGGCGCGACTACATGGATTATCACGCCGACAGATTTGAAGACCGTTCGGCGGTGTTTTTCCGGCGAGGAAAGATGATAGCGCTCCTCCCGGGCGCGTTGGCCGGAGAGGATTTCGTGTCACACCCCGGCCTGACCTACGGGGGGCTCGTGTGCGCGAGAGGAACCACCGGCGCCGAAGTGCTTGACATGCTGACTGCTTTCGCCCGGCAACTGCGGCAAGAGGGCTATCGGCACATTATATATAAGCCCGTGCCTCACATCTATCACCGCATACCCGCGGAAGAGGATCTATATGCCCTCTTCCGTCTCGGGGGCGTGCTGACTGCCCGGTCGCTCTCTTCAGCGATCCTGCTGCCGTCGGAAATGGAGATGCGCAGGATCAGACGATGTGGAATCAGGAAAGCGGAGAGAAGCGGAATCGCCGTGGAGGAGACGCTCGACTTCGCTCTGTTCTGGAGTCTTCTTTCCAGGAATCTCAGTGAACGGCATGGAGTCAGCCCGGTCCATAGCCTTGAGGAGATCACTATGCTCGCAGAAAGGTTTCCTGAAAACATCAGGCTCTACGTGGCGAAAAGGGGGGATGAGACACTTGCAGGAACCGTGGCTTATGAAACCTCGGAGGTGATTCATGCCCAATATATCTCCGCCTCACCCGAAGGGCGTGATATTGGAGCGCTCGATCTTCTCATGAGCCGGCTCATAACGGAGCCTTCGGGAAAAAGATATTTCGATTTCGGAATCTCCTGCGAATCGGGAGGCCGATTTCTCAACAGAGGACTCCTCTATCAGAAAGAGGGCTTCGGAGGCCGGGGTGTCTGCTATGACACTTATACCATAGACCTCGGGTCGATCCCATCATAAACCGTCATGAACCTTAAGACAATCAAATATCTCGAACTGAAAGAGCTCACCGCCATGCATGGCGCGGAGATAGCGGAGGCTGCCGCAAGAGTGGTTGCTTCCGGGTGGTATCTTTATGGAGGGGAGTCGGAGGCTTTTGAAAGGGAATATGCCGGATTCACGGGAACGCGCCATGCAATAGGATGTGGCAACGGGCTCGATGCCCTGACGCTGATCCTCAGGGGATATATGGAGCTGGGGAGGCTTTCTCCCGGCGACGGAATAATTGTTCCGGCCCATACGTTCATCGCCACGGTGCTCGCCGTGACGCGCTGTGGTCTGCGGCCTCTTTTCGCCGATCCGGAGCTCCCCGATGCGAGAGTGGGGGAGGAGGAGATCAATAGGCTCATCGGGCAGGGAGCGCGGGGATTCGTGGCCGTTCACCTCTATGGCAGGAACTCACTGACACGCGGAATTATCGATACATGCAGGGAGCATGGCCTGATTCTGGTGGAAGACAGCGCCCAGTCTCACGGAGCCTTTGGCCCCGGGGGCCGCACCGGAAGCTTGGGCGACGCGGCGGCCCATAGTTTCTATCCCGGGAAGAATCTCGGGGCTCTCGGCGACGGAGGAGCCGTCACCACCGACGACGATGCTCTTGCGGAAGTGGTGAGGGAACTCGGAAACTATGGCTCCTCCAGGAAATATATGTTTTCACGGCAGGGGGTCAATTCCCGGCTCGACGAAATTCAGGCGGCTGTGCTCCGCGTGAAGCTCCGCTATCTTGACAGCGACAACCGCAGGCGCTCGGAGCTCGCCTCGCTCTACCGCGCCAATATCCACCATCCCTCGGTGTCGCTTCTGCCGGCCGCCGTGGAGGGTGAAGAGGCACACCATATCTTCCCCGTTTTCTGCGAAAAGCGCTCCTCCCTCCAGGAATGGCTGAAGCTCGGAGGGATTGAGACTCTGATCCATTATCCGGTGCCTCCTCACCGGCAGGAGGCATATCGGGAGTTCTCCACACTCTCCCTTCCGAACGCCGACCGCGTCAGCGCCACCGAACTCTCACTTCCCATCTCTCCGACGCTCGGAAATGAGGATATTCTGCGGGTGGCGCGGCGAATAAACGGGTGGCACGATGAAAAACATTAAAAATTATAGAAATAAATTCCGTCAAATTTTGCTGAATAAATAACTTTGACTAATTTTGCAACCGCAAAAGCCCTGCCCGCAAGGAGGAGGGCGTTGGCAATATCCATCAACACGAAAAAATTAACAAACAAAGAAACACATAACAAATGATTATCGTACAAGTAAAAGAGGGCGAGAACATCGAGAAAGCACTCAAGAAATTCAAACGCAAATTTGAAAGAACCGGCGTTGTCAAGGAACTCCGCAGACGTCAGGCCTTCGAGAAACCTTCAGTGACCAACCGCAAGAAGATGATCAAGGCAGCTTACGTTCAGCAGCTCCGTCAGGCCGAGCAGTAAGAAAACGTTTCGCGCCATTCCGAACTTCGATTGAATCACAGATGAGCCAGAAGCCGGCCTCCTGCCGGCGAAAGGCAACGACACTCCCCGGCACCCGTCAGATTGTTCCGACAGGCGCCGGGTTTTCTATGTATGGAGGAATATATCAACTATCTGAAATATGAACTAAACCGGTCTCGCCTCACCGTGGAGGCCTATCTCCGCGACCTCCGGGAATTCAGCGGCTGGCTCGGAGCATCCGGCGATGACGACGGCCCGCTTTCCGGAGCCACCACTTCCGACATGAGGATGTGGCTCGCATCCCTCTCGAAGCGCGGGGAAACGCCCGTCACTGTGAGGCGGAAGGCTCAGAGCCTGCGCGCCTACTACCGCTATCTGCTGAAACGCGGAGTGATCGGTGCGAATCCGGCTTCGTCTCTGATCCTTCCCAAGATTCCCAAGCGTCTGCCTGATGTGGTGAAAGGGGAGGATGTGGAGAATCTTCTTGTGGCCAGAAGGGAGAGCCTGCCTGCCGATGATCTCTTTGCCCTGCGCGATTCCCTGATCGTGGAGATGCTCTATTCCCTCGGGTTGCGCCGGGCGGAGCTTGTGGGCCTTGACGATTCCGACGTGAGCTTCAGTGCGAGGGAGATAAAGGTTACGGGAAAGAGAGACAAGCAGAGGGTGGTGCCGGCTCCGGATTCCCTTCTTGCGAGAATCCGGGAGTGGCAGCAGGCCCGCGATGCCGGACTCGGCGCGGAGTCGGCCGATGGCCCACTCTTCCGCAATGCTGGAGGCCGCATCTCCACATCGGTGGTTTATCACGCGGTCAGCGGAGCGCTCAAGGGACTCGCCGCTTCGGGAAAAGGCCCTCACTCCCTGCGCCACACTTTTGCCACCGAAATGCTCAACGGAGGGGCCGACATCAACACAGTCAAGGAATTTCTCGGTCACGCCTCATTATCCACCACTCAGATTTACACCCACGTGTCGTTTGCAGAAATGCGAAAGGCTTATTCATCAGCCCATCCCCGCACTTCCGGAAAGGGAGGCCTCTCCAAAGGCGAGGAGGGGGAGACCGAAAAAAAACAGCATCCGGATACAAAAAAGGGGGAGATTTGAGCAATTAATCGGAATTTATTGTTTATCTTTGTAAACGGCAACATGAAATCCGACTCCGTCGGACAAAATGGCGCGACGAGGAATGGTCCGATTTGCGCAGCCGTTCAACAGTTAACCCAATAAAGCTTAAGATTATGGAAACACAGATCAAAGCCATCCACTTCGACATTTCCGACAAGCTCGTTGCGTTTGTCAACAAGAAACTTGAGAAACTCACCCGCAGATTTGATTTCGTGAATGTGGCGGAGGTGAACCTGAAGCTCGTGAAGCCGGAGACCGCAAACAATAAGGAAGCCGGCGTGAAGCTCAGCGTAGCCGGGCTGCCCGACCTTTTCGCCTCAAAGACCGCCGACACTTTCGAGGAGGCGATCGATCTCTCGCTCGCGGCTCTCGAACCTCAGTTGGAAAAGTATAAGAGCAAACTCTGAACCGCAGACATTCCGGCCCGTCATCCTTCAGGAACAGGCGGGCCGGTTTTTCAATAACGCGCTGAACTATGGCAAACGAGAGCCTCCCCGAAGCCGGCGGCAAGCCGGCGCGCCGCCCCTCCGCTCCCCGGCGGCGCAAAGGGAAAAGAAAGAAAAAATCGGGCAACAGCCGCCGATTGTGGCTGATCAGCATAGGATCATTGATAAGTGTGGCCATTGTGGTCTTGCTTGTCGTCTTTCTCCCCACCGTCACGCAGGGAGCCACCGGCGATGCCATCGTGAGGATTCCCCGCGGAGCGGATCCGGGGGTGGTGAGGGATTCTATAGCCCGGTATCTCGGGGAGGATTATGCCTCCCAGGTGATGAAAGTGGCAAGGTTCAGCTCTACCGATTTCTCGCGCCGTCATGGGGCATATCTGATCCCGGAGGGGATGTCGCCCCTGAAGGCCGCCCGGAAGCTTTCCAAAGGGGCGCAGGAGCCTGTGAGACTGACGATAAATGGCTTCCGGTCGCTCCGCAATCTGGCGGAAAGAGTGGCCCGCAGAGTCGATGTTGATCCGGATTCCCTTCTGGCCTATCTGAATTCTGAGGAAGTGGTGGCTAAATATGGGCTCACCCCTCAGCAGGCGATAGCTCTTTTTATCGATGATTCCTATGAAGTCTATTGGTCGGCGTCTCCTGCCGACATTGCGGCGAAGGTGGGCAGAAACTATGAAAAGGTGTGGAACAAGGAGCGCATCGCCAAAGCGTCAACTCTCGGTCTCACACCGGCGGAGGTGATGACTGTCTGTTCGATTGTCGATGAGGAAACCAACGATAAAAGCGAGAAGGGGAAAGTGGGCAGGCTCTACATAAACCGACTGAAAATCGGGATGCCGCTTCAGGCAGACCCGACCATCCGGTTCGCGCTTGATGATTTCACGATCAAGAGAGTGAAAGGGGAACACCTGAAAGTGGAATCGCCCTACAACACCTATCTTAACCGTGGCCTTCCTCCCGGTCCGATAAGGACCACGAGCGTGGCCACGATCGATGCCGTTCTTGATTCGGCGCCATCCGATGATCTCTATATGTGTGCAAAGGAAGATTTCTCCGGAAGCCACAATTTCGCGTCATCCTATTCCGAACATCTCGAGAATGCGCGACGCTATAGAAAGGCGCTTGATGAAAGAGGCATTCACTGAGATTCAAATTTTATGATTAATTTTGCGGAAAATTTAGACACCGTATTGTTTTGAAACCTCGTGTCATCACCATTCTGCTGATCCTCCTTGCTGCCGTGACTGCCGTTGCGGCGCAAGACATTCCGCGTGTCGAAGCTGACGCGCCGGGCTGTCAGCGTTTGCCGGATTTCAGCGGTGTCACTGTTCCGCAGATTCCGACATCCGCTCCGACTCCTGCGGGGGAGAGGGTTCGGCCGATCAAAAGATCAGCCGAGGAGATGTGGTGGTGGAATCAGTTAAGGCGTGGAACCCTGAGCATGCAGGACACTGCCGTGATCTATCCCAAATTCCTTAAATTTTGTGTGAACGTCTATAATTGGGCCGACAAGTTTTTCAATTCCTATAATCCGGATTATGTAGTCGGCACTGGAAAACGTTGGAAAGCCCGTGTGGTCAGCGACAACTGGGTCGACAGTTATATTGTCAATCTTCCCGAGGGCCTGAGAGTAAACATGCTCAGTAATCCTTATTCCAACCTGGGTGCTTTCGTGCAGTATATGGCGGTGAGTGTGGGGCACACGATGGACGTCAATAATATTTTCGGGGGAAATCCCCTTAGTCATAAAAAGTGGGAATTCGGTTTCAACTGCGCCCTCTTCAATGCAGAGGTCTACTATCAGGAAAACACTGGAGGAACCTTCCTGCGGAGGTTTGGAAAGTATAAGAACGGGCATTTCTTCAAAGAGGAGTTCCCCGGTGTTGAGCTCCATAATTTCGGGGCTGAGCTGTGTTATTTCATCAATCATGACAAATATTCGCAGGGGGCAGCCTATAATTTCTCGAAATTTCAGAAACGCAGCCACGGCTCCTTCATCACCGGCTTCGCGTTCACGAATCTCCGGCTCACCATGGACTTCCTGCAGTTGCCCGAGAATCTTATGCCCTATCTCACCATTCCTGCCGAGTCATATCTTCTGCATTATGATTCATACGGTGCGATCTTAGGCTATGGATATAATTGTGTGATAAGTAAGAAGTTGCTTTATAACATTACGGTCATGCCGTCGTTTGGGGCTGCCCATTGTTATGAGGATTCGCTTGACGGCAACAAATGGTTTTTCGCAATGAATATCTCGGCGAAAACTTCATTTACCTATAATCTGGGAAATTGGTTTTTCAGCCTCATCGGCAAGCTTAACGGCCATTTCTATCGCAACGGCCTCTTCTCTCTCTTCAGCTCCGTAGAAAACTTCTCCGCCAACGTCGGCATCCGCTTCTGAATAGCCCCCGGGAAGGTGGAAGGTTCCCGAGACGAAGCCCCGGGACTTGGAGGGTTTCTGAGTCGTAGCCCCGGGACTTGGAAGGTTTCTGAGTCGTAGCCCCGGGAGTTGGAAGGTTCCCGAGACGAAGCCCCGGGACGGGGCGTGAAGTATATTAACCGCGGGTGAAACCCGCGGACAGGAAACTCCTCCAGCCGATCCCTGAGGGATCGAACACCACCCGATTCAGCTCTGACATGAGAATTTGGTCCTATATACAACTGCATGAAGACAAATGAATTAACTATATTTAACATTTTTATTAACAAAATTTAACAATCGGGGGGGGGTATTTTAAAAATTTTTATTATGTAAATTTGCGGTTGCAATCTGATTGCAGCCAATTTTTATGCCGTTTCAGTCAGACTTGCCTAAAGGTTAAAGATAACAAACATTACATAAAACTAACCTTAAGTTTCACTAAACAATTTCATTATGAAGAAGAAACTTTTGCTTGGGGCGGTTCTGGTGCTCGGCCTGGGGGTCGGTTTAACCGGCTGCGTGGACGACAAGGAGTCGCAATCCACAACCAACGTTCGTAATTCGAAATTAGAGCAGCTGCAGTCGCTGGCAAACCTTGACAGGTCAAATGCCGAGGCAGCACGTATACTCGCGAATGCCGAGAAGGCCGCCAAGGAGGCAGATGCTGCCTACAAGCAGGCTCTCGCTGAATATCAGAACGCGCTTGCCGAGTATCGGAATGCTCTGACTGATGCCGACAAACAGAAGCTTGCCATCGAACTTGAGAAGAAGCAGGTGCTTCTTGATCAGGCTAAAGCTAACCTGCAGAGCACTCTCGCGCAGATTGAGCAGGATATAGCATATTCCAAGTATCAGACTGCCAAATATGAGAAGGACTACAACGATCTGCTCTCACAGATAGATGCCGATAAAGCTCAGGAGGTTAAAAATCTTCTTGATGCTTATAAATTAGCTTCCGAAACGCTGATCGACGCCAAGAAAGATCTTGCCAAGGCTACGGTTGACCTTTCAAAACTTGAGGCAGGGCTTACAAGCATCTCCGAGGCACTTATTTCCGATATCGAGGATCTTGAGAGCAAGAAAGTGGAGACTGCCGCTAAGATAGAGGAGCAGAAAGGTATTCTCGCCACATACGAAAAATATGCAGGCGTGAAAGTGACTGAGCAGATGATTGCGGATGCTAAAGTGAAATATGTTGAGGCGGATATCGCTAATAAAGAAGCAAGAGAAAAATATGATGAGGCCTACAATTCTCTGAATGAGGAGCGTCAGGTTATGAATAAATATCTGGATGAGGTTCGCTCTTGGGAATCATCTGATAATAATTTTAATTATGATGTGCTTACTTCAGGAGGCCTTTATGAAGGTAACGTATCCGTTGAGATAAGGAATGTATATGACCGGGATAACTCTGCTCCAGCCAATGCACGGGGTAATTATTGCATGGTTGTTTCCGGCCCTAATAATGCGGTGACATACGTTCCCTTGTTCAAGAACGATGAAAAATCAGATTATGTTTCTTATGAATTTACCTGGCCCAATTGGGTTGGTGATAAGTATGAAAGTCAGGTTTATACTTCTTCCTATAACCAATACCTTTCATATTATGATCTGATTGACAATGGTTCTGGTCTGGATGCATACGTGGCTCAGTATGAGAAGTACATTGATTATGTTACTGATCCGGAATATGTAGCTGCTCTTAAGAAAAATCTCGAGACTGCCACGACAAATCAGGCTGCTGCTCAGAAGAAGTATGATGAGGCAGACAAAGCTCATGCAACAGCAAAATCTGAACTTGACAAGGCCGAGGCCGCTATGGATGCAGCTTATAAGGCTTGGGAGGATGCTGAGGATGACTCCAAGGATGAGGCTTGGGGCAAGTATGAGGAAGCTGAGACTAAATATGATGATGCAAGGTCAACTAATTCTGAGAAGGAGTCCGCGTTCTGGACAGCAAAGAATGAGCTTTCCTCTGCCAATTATAACCTTAAAAATGCGCAGAGCCAGCTTAACAGAGCTGAGATGGATGCCGAGAATGCAGCAAATGATCTGGCTGAACTGAAGGAGAAAGTCGCGGAAACGATTGCCTTGGGTAAGTCCGTTGATCTGGAGAAGTGTAATGAGCTCATTAAAGCATACTCGGAGGCTAATATATCATGGCGCGCTGCCTATACTGCTTATTATGTCTCATGGTCAGAATATTCCTTGCTGAGTAGTAATCTTAATGGTTATGTCGACGGTAATGGGGAGGCAAATCAGGAAGTTGAGAACGCCAAGAGTAATATTCAGGCTTATGAGGCCGATCTTGAGCAGATCGACAGCGATATAGCCGAAAAGAAAGAAACTCTTGCCAAGATCGAAGCCGGCGAAGATCGCGATGCTGAGGCCAAGAAGCAGGAGATCGCCGATATGAAACTGGAGATCGAGAAACTTACAGTTGCGGTTGACGTTGCTCAGAAGAAGTATGACATCGCAAAGGCTGAACTTGACGCTGTGATCAAGTCAGACGAATCCGCAGAATAAAATGTCCACCGTGTAACGGCTAACTAAAAAAAGAATCAGAATGAATATAAGAAAGATCCTGGTTTCAGCCGTTCTTACCACGATGTGTCTTACCGTTGCCGCGCAGAGCGACAACACGCCCCAGAAGGGCGATTTCACCGTAGCGGCTACGGTAGGATACAACAGTTACACCAACGTCAGCGCGTTGCCTGGCAATCTCGCGAACTATGAGGCTGCAGCCACACCCAATATGTGGAACGACAAGAAGCTCATGGTGGGATTCGAGGCAGGGTATTTCCTGACGAGCAAGTGGAAACTGAATCTGGGAGGCGGACTGAACTTCAGCCACAATCCCGGCTATGGCGACCGACCGGGCACCATAGACGAGTCAACTGGAGGCGATTGGCTGGGCGAGATACCCAACTACCGTGCAGTTGCGAGCCAATATACCTGCAATTATAATGTCTTTGCAGGAGTTGACCGCTATCTGAACACGGCAGTCGACAACCTGAAATGGTATGTCGGCGCACAGATCGGGTGCTCCTACGCCCTCAATGAGATGAAATATGACGAATGGACGTCGATGGGCAAGAGCGTCGGGGAATCAGTGAATCTCCGCGGAGCCTTGACCCTGGGGCTGGACTACTACGTGCTTCCGGGCATGTTTGTAGGTGCCTCCATCCACCCGTTCGCCTATACCTACAGTCTGTTGAACTATAAGCCACAGGAGGGTCTGGGAACCCTTCAGGCTGATTGCAGCACATTCTCGCTATTCGCGGCCCCTACTTTCAAGGTGGGCTTCAAGTTCTGAACAGACTGATTAATAACAGTAATCGGGCCGGCTTCGCCGGTCGTGCGTGAGCCGGCCCGTAAAAAATTTAGAAACAATAAAACTAACCATAAGTTTCATAAAACAAATTCATTATGATGAAGAAACTTTTGCTTGGTGCAGTTGTGGTGATGGGCTTCGGAGCCGCTTTCACCAGCTGCGTAGACGACACCGAATCACAGGCCGTCACCAACATACGTAATATGAAGTCAGAGCAACTGAAAGCTATGGCTGAACTCAATAATGCAACAGCCGAGGCGGCTCTTACCCTTGCCAATGCGGAGAAGGCTGCGCAGGAGGGAGACGCTGCCTACAAGCTTGCGCAGGCAAACTATAACAAGGCTATGGCTGCATGGCAGAATGCTCAGACCGACGCGGAAAAACAGAAGCTCGCGATAACGCTTGAAGAGTTGCAGGTAGATCTTGATAAGGCTAAGGCGGAACTTCAGAGAATTCTTGCCTCGGTTGAGAAGAATATCGCCCAGTACAAGTATAATGCTGCGATGTATGAGAATGAGTATAATAAGATCATCGCGGGTAATGCCGGAGCGAAGAATGAAGAACTGAAGGAACTTCTTGGCAATTATAAGGAGGCTTCCGATAATCTTATTGAGGAGCAGAGAAAGCTTGCGAGAGCTACCGTATCCCTTGCTCAGCTCGAGAATAATCTCGTGAGCCTCTCGGAGAATATCAACAATAACATTGCCAATCTGGAGAAGGACAATGCTGACTACCAGATCAAGATTGATGAGAATAAGGCCATCATCGCAACCTACGAGAAATATGCAGGCCAGACCGTGACTCAGGATGAGGTAAATGCCGCACGCCTGAAATATGTTGAGGCAGATGCCGCAGCAAAAGAGGCTCAGGAAGCTGCGAAGGTTGCCACAGCAGACAGAGATGAGCTCTGGAGCCCGATTCAGAGTTATGGCAATATTGCTCAGTCGTGGAATTATGAAGGTTTCGGTTATCCGGTGGAATCTGAAGGAGGTCTTGGAATTGGTACCCAATATGTCAATATTCGGGAAGTATCCGAAAACAATACCTCTGCTCCTGCTAATGCGCGTGGGAAAATTTGTCTGATTATTGAAGATCCTAATAATTCTATAAGTTATGTGCCTGTAATTAGTGGATCGAAATCTGAACAGTTGGATTACGAATACACTTTAGGTGAGAATACAGCAACAGAACCTTACACTCAGTGGTCGTCATATTATGATCTGATCGACAATGCAAAAGGTCTTGAAACTTTTATAAAGGAATATGAAAATGCGATTGCTGCGTGGACAAGTGACTGGTATAGTAACTATGTGAAAGAGAACTACGAGACAGCAAAGACAAATCAGGCAACTGCTCAGGCAGCCTACGACAAGGCAAACAAGGATCATGCTGCTGCAAAAGCTGAACTTGAAAAGGCCGAGGCTGCAAAGGATGCGGCTTACAAGGCATGGGAAGATGCGGCAGATGATGCAAAAGATGCTGAATGGACCAAATATGAAGCTGCAGAGGACAAATATAATGAGGCGGTAACGAAAGAGAGTGAAGCTCAGTCAGACTTCTATACTGCAAGATACGAATTGTCAAACGCAAATAATAATCTGAATAATTGGTCTCAGCAGTATAATTATCATCATGATATAAAGAAAGAGGAATATGCTAACAAGCTCCAGAACTACAAGGACAAGTTGGCTGAAACTCTTGAGGCTGCCAAGGAAGCTGACCTCACTGCCTGGAACAAGGCAAGTGAAGCGGGTGCCGAAGCTGTTGCTGCTGAAAATCAGGCCAATGACGAAAGTGCTATCCTGAGAGGCCAGTATACTGCTCTCAACGATGCCCTCCAGTATCGTAACGGAATTGTTGTTGACAATTGGACTGCTTATTATGAAGTTGCGGCTGCCAAGTCAAATATTGAGTCGTATGAAACGTCAATAAAGAACAACGAAGAGAGTATTAAGCAGTTAAAGGCCGAGCTTGAGGAAATTGAGTCTGGTGACCATAACACTGCTGAATATATTAAAGAGAGGATCGAGAATCAGAAGGCTTATATCGAGAAGCTGAAAGTTGCAGTTGAGGTTGCTCAGAAGAAGTTTGATATGGCCAAGGCTGAACTCGAGGCTGCCATCAAAGACGGAGAATCCGCAGAATAAAATGTCTACCGTGTAACGGCTAACTCAAAAAAGAATCAGAATGAATATAAGAAAGATCCTGGTTTCAGCCGTTCTGACCACGATGTGTCTTACCGTTGCCGCGCAGAGCGACAACACGCCCCAGAAGGGTGATTTCACCGTAGCGGCTACGGTAGGATACAACAGTTACACCAACGTCAGCGCGTTGCCTGGCAATCTCGCGAACTATGAGGCTGCAGCCACACCCAATATGTGGAACGACAAGAAGCTCATGGTGGGATTCGAGGCAGGGTATTTCCTGACGAGCAAGTGGAAACTGAATCTGGGAGGCGGACTGAACTTCAGCCACAATCCCGGCTATGGCGACCGACCGGGCACCATAGACGAGTCAACTGGAGGCGATTGGCTGGGCGAGATACCCAACTACCGTGCAGTTGCGAGCCAATATACCTGCAATTATAATGTCTTTGCAGGAGTTGACCGCTATCTGAACACGGCAGTCGACAACCTGAAATGGTATGTCGGCGCACAGATCGGGTGCTCCTACGCCCTCAATGAGATGAAATATGACGAATGGACGTCGATGGGCAAGAGCGTCGGGGAATCAGTGAATCTCCGCGGAGCCTTGACCCTGGGGCTGGACTACTACGTGCTTCCGGGCATGTTTGTAGGTGCCTCCATCCACCCGTTCGCCTATACCTACAGTCTGTTGAACTATAAGCCACAGGAGGGTCTGGGAACCCTTCAGGCTGATTGCAGCAGTTTCTCATTATTCGCTGCTCCGACGTTGAAGTTAGGTTTCAAGTTTTAATTGACTTGCGTGATAAGGACTCCGGCATCTTACTGACAGAAGATGCCGGAGTCTTTTTAATTTCCGGATGCTCCGGGTGGATTGGAGGACGTTGTTCGATCCCTCCGGGATCGTAAGGTGTAGGGTGGCGACGGACCACGGGTTTCACCCGCGTTAATATTCTTGACGCCCCGTCCGGGGCTACCGCGACGTATCTTTAGCGGGAGTTGCTATGTCCCATCCTGGATTGTGGCAACGTATATCAGGCGCCCTAACCGTTAAAAAATCAAAGATAACATTAAATACTAATCCCGGAAGTTGCTGGATTAAAATTAATGTGCTAAATTTGTGAAAATAATAAGGGAGAAGCAATAATTATGGAAACGACAAATATTATACGAATACCGAATCCTTCCAAGGAGCTGGTCGATTTCATAGAAAAGGCACAGCTTCAAAAGAAAGAGAGAATGGTAGAGATGCGGGAAAGTTTCTGCAGATCACAATCTATTCCCAAGCGTTGATGGAATCAATAGAAAATTGTTTTTCGGATAAAGAGGGTAATCATTTATTGGTAGCCCTCTCTTTCTGTGATGAGGACTATAAACGCAGCACATTGCATATTCCTGAAGAATATGCCGATATTGAGATTGTGGATATCAGTATTACAAAGGCCTATGTAGAACAGCCCATACATTTTAGTGTGTTCTTTAAAATGAGTTCGTGGCTACGTGCAGAATTTGAAAAGCGGGATGACGTCATATATACCTTTATATGTTCCACCGATGACCTTGACACCAATCACCCCTCCTACCTTCCACAAGAATTCCGATGGGAATTATTTGATAAACTATTCAGAAGACAATCTGGAGTGGCTAATATTAACATCCAGGATGTTGTTGTCGGTCCGGAAGGATATCAGTCAATGGGCAGAGCCTTTTATATTTCCAAGCATGCTCCAATTATTAATATTGTGGTGGCCTATCTGCAGGAGAAACAGGAATTATATTATTAAAAGTGGTATCTGATATTTGCCCACCCTTATCATGTATGAACACCTTTAAATTTTCCGCCCTCAAAATACGGGTCGGGTGGGTAGGCTCCATCGTCGTAGCTCTGGGAGCGCGAAAGTATACATCGTCAAAGCTTCCGGAAGGGGGCGATGACGATGTATATACGGTGGACGTTGGGAAGACGCAGCCATCGCTATGAGGGAATTAGCGGAAGTAGTGGCGGTTGTCGATGATCTTCTTCTTGGGCTGGATGTTGAGCTTATACTGCACATGGAACATCAGGTAGCGCGGGAGCACGTTGTTGACCACGATTGTACGCCCCTGGGAGTTGACGGTGTATTGGATGTTTGTAAGCTGATGGAAGAGGTCGAAACCATCGAGCATGAATATGAATTTGCTTTTGGGGGGAGTATAGCTCAGACGCATGTTCATCACCGGTTGGGTGGTGTCGAGCTCAGGAGAGCCGTAGCCGCGACGGATAAACAGGGAGAAATCGGTCGACACTCCGAATCCTTTTGGAATCGTGAAATTACCGGTGGCGGTGATATAGGACTGTGTCCCGGTGATGGTCTTGAAATCGGGAGAGTCGGATGACGTTCGCCTTGAATTGTATTCTCCACGGAGGCCGAGCGACTGCTTTCCGAGTTGCCATGAGAAATTGAACTGCTGCACCAGCCAGTTAGTGTGGACCTGCGATTTCATGGGGTCGGCATCATAGCCGATCATGTCGGCGGAACGGATATAGTCGATACCTCCGAAATAGGTGGCGGTGAACTGACCTTTGTTTCCGAACTGCAGCGATGGCCTCACGTGGAAGTTGGTGGAGGTGTTTCCTGATGGAACATTATAGGTGCGATGGATTCTGATGCCTGTGTCGGAGTTGTAGCGATATCCGTTGACGAGTTCGTCGCGGGTATATGAATAGACGAACTCCACCATATTGTTGAGTGTATAACTCCCTATAGGAGTGTTGAGGAACCACTGGAGGAAGCTTTTATAATTGTAGGATGGTTTCAGATTCTTGTTTCCAGTCCAGATATTCATGGGGTCGTTGTCGTCGACGATATCAATCATTTTCACGGGATCGGGCAAAGTTGGATTTATACTCGGCATCAGTGTTAGCCTATGACGATAGACCGTGTTGCCGTTTCGGGTGTAAGGGGCAAGCCGTAGATATATGCCTCCGCTGAATTTTGGCAAATCCACTATGGCTTTTTTCTGGTTGACGTGATGGTCTTGGGAATTCCGGAAATAGTAGAAATTGCGGTCATAGAAGCTGATGTCTGGATCGAGGTAGATGCTCAGTTGCCTTGTCCAGTAGGATAGAGATATTGTGGCTTTGTTGATATTCTCGATGGTGTGGGAGCGATATGACTGACTTGCGTCCATCATGGAGAGATATCCTTCAGGCAATGAGCCGAACACTCCCTGTTCCTCAAGTCGTTCAAGCGCGTAGGCGTAGGAGTCTCTACGGATGTCGGAGTGCTCAAAGCCGTAGCCTACGGTCAGGCGTGTGTGGTCGTTGAAAGAGAATTGATATCCTAAGCTTCCCTTGATGGAGTTGTGCCGGTTTGGCGAATTGTCGAAATATCGGTTCTGGTGGAGGGCCGGGTTCGGATCCGCGCCATAGTTCACAACGTAGTCACGCCACACTTCGTTTTTATTCGACGAAGCATTGAATCCTATGGAATAATATAAATAATCACTTGTGTGAGGCACTTCCCATCCTCCGTTAAGACGGAAAGATCCGGTTGTGCTGTGTCCGGAGCTTTTTGTCTTTATTCCGGTGCGGTTGATCACTTCGGCAAGCGTCGTCTCTCCTCCGCTATAGAGAGCTTCAAGCATTTCTGAATTCATTGTTGGCTGTTCCTCCCGGAAGGCTCCTCCAAGGTCGCTCATGTCGTAGCGGTTCCGATCGTATGAACCATTTGCGGCGACGTTCAGATAAATCGATTTCTTCGGCTTGAGAGAGAGATTATGAGATGTGGAAAGGGATAGCGACTTTGTCTTGTTGTTAAGATAATCATAACTATAGGTGCGGTCGTTCTCCAGAAAATTTATTCTGGATGTTTCGCGGCGGTCGGTCTGTGAGGTGTGTCTCACGGTGGCGTTGCCATTCACTTTCCATTTCTCTTCAGATTCCTGGGCGTAGTAGTCGAGGCCTCCGAGTTGAGTCACCATTGTTCCCGCCGTGTTGGTTTGCGGTGTCCAGGTGGAGGATTCCCCGGGCTTCCGGTTGTCGTTGAGATTATTGACGTTTCCGATCAGGCTCAGACGTGAATTGTTGGTAAAGCGATTGATGAATGCGCGTCCCAGATACCTGTCGGACGTTCCGATCCCGGCCTCGAAGTTCATGATCCAGCCCATGTTATATTCCTTCTTGAGTTTGACGTCCATCACGAGCTCCTGCTTCGATTTGTCGCCTGCCCATTCCTGAAGTTCTGGAGAGCGCTTGTAGACCTCCACGTTCTTGACCGTGTAGGCTCCGAGATTGTCGAGCATGAGTTCGTTTTTCCCTTTAAAAAAGTCTTTCCCGTTGAGGAGAAGGTTTTCCACGAACTCTCCGTTGACGTAGATCTGTCCTCCCTCCTTCAGTTCCACTCCCGGGAGCTGCTTGATCAGGGCGTCGAGCATTGAGCCTTCCGCCAGCTCGAAAGCATCGGCATTAAAGACGATGGTGTCGCCTTTATGATAGAACTTCACTTTTGAGGCTGTCACCACCACTTCGCCCAGTTCGCGTGGAGCTGAGTGCATATAGATGTCGGGCATCTCGCGGTCAAATTCGCGGCGCCCGATCTTCTCTACCTTATATGTATAATAGGTGTCCTGATAGTCGGGCATCTTAACTTCGATATTGTAGGTTGCCGGTCGGCGAGGCACTGAAAAAGTGAATTTCCCTCTCTCGAGATAATGGTCGCTACTTCCGTTGCTGTAGAACCAGCCTCCTGTCGTCAGAGTGTCGACGACGTTCCCCAGAGAATCTGTCACGATTACTTTTGCTTTCACAAGGTCTTTACGAGATGAGGCATCTTTGACGCATCCCGTTATATTTAGTTTCGATTTGTCCACCTTCTTGGTGTCGTCGGCAGATGCCGTTCCTGGAATCAGGGTAGCCAGACAGAGAAGAATGAGCATCGGAACGATGCGGCAACCTCGTGAGATTGTTTCCTTGAATTTCATGATGGGTTATGGTTTATTGAAAATTTGGTTTAACTGGATGCAAAATTAGACAAATCATGCTAAAAGTCCAAATATTTGCACGTCTTTTTCGGGGGGGGTAATTAATTGATAATTAATGATTTAAAATTAATATTTCCAGGGATTTTTTCAGTATGTCTCAGCCTGTTGGCAATGCTGAAATTGCCTCCGTCAGGCAGAGGAAGCTTTCTGAAGAAATCCCTTTATTATTAAGATGCATCAGTCTCCAGAATGTTACAGAAATGAACTGAAAAAATAGGATATTTTTTATGAAGCATTACCTCGAAACTGATATTATGGCAGACAATGACGGAGATATAGATTAACCATATTTTTTGATGAAATTCACAACGACAAAGAAGAAAAAATTTATCGTAACTATTTGGCAAACTCGGATAAAATCACTAATTCTGCACGTAATCATACGCTGTGAATATGAGCAAAATTCCTGATTATATCATTACGGCCATCAACCGTATCAATGCGTCATTGGTAATTGACATCCTCTGAATACGCGAGCCTCCTGCTATGAGAAAAGTTATATTGAAAATTTCGGTCTGGTAGTAGTCATACGCACCACTCAGTCCGAAGGGCATCTTCTTCTTTATAGTTGTATGTAGATCCATTACTTTAGTCTGTTCAGGCAATGGTATGATAAAAAATGTCCCGATTAGTGGTATCAAGGTCAATAGTTTATGTATATATCCTACCTTAAATCACATAATACATCCATTAGATCGAAGCAGGGATGAGATGACTATAATTGGACTTGAAATTTGCATTTCTCATTATTTTACCCTAATTTTGTATTGTTACTTTGTTAAGGTAAATATGAAAGATGAAGGTAAGATAATAGATTATATTCAAAATTCCTTTGGATGGTCTGTCAAATTTAAGAGTTTTGACGCATACAAAGGGAAACTCCCTTATATTCTATCGGGAGCCGCCGATTATGCTCTGATAGAATGTGAAGATTTCAGAGGAGTGGCGATTCTGCCTAAGTTAGAGGATGATTTCCGAATGATAAGAAACATTGTCAGCAATATAGAACGTATAACCGGTCTAAAAGCTGTCTTGATTTTGGAGGGTATTGATTCTTACCAACGGCGTTCCTTGATTGAAAGTCGCATCAGCTTTATCATACCTGACAAACAAATATATCTGCCGGATATAGGAGCGTTAATGACAGAGCGTGGTTTGGGTCTTAAACAGTTATCAGCGGACCGACTTTCTATGGTTGCAACAGCAATACTGCTTGTGCATCTATCGGGTAAGTCATTACAAGGTAAAAGCGTGACTGAGACTGCCGATATAGTGGGATATTCTGTTAAAACCTTGTCTCTGGCAGTGAAGGAACTTCAGCAACAAGGATTGGTTTCCATCCTTCAGGAAGGACGTAAAAAACTTCTTGATTTCAAACTTCCGGCTAAAAAATTATGGGAAAAAGTAGTTGAAATAGGTGAAAATCCTGTTGAGAAACGAGTGTTCACATCTGATATTGACCTTGCAACCGAAATTGGGGTCGTGGCTTCAGATTCGGCACTTTCGGAGATTTCTATGCTGTCATCCCCTGTGCAACCTATATTTGCCGTGTACAATCGGAATCCACGCATTAAAGAACTCAACCTTAACTCCCATGAAGGAAGTGCAGTAATAGAGGTCTGGAAAAGCGATCCGGAGCTTTCGTCGAAGAATGGATTAACCGATGTCTTTTCATTGGCATTAACTTATAAAGACGATGATGACCCACGTATAAAAAAGGAACTTGATAAGATTATAGCAGAGACATTATGAAAGGAATAGACAAAATACGCCAGTATCTCGGAGCATATAAAGGAAACTATGTAATCATTGGAGGAACGGCTTGTAACCTAAATTTAGAAGAGGCTAACCTCCAAGGAAGAGCCACCAAAGATGTGGACATGATAATGGTATGCGAGGCTCTGACTGAAGATTACCTGACAAGCTTTTGGAATTTTATTAAGGCAGGCGGATATTCTGCATGGCAGGTAAAATCTGAAGATGAAACCCACAGATGTTTCTATAGGTTTATAGATCCGAAAGACAGTGATTTCCCTAAGTACATAGAACTGTTTTCCCGGAAGCCTGACTCAATACAATTACCGGAGGATGCACATCTTGTTCATATTCCGGTTTCTGATTATCTTTCAAGTTTCTCAGCGATACTTATGGACGATGATTACTATGCTTATGCAGTAAGCCATGCAGTAGAATTGGATGGAGTCCAGGCTATAGACCATGATGCTCTTATCGTACTGAAGATAAAAGCTTACCTTAATAACATCGAGAGAAAAACAGCAGGACAAAGGGTTCAGAGCGATGATATTGATAAGCATAAGAGAGACGTCTATCGAATGGCTTTTCTTCTTACACCGGAGGACAGTTTTGTTGCTCCAGAGACTATAAAAGAAGACATGAGACGCTTCCTTGCAGCAATAGAAAGCGACCCCATAAATACGCGTGCTATTTCTCGAAATATGGGTCTACCGGAGATTACTCAAAGTCAATTGGTAGAGATCATAAAAAATTCCTACGGTCTATGAAAATTCAATATGCTTCTGACCTTCATTTTGAGTTTGGAGAAAACTCAAAATGGCTGAAGTCTAATCCTTTGATACCCTCGGCAGACATTCTTGTCCTTGCCGGGGACATTGGCTATTTAGGTAACGCCAACTATGAGACACACCCCTTCTGGGATAAGGTTTCCGCAGAGTTTAAGAAGGTCATAGTCGTTCCCGGCAATCACGAGCTATACAAATTCTTTGACATAAACGAACTGCATGAAGGATGGACTCAAGAAATTCGCCCTAATGTCCATATACATTATAATAGCGTGATTCATCTTGGAGCGGAAACTGACCTGATTGCCTCAACTCTTTGGGCACAGATTCCACCTGGGGAAGAGTATATAACGGAACACTGCGTCAGCGACTTCAAGCGTATTCGTAATGGCGAGTTCCGATTATCGGCCGAGCGCTTTAATGAAGAACATCTGAAATGCATCGATTTCATCAAGAGAGTAGTTGCAGAGAGCAAGGCAAAAAATATTATTGTTGCCACTCATCATGTTCCATCGTTCGCGCTAATGTCTGAAGAGTTCAAGGGTAGTTCTATCAATGGTGCCTTCACTTCAGAACTGGGAAACTTCATTGCTGAGAGTCGGATTAATTACTGGATCTATGGTCATTCTCATAGGAATATTGACGCCACGATTGGTAATACCAAGTGTGTCAGCAATCAGTTGGGATATGTCTTCCAAGATGAGCACCACTTATTCAGACGTGATGCTGCAATAGAAATATAGTCCCCCAATACTGCATTATCAATGCCGTCCTGAATGGATGATTTTTACTATTAGGCAGGAGGTGCCCTTTTATGGGAATCAGTCTTTCAGACATCCGACAGGGACAACCAGAATTCCATCTGATCGGCGGTAGGCATACTCACCGACCCCGGTCAGCACCATCATGAACGAGGGGGACTTCATTCTGGTTGTGTCGATCTTCTCTTTCAGACGCATTAGATTCCTTGCACCCTCTTCCACGAGGCGTTCTCCACCGAGTTTTATCTCTATCAATCCATACTTCCCGTTGCGGAGATGAACAACAGCATCACATTCGAGCCCTGTTTTATCCCTGAAGTGATACACGCTTCCTCCCAATGTCTGGGAATATACTCTCAAGTCTCTGACGCAAAGACATTCAAATATAAAGCCGAGAGTATTCAAATCACCGATCAGATCCTCGGGTCCCAGTCCGAGGGCTGCGCAGGCGATGGATGGGTCTATGTAGTAGCGAGTGTCGGAAGTCCGGATGGCTGTTTTGCTCCTAAGATTAGGATTCCATGCCGGCATATCTTCGATAACAAAAATTCTTTTCAAGGCTTTCAGGTAGGAATAGACTGTTTTATCACTAAGATCTTTCGTGTCGTTACCCGAAAGGTCATCTACAATGGCCTGGACACTTACCTGAGTGCCCTGGTGTCTGGCATAGGAGCGCATTATTCTGCGCGTGCGATGTTCATCTCGCTCAATATTATCCACTCTGGAAATATCTGTCCTGACAATGGCTTCATAATAGTTTATCGCCTGCCTTAAGGCCGCTTTGTTCCTTCCCTTATCCACTGCTTTTGGCCAGCCGCCACGACACGCAAGGAAAGCGATGTCTTCAAGTGTCAGATTGCTGTTTCCTCGCATAAGATCGGAATCAGATATTTTGAACACTGAGGCCAGGCTGACTTGGCCGGTGGAGTCGGAGGATTCCCACAATGACATTGGCCTCATCAGCAACCATGCAATCCTTCCTGTGCCGGAATGTTTCATTTCATTCTTATCCTCTTCAGGCGGGACCGCAGAACCTGTGAGGATGAATTGGCCGTCTTTTCGTCGGTGGTCAACTTCAAAACGGACTGCATCCCATATTTTCGGAGCAATCTGCCATTCATCAATCAGGCGCGGAGCTTTTCCATCAAGAATATAATTGATATCGGTCTCTACCATCTGAAGATACTGACTTCTTCTGACAGGATCATCCATGTATATGACGCTTCCGGATGCATGCTCTGCTGTGGTGGTTTTGCCACATGCTTTTGGCCCTTCAATAAGCACTGCACCCATAGCCTCTAATTCTTCAGCCAGAATCATATCCATTAACCGATGCCGATATCCTTCCATATATAACTAAATTTTTCTGCAAATTTAGTTATCTACAATCATATATGCAAATTTATTTGAAATTTACTTCCGAGTTTGGACGTGTTTTACTTCCGAGTTTGGACGTGTTTTACTTCCAAGTTTGGACGTGTTTCACTTCCGAGTTTGGACGTGTTTTACTTCCAAGTTTGGACGTGTTTTACTTCCAAGTTTGGACGTGTTTTACTTCCAAGTTTGGACGCGTTTTACTTCCAAGTTTGGACGTGTTTCACTTCCGAGTTTGGACGTGTTTCACTTCCGAGTTTGGACGTGTTTCACTTCCAAATTTGTACCAGCCTAAAAAAGTAGACACTAAAAAAATTATTAATTAGTTTTTATTTAT
>CAYROR010000003.1:0-92295 GCA_964425935.1 uncultured Sangeribacter sp.
GTTCGTTCATCCAGCTGTCAAACACAGCGCAGATGCCGCCCCAGAGCTGTTCCCATGCAGATTCAGGGAAATCTTTTCCGGTGTAGTCCTTTACAGCTGCCTTGAAAAGCTTCACGAGATTCTTGAGGTCGTCAACATCGAGTTCGTTGTCAAATTTAACTCCTTTCTCCTCTTTCACCTTGTCCATGATAGCCTCGAAAGGATCGATGTCGGTCTTGCTCTTCGGCTTCATTCCGAGAACCACGTCGCCATACATCTGAACGAAACGGCGGTAGCTGTCCCATGCGAAACGGGGATTTCCGCTCTTCTCGGCCATCGTGGCAACAGTGGCATCGTTCATTCCAAGATTAAGGACAGTGTCCATCATGCCGGGCATGGATGCACGCGCACCGGAACGCACGGATACAAGAAGGGAATTTGAAGGATCGTTGAATTTCTTTCCGGTCAAAGCCTCGACGTGGGCGATAGCTGCCTCAACATCCTTCTTGATGTCGGCTACAACTTTGTCGCGGCCATATTGTGTATACTCTGTGCAAATGTCGGTTGTGATTGTGAATCCGGGAGGCACTGGCATCCCCAGAAGATTCATTTCCGCAAGGTTCGCGCCCTTGCCGCCAAGGAGATTTCTCATCCCGGCATTACCTTCGGCTTTACCGTCGCCGAACGTATAGATCGCTTTTGCCATTAGATATTATTATATTGATTATTAAACAATTTCGGTGTTATATAAGCTTTTATGTCCCTGAATCACGAAGAGTTTCGCAATTCAATTTTGGGTTAGAGGATCTGTCTTTTTGCATTTAAAGACGGATGTGATTCAAAATGATTCTGCAAAATTAATAATTAATTGGCAGAAATCACTAATTTTGCATTCATAAATTATGTAAAAAATGGCAAGAAAAAGAAAAGAGCTCCCTGAACTCCATAATGTTGAAATCTCCGGTGTGGCTGCCGAAGGGAAAGCAATCGCGAGAGTGAAGCTCCGAGAATCTGATGATTCTCCAATTGTAGTGTTCATTCCCTATGGAGCGCCGGGCGACATCGCCGACATAAAGATCGACAAAAAGAAACATTCATACGCCGAGGGCCATATAACGAGGCTCATCACGCCTTCACCAGTGAGACGTCATCCAGAATGTGCTTCTTTCGGCACATGCGGTGGCTGCAAATGGCAACATCTCCCCTATTCCGAACAGCTTGGCCATAAGCGTCAGCAAGTGGCCGACGCCCTCACCCGGATCGGGAAAGTTGAACTTCCGGAAATTCCGGAAGTGCTGGGGTCTCAGTCGGAATGGTGCTACCGCAACAAAATGGAATACACCTTCTCCGATAAAAAGTGGAGATCATGGGAGGATATACGTTCCGGACGCGAGTTCACCGATAGTCCGAATGCTCTGGGATTCCATATTCCTGGAGCATTTGACAAAGTGCTCCATATCTCTCAATGCCTTCTTCAGGAGCCCCTCGGAGATGAAATCCGCAATTTCATCTACAATTTTGCAGTCGAAAACGGATATTCCTTTTATAATATTAAGGAGAATCATGGTCTCCTTCGCACCCTAATGCTCCGGATCGCCTCCACAGGGGAAGTAATGGTTTGCCTCACATTTGGTGAAGAGGATGAAGAGAAAATTCCGGCTATTCTGAAGGCAATAAAACAAAGATTTCCCGAGATAACGTCGCTTCTTTATGTCATCAACCAAAAGCTCAACGATTCCATCGGTGATCAGGAGGTTATTGCGTTTGACGGACCGGAATATATCACTGAGGAAATGGAAGGACTGAAATTCAGAGTCAACGCTAAATCTTTCTATCAGACAAACTCCCGGCAGGCATACGAACTCTATAAGGTGGCACGAAGATTCGCCGGGCTGGATCCTGAAAGCGACACCGGCGCAGAAAAGCCTCTTGTCTATGACCTTTACACCGGCACCGGCACGATTGCCAATTTCGTGGCCCGACAAGCTTCAAAGGTCATCGGGATAGAATATGTGGAGGAAGCAATCTCGGATGCCCGCCTCAACTCGGAAGTCAACGGCATAGACAACACCCTCTTCTATGCCGGCGACATGAAAGACATCCTCACAGATTCATTCATTGCCTCTCATGGACGTCCTGACATTATGATTGTGGATCCACCGCGGGCCGGAATGCATGAAGATGTGGTGAAAGTGATCCTTAACGCTGCTCCAGACGTGATTGTCTACGTCAGCTGCAATCCTGCCACACAGGCTCGCGATCTTTCACTTCTTGACTCCAAATATAAGGTCACAGATGTTCAACCTGTCGACATGTTTCCACAAACCCATCATGTGGAAAACGTGGTGCGACTTGAACTCCGCAAGTCTTGAAACGCATAAAACAATCAAAAAAATGGCTCTGAGCGAATCCTGCTCAGGGCCATTTTCACGACTAATCCTTTTTTCAGGCCATAATAACCTGCTCACAGATCAATTATAACCTTGATTCTGCACATATAACCCGGGCACATAATACATCTGATTATATGGGATCGGATAAAACTCGTTTTTCCCTGCGGTATAATGTGCATCCTGATAATACTGCCCATAGACAACATTCTCATAGACCGAATCTTTCTCCTTCTCAAAATATGCATTTAGGACTTCCGAAGCAATCCCCCATCTGCGGAGGTCAAAATATCGGCTGCTTTCCATCGCCATCTCGAGACGACGCTCCCAACGGAGTCTTACACGAGCCTGTTCTTTTGACGTGAAGTCAGAGGCCGGATAAAGGGAGATTTCGCAAAAATCCTTAGCATAACCGATGTGCTTGTCGATGGAATTTGCAGCCCGATTCCGGATTTCATTGATGATTGTCCGTGCGTCCTCCAGACGGCCAAGCTCAATGAGAGCCTCCGCACGCATCAGCATCACGTCAGTGTAGCGGAAAACATAGTCGTTCATAGCAAATGCTTGCCAGGAACCCTCGAAAGTTTCCCCTCCGCTTCTCTGAGGGACGTCTTTCAGTGAGGTATAGAAGCCATAGGTATTGGGAGTGCGGGAATTAGCCATTGTCATCGTATATTCCTTCTCATATTTATATGGGAATGTTGGCATGCCTACGGTGTGGAAAAGACGCGGATCCCATTTCTGCGGAGAGACTTCTCCATTAAGGGGATAGCTGTCTTCATCATCATAAGCGTCAAACATTGGCAAGCCATTCTCGGTCTTGAAGGCATTCACAAGATCCTGCGACGGTTTATGGAAATCCCATCCGCACGACCACATTCCCCAGCATCCATTAAGGAGATTCGACCAGTTGGCCCGTCCGAATCTGGTGTTGTCTTCAGTGTATTGCGATGTCTGAACAGCAAACACCGATTCCTTACTGTTCTTATACTCGGGAAGGAAGATATCTCCGAAATCCGGAAGATAACCATACTGTGATTTCTCCACAACAGCAGTGTATTCCTCCACCTTTCTCATATAATCCTCATTGATGAAGTCAACACCATCCGTCTTCTCATAACCGTCGCCCCATGCCAGCGTTAGATAGCACTTCGCGAGATAGGCGGCTGCCGCAATCTTATTGGCACGTCCTCCGCCATCCTCCACCTCTTCAGGAAGTGAATTATATGCAAGCTCGAATTCTCCGATCACTTTTTCGAAAAGCTCAGTATAGGAGAACTGGTTGTTGGGGGTCTTCTCCTGAAGATTATTTTTGAATACGTTCTCATCGATCCAAGGAATCTGACGGAACATTGTCAGCAACTTGAAATAGCTATGGCCCCGGAGGAAATGAACCTCTCCCTCGCGCTGTCTGGCGGTCTTTTCTCCGAGCTTTGCAACTCCATTTTCCTCTAAGGCCACCAGGGCACGGTTGCATCGTGAAATGTTGCAGTACAACCGATACCACAATTCGTCAAGCTCTCCGGGAGTCGAAGTGAGCGACGACCAGATCTCCATCGGATGATAGCCAGTGTCGGTTGTGCCTCCTCCTCCCTTCACACAGTCATCAGAAGAGAGGTCGCCGTAGGGCCAGAGATTGAAAGGATAGGAAAACCAGCAGTCGCCAAGCGAGGCGTAGGCAGCGTTAACCATTTTGTCGGGCTCCGAATAAGCCAGATCGCCGTCGATAACACCCGTAGGGCGCACATCGATGAAATCATTGCAGGAGGAAAGTCCAAGAGCAACGAGAGAGTAGAGATATATCTTTAGAGATTTCATATCTGTCGGTTTTATTCTGTCTGATATTAATAAATTAGAAATCAAGCTGCATTCCGAATGAAATTGAAGTCGGTATAGGATACGCCCAGTTAGGATTCTCAGGGTCAGTGCAAGTGAGACTCCTGCTCTTTATCGTGACCAGATTTTGTCCGGAAACATAGAGGCGGGCCTTGTTCATTCTGAGTTTCGAGAGCAGATTATCGGGAAGATTATAGCCGATCTGAAGTGTGCGGAGTTTTCCATAAGATCCGTTCTCAACAAAATAGGATGAACTCCGTCCCTCATCGCTTCTGTTGTTGGTGCTGAGCATCGGGATGTCTGACTTTGAATTGACATTTGGAAGCCACGCGGAGAGAACTCTCACTCCCTTGTTGCTGCCAGCATCAGTAACGCTCCAGAAGTCATTCTGAAATTTTTGGTTGTTATAGACATCCTGTCCCAGAACCCCTTGCCAGAACATTTGAAGGTCAAACTGCTTGTAGGTCAATTCCAGATTCAGTCCGAAAGAGAGATCCGGAACCGGATTGAAGATCCAGGTCTGATCCTCTGGAGTGATTTTATGGTCACCGTTGAGATCGGCATATTTCATTCCTCCCATGCGCGCATTGTCCTGCCCGGAGGCATCAGCTTCTGCCTGAGTCTGGAAAATTCCATCAAACACATAGCCTACGATTGAACCGTAAGGACGTCTTGCCTGAACAAGATTCTCCTTTGTGGTATGAACATACGATCCGGTTGTTGTGGTTGGAAGATAGGTGACACGGTTACGGAAGAAATCAAGGTTAAGGGATGCTCTGTAACCAAGGCCACATACTAGTTCGTCACGCCAACCGATCATGAACTCCATACCCCAGTTTCGAAGAGAGGGACCATTTAGCCAAGAGGCACCACCCTCACCCACAGATCCGAGATAAGCCGGAATGATAAGCATGTCTTTGACGTCCTTTATATAAGCGTCAACCGTACCGGTGAGACGGTTTCCAAACAATCCGTAGTCAAGACCCGCATTATATTGAATTGTGCTTTCCCATTTAAGATTGGGATTGGCGGTCTGGCTTGCATAATAACCTGAAGGGAATATACCGCTCTGCTGGAGAAGAAGATCATAGGCGGTAGAAGTCACGCGATCATTGCCATAATCTGCGATATAGAGTGCGTAGCGCGCTGTGTTGGAGATAGCCTGGTTACCGGTCTTACCCCACGAAAGACGCAGCTTAAGATCATTGAGCCAAGGTTTGTTGATATTCTCTGAAAGGCGGTAGCCGAGAGTTGCTGCAGGAAAAGTGCCATACCGGTTGTTGCTTCCGAAGCGGGACGAGCCGTCATGGCGGAGGGTGAACGAAGCGAGAAGAAGGTCCTTCCAGTTATAATCCACCTTTCCAAAGAAAGACACAAGCGCGTATGCCGATTTGTTTCCTGATGCTCGTTCAACTCCTGAAGACGCGTCGGGATACATATAATCTGGAGTCTCTATGTCATATTTTTCATTATAAGCAGAGAAGTCAATGCGGCTCTGTCTGAACATCTCAATGCCACCCAGAATCGTGAAGTTGTGCTGATCTTTGAGTGTGAAATTGTAGTTGGCGGTGTTTGTCCATGTCCATTTGGAGTCATTAGCTTGCGAAAGTGTGGTTGAATTAGTGTCATTGTTCACAATGTCGCTGTGGAAGGTGTAGTTATAGGAATGGATAAAAGCGGCATCATAGTCCAGACCGAAATTGGAGCGAAGAAGAAGCCCCTTGACGGGTCTGATATCAATATATCCATTTCCGAAAAGGCGCCAGATATTGAGGGCATTGTCGCGGTTAAACGCCAGTTCCCGCAAAGGATTCTGACGATCGGCCATGCTGCCGACCGGGCCGGCATAGGTGATTCCGTCTGTTTCAAACACTGGCACTGCCGAAGGCATTTTAAGGGCATTCTCAAGTGGTTGGCAATCCACCTGTTTAGTATATGTAAGAGTGAAATTCTCACCCACTGTCAAAATCGGAGAAATATTATATGAAGAGTTGATTCGGGCGGCGATATTCTCAAAGTTTGTATATTTGAGAATACCGGTATTTTTCTTATATCCAAGAGAGAAGAAGGCTGTTCCCTTGTCTGATGCTGTGGAAACTGAAGCATCGTAGTGTTGAGAAAATCCTGTTCGGGAAATTGCATTGAGCCAGTCTGTATTAGAAAGCTTCATCGTGCGCTTGCTATTGATAAAACCATCATAAGCTCCGTTGACAGTATAATTCTGATACTGCCCTGTCGCTATATTATATACAGAAATCGGATAGCCGCTGGAAGCATTTAGATTGAGCCCGTAGCTCGAAGCGTAGGCCACTGGATCAAGGCCATCGTTCAAAGCAGCCTGAGCCATAGCCTTGGCATATTGGGGAGTGTCAAGCAACTTCATTTTTGACTGGGAAGAATAGAATTGCGCTGTCAGATTCGCAGAGAAACTCACGTTTACCTTGCTATTGCCGGAATTCTTACCCTTTTTCGTAGTGATGATAATTACACCATTAGCAGCCCTGGAGCCATATATGGAGGCCGACGCGGCATCCTTCAACACTTGCATGCTCTCGATATCGTTCATATTCAAAGAATTGAGCGATGCAGTTGTTGGAACTCCGTCAATAACGAATAGTGGATCCTGCGAAGCGTTGAACGATCCGATGCCACGGATTCTTACCGAACCGGTTCCGGAAGGCGAACCATTTGCAGTTACTGTCATTCCTGGCACCTTTCCCTGGAGCGCACGCATCGGGTCACTATCAGAGGATGTTTCAAGAGATTTTGTTGATACCACCGATACAGAACCTGTAAGATCGGCTTTTCTAACCGTCTGATAGCCTACAACCACCAGTTCATCGAGAAGACCAGTGTCCTCATCCATATATATGGTAACCTTAGGCTCCGCCTTCACCTCGATAGTCTGATAGCCCACGTATGAAACCTTCAGCAGAGAGCCATCGGGAACCGTGATGGTGAAATTGCCGTCAATATCCGTGACAGCTGCCTTTTTGGAAACTTCACATAGAACGGTGGCGCCAATCAGAGGCTCGTCGTCGGAACGCGAAATCACCGTTCCCTGCACAGTGATATCCTGTGCATGCGCTGAAACTGCCATTAAGAGCAGAAATAGAGCGCTTAGGATTGCTTTTTTCATGTTATCGGTTATTGTGTTGTTATTTAAAATTCTATCGCAAAATTACCCATTCCTTATCCAATGGGTTATTATTTATGGGGATAGAACTATAACTATTTTGACAATGACCGAAAAATAACAGCCATCACATCATTTGTGATAGTTTCCGCATCTTGAATCGGAGCGAATCTTTACTTCATCTTTTCCCGCTCTTCTGTAGGAGTATGCCCGTATGCCTCCCGGTAGCATTTCGTGAAATAGGCCGGAGTGGAGAAACCAACCTCGTAAGCAATCTCACTAATCGATTTGTCGGTCTGAAGCAATGCGGTCCTGGCTTTCTTTAAACGGAGTGTTCGCATTAATTCCACCGGTGAATAATTAGTCAATGCTTTAATCTTTCTATAGAACTGTGAACGCTCGAAACCCATCATCGCAGCGATGCTGTCTACAGTTGTCTCTGCTTTTCCCATCTCCTTGTCAAAGAGATTGAGAAATTTGTTGTAGAATTCATCGTCAATGTCTGACTTGGGAAGCTGTCTACCTTTTGCAGGATCCGGAGATAAAGTTGTCGCTGCAGACTCAACATTCCGGTTATTCCCGAAAAGTTCCTTAATCCGTTTACGATTCTCCAGAAGCTGGCGGCAACGGGCTTTCAGCACCTTGCTGTTGAATGGCTTTGAAAGATATCCGTCTGCGCCGGATGCATAACCTTGTTCTCTCTCTTCATCCATGGAGCAGGCGGTCAGCATAACAACGGGGATATGTGAAGTGGAAACCTCCCCCTTTATTTTTCGGCAGCACTCCATCCCGTCCATCACAGGCATCATCACGTCGCAAATAATTAAATCCGGAGTGTATTTAACCGCCTTCCTGAATCCTTCAATACCATTTGAGGCACAAATCACATTGTAGTCATCCTTCAGAAGCACTCTGACCATCTCCTGGATATCATGATTATCATCAATCACAAGCACAAGAGGTTTCTCATCAGAGAATTCCACCTCCAATTCCTGGGATCCTAACTCTGCGGCCACCAGCTCTTCTGTTATCTGAGTGACAGGTTCTTCACCCTTCGACTCTACATGAACGACAGGAAGTGACACTGTAAAAACCGACCCCTTATCCGGCTCACTCTCAACAGAAATTTTTCCACCATGAAGCTCAATAAAAGCTTTAGTCACCGAAAGACCTATACCGGATCCCTTCGGATGAACTTGGTCAACCTGATAGAAGCGATCGAAGATATTTCCCATATCTCGGGCGCTAATTCCGATGCCGGTGTCTTTCACGTTGAAGATCAGTTCATCTTCATTCTCATGATAAGAAACGGTGATCGAACCATTATCTGGAGTATATTTAAACGCGTTTGAAAGAAGATTGAAGAAAACACGCTCAATTTTTTCCACATCAATCGCGAGATTCACCGGATGGGTTGCCTCTGACGGCTCAAGACTCAACCTGATATTGCGTTTTCTCGCAACAGCATTAAACGATGCCATCCATTCGGCCAGCAACCTGTGGAAATCTACCTCTGTCCTACTCAATTTGAGTTTTCCGTTCTCATATTTTCTGAAATCAAGGATTTGATTGATCAGTCGCTTAAGGATCAAGACATTCTTCTTTGCTATTCCGGCAAGCAATTTCTGGCTTTCAGAGAGATTGGAAGCATCTGCAAGTTGCGACACCGGCTCGGCGATAAGCGTCAGCGGCGTACGCAGGTCGTGGGAAACATTTGTGAAAAACATCAGCTTTGATTGAGTGGCTTCTTCAAGTTTCAGATTGAGTTCCGCCTGTTTGTCTCTTTCCACAATCAAGAGATCATTTTTTTTCATAAGCTCACTCTGATAATTCTTGTTTTGCCAGAACGACCTTAAGATCAGGAAAAGAACTCCGAAAAGAAGAATGAGGATAACAATCACAGCATAAAGAAGATAGGTTTGCGAACTATGTTCCTTCCAATAAGAATCTATTGAAATCTTAAGCTCATTCATCTTCTCCATCTCCGTCTGAAGAGTCTCGTTCTGAAGAAGAAGGATATCGGCATTACTGGAATCCACAGCCGAAGATGCCGGAATTATTCTCTCCTTGTCGAATGGGAGGCCTTTCAAGATGTCGAGTGCCGTCTGAATAAGTCGGTATCCTTCAGTAGGATAAAGAAACGTCGCATCAATAACCTTGTCGGCCACTGCCTGTATTCCTATAGCAGGTGCAGCGTCTATTCCTATTATCTTTATATCATCCCTCCCCAGCCGTTTAGCCACTTCAGCAGCTCCGATTGCCATTCGGTCATTATGGGCAAAGATCAACTGTGTTTCAGGAAAAGCTTTCAGAAGAGAGTCTGCCACGGGGATCGCATCCTCCTTCTTCCAGTTTGCGGGCACGCTTGCAAGCAAAACCCCGGCCTTTTCAAATTCCTGAGAAAAGCCCTCATGCCGCCCGATTGCCGGTGTTGATCCGGGAAGCCCATAAAGTTCTATTGCTTTTGTACCACTTCCAACGCTTTGGAGCGCATATTTTGCTGCCGACCGACCAAGGCCATGATCATCCACCCCGATTCTCGCAGTATAGCTATCACCATCAATATTGCGATCGAAAATAATGACAGGAATCCCTTGCTCATACACCTCCTTAATAATAGGAGTGAGAGCTTCCGCCTCATTGGGAGCGACGATGATGATGTCAAAGTTATTGTCTACGAAATAACGAATATCTTCGATCTGTTTCTTGCTGTTGTCGTCGGCAGAACGGATCTCGACCATCGCATCTTCGTGAAACATGATTTCCATATTTATCTCATCATTCATCTTGGAACGCCAGTCATCATCGCTGCATTGCGACACTCCGATCCTATAGGTTTTCTCATGACGGCATCCTGTTGCCAGACAAACTGACAACACCAGAAGAATATTCAGAAAAATGGGATTCATGATAGTAGTTTGAAGGTTATGCCCTTAAATGGCATTGCAAAGATAATCCTTTTTCATTAAAAATAATGCATTGGATGCAAAAAAATAGGATTCGCAACATTTTTACCACTCTATGCACGATTATTATTACACCCCATTTAAAATATTCATCTACCTTTGCACTGTCAAAATAACCGGTCGCCCCGCCAGGCCGCCTACAGGTCGGCGTCGTAAGGAAAGACGGGGAACTCCGGCCGGCGATCTTTTTGGTTTTGGTTAATGTAGAAAGGTAAGAAAGATTGTTTTTAGGTTCTTTTATTATTGAAAAACTTTTGTGAAATGAAATACAATTTTAATCAACGACTATCGGCCATTTTAGTTTCAGGGATCACAGCCCTGATGCCGGCGATGGCCTCCACTCCGGATGAGATCGAAATCAATTTCCTCGGAGTGAATAACACTCTTGTGAAGGTGAAGGGAGACGATCGTCTTCTGGTGCTCCCGGTCCAAGAAAGTAATGATGACGCACGAATCAATGTGCTCGTCGACGGGAAAATTGCCGAGACCATCTATGTGCGTCTGGCAAAATCCAAAACTAACTACACCGTCCCCTTCGATCTCTCCCCTTATAAAGGCAAGATGGTGGTCTTGGATGTGGTGACTCCACAAGGACGTCAATCTGTCAGAGAGGCACAAGGCGACGTCTGCTGGAAAGGTATGGAGCTTGTGGATAAATTCGACACCTCCAACAAGGAGAAATTCCGTCCGGCCTATCATCACACACCACTTTACGGATGGATGAATGATCCCAACGGCATGTTCTATAAAGATGGTGTGTGGAATCTCTATTACCAGTATAACCCCTATGGTTCCAAATGGCAGAACATGACATGGGGTCATTCCACGAGCGAGGATCTCATTAATTGGAAACATGAGCCCATCGCGATTCGTCCCGACGGACTCGGATCAATTTTCTCCGGAAGTTGCGTTGTCGATTCAAAAAACACTGCCGGTTTTGGAGAGAATGAGGTGATCGCTCTTTACACTTCTGCAGGAACAAGCCAGATGCAAAGTCTCGCTCATAGCTCTGACAATGGGCTGACATTTACTAAACTTCCCTCCAACCCTGTCCTTACTCTTGAAAGCGAGGCTCGCGACCCCAACATGTTCTGGAATGAAACCACAGGCGAATGGAATCTTGTCCTTGCTCATGCCCTTGATAAGGAGATGCTTTTCTTCACCTCCCCCGATCTTAAGACTTGGACTCTCCAGAGCGGTTTTGGCAAAGGACTTGGAGCCCAGGATGGAGTCTGGGAGTGTCCTGACCTCCTGCAGCTTCCCGTTGAAGGTTCTGATGAGAAGAAGTGGGTCTTGATCGTAAATCTCAATCCTGGAGGGCCCTTCGGTGGAAGTGCTATCCAATACTTTGTTGGCGACTGGGATGGCAGGAAATTCACTGTTGAGAATGCCGGCGACGGTTCTGTTCCGACAAAATGGCTCGACTACGGTAAAGACAACTATGCACTCGTAAGCTTCAGCGGAGCTCCCGACGACCGACACACCGTCATCGGATGGATGAGCAACTGGCAATATGCCGCAGAGGTGCCTACTATGCAGTTCCGAAGCGCCAACACCCTGCCTCGCGATCTCAAAATTTTCAAGGGTGACGATGGAAATAGCTATGTGGCAAGTGTCCCCTCCCCGGAGCTTCTTGCTCTGCGAGGGAAAGCAGTGGCTTCCTCTTCTGGCGCAACAATAGGCCGGAAATCCCTATCCTATTCGCTCCCTTCCAACGGGCTTTGTGAAATCGTGGCTGATTTCACTGCCAATAAGTCGCAGAAAGTGGTTCTGACCCTTTCGAATAAAAATGGTGAAAAAACATTGATGACATACGACGCCACAAACCACACCCTCACTTTCGACCGCTCAAAAAGCGGAATAGTGGGATTCAGTGAGGATTTCCCGGTCAACTCTGTTTCCCCGACATTCGAAAAGTATGGCAAGATTTCCCTCAGAATTTTCATTGACCGCTCAAGTATTGAAGTCTTTGGTAATGACGGCCGATTTGTGATGACAAATCTTGTCTTCCCTAACTATCCTTATACCACCCTCACCCTGTCATCTGAAAACGGCAATTCCCGTCTGACGAATCTGAAGGTGTATCCTATTTTAAAGTAACCCCTTACATTTAACTATCATGACCTTACCACAAGCCTCATCACCAGTCAAGAAGACAGCCCTCATGCAGATTATCCCCGTCATGCTCTGCTTCTTCGCTATGGGTTTCGTAGATCTCGTAGGAACTGCTTCAAACTACGTTCAGTCTGATCTCGGGCTGACCGACGCAGAAGCCAATCTCTTCCCATCACTCGTTTTCTTCTGGTTCCTTCTATTCTCGGTTCCGACAGGAATGTTAATGAATAGGATCGGCAGAAAAAAGACAGTGCTTGTCAGTCTGGGAGTGACAGCGGTCTCACTGATTATCCCGATCAGCGGCGACAGCTATCTGACCATGCTGATAGCGTTTTCCCTTCTTGGAATTGGAAACGCCATCATGCAGACATCGCTCAATCCTCTTGTTTCAAACATCATCGCTCCTGATCGACTTGCATCAACCTTGACCTTCGGACAGTTTGTGAAGGCAATTGCCTCTTTTCTTGCTCCCATTATAGCCGCATGGGGATTCGTGGAAGCAATTCCTACATTCGGGTTATCCTGGAGAATCCTGTTCGCGATCTATGCCATAGTTTGCTTCCTCTCCATTGCTGTTCTCGGAGGCACCTCAATTGAGGAGGAACGGCCCGACAGGGCTTCCGGCATAATGGAATGTGTCAGGCTGCTTGGGAAGCCATTCATTCTGCTTTGCTTCCTCGGCATAATGTGTCATGTCGGTATTGACGTCGGGACAAACACCACTGCTCCCAAAATAGTGATGGAGCGTCTGGCTCTACCTCTCACCGAGGCCAGCTACGGCACAGTGATCTATTTCATCTGCAGGACTGCCGGATGCTTCCTCGGAGCTATTCTTCTCCGATCGATGTCGGCAAAACTCTTTTTCGCAATAAGCGTTATTATGATGTTGGCAGGAATGATCATGCTTTTCGTCGCCTCCTCATTGTCTGCCATCTATGTTGGTATTGGACTCATAGGCTTCGGCAACTCCAACGTTTTCTCCGTGATTTTCTCTCAAGCCCTCATTGCGCAGCCGGCTGAGAAAAACGAAGTTTCCGGACTAATGATCATGGGCCTTTTCGGAGGAACCGTTTTTCCGCTTGCCATGGGATATGCGGCTGTTGCAGTCAACGCCCAGTGGGGTGCGGTTGCCGTGATGACCGTAGGAGTGGCATATCTTATTTACTACACTTTGAAAATCAAAAACATTAAATAATTCGTTTATGAAAAATCTGGTTGTTGGTATGGGAGAAGCTCTTTGGGACATTCTCCCCGACGGAAAGAAAATAGGTGGCGCGCCGGCAAATTTCGCCTACCACGTTTCCCAATTCGGGCTCGACAGCTGTGCTGTCAGCGCAGTTGGTAAAGACGCACTCGGTGATGAACTCCTCGCCAATTTCGATGAAAAAGGTGTCAATTACCTCATCGACCGTGTTCCCTATCCCACGGGGACCGTGCAGGTGGAACTTGACGAAGCCGGAATTCCACAATATGAAATCAAGGAGAACGTGGCATGGGACAATATCCCTTACACCGACGCCCTGAAAGATCTTGCCAAAGACACCAAGGCCGTATGCTTCGGTTCTCTCGCACAAAGAAACGTGGTTTCAAGGGAAACAATCGGTAAATTTCTTGATGAAATACCGGAAACCAACGATCCCCTTGTGGTTTTCGATGTTAATCTTCGCCAGGGATTCTATACGAAGGAGATTCTGTGCGATTCAATGGAGAAATGCAATATCTTGAAAATTAACGATGAAGAACTGGTAGCAGTGAGCCGCATGTTCGGCTATCCCGGCATCGATCTGAAAGACAAATGCTGGATTCTTCTGGGGAAATATAATCTGAAAATGCTCATCCTCACCTGCGGCATCAATGGAAGCTACGTCTTTTCCCCGGGTCACATATCGTTTCAGGAGACGCCGAAAGTTGAGGTTGCCGACACTGTCGGAGCCGGAGATTCCTTCACCGCTGCCTTCATCGCAAGCATTCTCAAAGGAAACGATATTCCGACTGCCCACAAGAAAGCTGTTGAGACATCTGCATTCGTGTGCACTCAGAATGGAGCGATGCCAGTGCTTCCTGAAGAAATAATAAAATAGCTGAACCCTGTTATTTCCACACCCAAATTAATATAGTTTCCACATCCCCTAAGCGATTGTTCGGCTAATGTGGACACATTGCAAATCCCCCCGGATAATGGTAAAATACCGCTATCCGGGGGGACTCACTACATTCAGGAGTTTCACCAAGCCAAAAATCACAAAAAAATCACATTTCACCTAAATATCTATTTATCAATCAAAAACTTCAATTGCTCAAATTTATGTTACTTTTGTTAACTTTCATGTTATATTTGTTATGCTAAAAAATTTGCTTTAAATTTTCCTTTTACATAATTTTGCAAATTATACTTAACAAAAAACGATTCCTAAAAAACAGGACTCTATGAAAATAAGATTAAGCAACCGGATTTTTCGCATCGGACTCGCCGCAACTGTTTCCTCAGCTATGTTGCTTGGAGCTTGCGGCAGCAAACCCGAAGTGCGGGAGGAGAAAATATATCAGTTGCCACCACAGGATACGCTTGCTACCGTTGTCCAGACTATGAAACTCGAACCCGGGAATTTCAATATGGAGGTCATCAGCAACGGCACAATCGAAGCCGGGGAGATCGTGCCCCTGAGTTTCGAGAGGTCTGGCATGATCGCAAATATATACGTCCGCAACGGACAGCACGTAAATAAGGGAGATGCAATCGCCGATCTTGACATGACCGACATCCTTCGCCAGAAGGAACGGAAGATTCTGGATAGCGAAGATTCGGAAATCCAACTCAAGGATATACTCATCGGTCAAGGATATTCTTATGATAAAAAGGAGGAAGTTCCGGAAAAAGTGATGAAATTTGCTCTTATAAAAAGCGGTTATCTTAGGAATCAGCAGGACTTGGAAGATCTTGAGAGGTCACAAAGCAAATTTACTCTCCGGGCACCCTTCAACGGTGTTATCGCTAATATAAAAGGAGCGGTCGGAGCGGCATCCTCCGGAATTATCTGCGATCTTATCGGCACATCTTCAATGGAAGTGGAATTTCCTGTGCTCCAGAGTGAAATTGGGATCGTGGATGTTGGCACGCCTGTAACCGTGAAAAGCTACAATCCAGAGTCGGAAACATGGGAAGGACGGGTGGTTTCAGTCAATCCTATTGTTGACGAAAAAGGCCAGATTAAAGTGCGCGCCTCAGTTGGTCCCGACAAAAGTCTCATGGCGGGAATGTCGGTTAGGGTCCTTATCCGCAAAGTTGTGCCTGATCAGCTTGTTGTCCCCAAAACTGCTGTTGAGGAGAGATCCGGACGCAAGGTGATCTTTACCGTAGCCGACGGGAAAGCTTTCTGGCATTATGTCAATGTTGGACTACGGAACACCACACAATACACCATCACTGACGGCCTTGAAGCGGGAGATGAGATTGTGGTGGCCGGTGCGAGAAATCTTTCTGAGGGTTGTTACGTCAAGATTCAGAAATGAACAGGATCCGTTATTTTCTATCCCATCCTATCGGGGTGTGCATGATCACTATTGCATTGTGCATTCTCGGATTTGTAGGCTATAACCTCCTGCCGGTCTCGCTTCTTCCCGACATTCCGATTCCGGAGATCTATGTCAACGTGTCTGCACCCGGAAGGCCTGCCGGCGATATGGAGAAATTTGCCGTTTCCCCGATTCGCCAGAAACTCTTGACTCTTGAAGGATTAAGCGACATATCCAGCCGTGCAACCGACAACCATGGAGTGATCGAACTGAGGTTCTCATTCGATACGGATGTGAACACGGCTCTTGCCAACGTCAACGACATAGTGTATGAAGCATCATCTTCCCTACCCTCCGATTTTGAATCGCCCAGAATTATAAAATCAAGAGCGACTGACATTCCGGTTGAATACATCACCATGACTCTTAAGGACGATGTTCCGCTTGGCGAAACAAAACCGGAAGCATTTGTCAATCTCAGCGAAGTTTGCGAAAATATAGTGGCTCGCCGGATCGAACAGTTGCCGGAAGTGGCCATGGTCGACATCGGCGGTATGATGAAGAAAGAGATCCGCGTGGTTCCAGATATGGTTGTCATGCAGGAGGCGGGAATCTCGGAAAACGACATCACGAATGCAATCGGGGCAAACGTTGTGGCCCCTATGAGTGTGAGAGTAAAAGATGGTGTATATGAATATGCTGTCTATCTGAAGAATGCACTCGTTGCAGCGGAAGACATTGCCGACGCGACACTAAGGAAAAACGGCAGAGTTTATAGGATAGGCGATATTTGCGAGGTGTCGGAAAATTTCAGGAAAGTAACCGGTTTCGCAATGCATCAGGGAAAACGGGGCGTCACCATGAGAGTAATAAAGAAACAGGAGGCGAAGATGGCCGATCTCAAGAAAGCCCTATCCGAGACTCTCCAGTATTTCTCTCAGAAATATCCCGAGATAGAATTTAGCGAGAGCAGGGATCAGACCAAGATGCTCGACTATTCAATCACTACCATGAAAGAGAACTTCCTGATGAGCATCGTCCTGATGTTCATAGTAGCTTTCCTTTTCATGGGAGATCTTACTACTCCCGCCGTCACGGCTGTCAGCATGTCGGTGGCTCTGATAATAGGATTTCTTGCATTCTATGTTCTCAAGATATCAGTCAATATTCTCAGTCTTTCCGGTTTGATCCTTGTCGTGGGCATGATGATCGACAATATCCTTATCACTTCAGAGAATATCATGCGCCATGTTGAGAAAGGGGAAGATTTCATCTTGAGTTGCTCTGCGGGAACTGCTGAGATGGCTTTCCCGATGCTCAGTTCCACCCTCACAACAATCGTGGTCTTCATTCCTCTCATTTTCATGAGCGACATGGCCGGCACGCTCTTTTTTGATCAAGCTCTGGCCGTCAGCATCGGTCTCATGACCTCCTATTTTGTTTCCCTTGTTCTCCTGCCGGTTCTTTTCATGCTTTGCGCCAGAATGGGACTAATGGAACGGCGATCCCGGATTCAGCGCAACATCAGCAGCGGAATCACTTCATGGATGACCCGTGTCTACGACAAAGGAGCAGATATTTTCTATGACTATCGCAAGGCAATTGTTATCGTTGTGATCCTCACAATTCCGGGATGTTGGTTTTTGTTCAAGGTTATGCCGAAATCAATGCTACCTGACACCGAGACCCGTGAAATGGTGATGAGGGTTGACTGGGAATCAGGCCTATCAATCGCTGAAAACGGGAAACGGATGAACGATCTTATCAAGGAAATCACTCCGATTTCTGAAGAGATTTCGGCATCGGTGGGTGATGCCGGATTCATGTCTGACGGAAAAGCTTCGCTTTCGTCGAATCAAGCGGAAATTTATGTGAAGGCGCAATCGCCGGCAATGCTCGACAGTTGCATAAATACTATCGGCAATCATCTTTCCAAAAATTATCCGAAAGCTTCAACCAGCATTCTTGCCGGAGAAAATATTTTCGACCGGGTATTCGTCACGAACATGGCTCCAGTGATTGTCAAGATCTATGACGACGGACAATTCAACACCAACGAATTTCTTGAGAAAATCGATGAAGTCAGGAATGTCATCGCTCAAGAAAGAGGAGTAAGGAGTGATGGTCCCCGCCTTCAGGAGGAACTTTCGGTGGAACCAGACAGAAACGCCTTGGAATTCCACGACGTTTCTTACGAAGCGGTGGCAAGTGAGCTCAAAGGGGCCTTCGGAGAGACTCCGGCCGCCCATCTTTCATCCTCCTCTTTCGCACCTGTTGTCATAAAAAATGATTTCAAAGACTGGCAGTCATACTATAAAGAGGCTACGGTGATGTCGCGTAACGGACACACGCCCATCCCGCTCTCTTATCTCACAGACTATAGGTTCGTCAACGGTTTTTCTGAAATCATCGGAGACGAGGCAGGAATCCACTTCCCGCTTGATCTTTATCCCGATGAAGATCCATCAAAGGCAGCTGAAAAGATTGAGGAAACAGTCCATGAGCATTTCCCCGGTCTAAAAACGGAAATCGACGGTCTTGTAGTGAGCGAAAAGGAGTCATTCGGCGGACTCTTCTGGATTTTCATTCTTTCGGTACTTCTCATTTATTTTATTCTTTGTGCGCAGTTCGAGAGTTTTGTGCAGCCTATCGTGGTTCTCGCAGAAATCCCGGTGGATGTGTGTGCGGCGTTTCTGGCGCTCCTTGTGTGCGGCTATTCGTTCAATATCATGTCGGCAATCGGAATCATTGCATCCTGCGGCATCATCGTTAACGATAGTATCCTTAAAATCGATGCTATCAACCATCTCATAAAGAAAGGAATGCCGATTAGAGAAGCGATCCATGAAGCAGGTCGTCAGAGAATCCGGCCTATTGTCATGACCACCCTCACCTCCGTGATCGCAATGGTTCCATTTTTCTTCAACAATGACCTTGGATCTGGGTTGCAACAGCCCCTTGCTCTGGGAATGATTGCAGCCTTGTCGGTCGGAACTCTCGTCAGTCTCTTCATTATCCCTCTGCTTTTTGAATTTCTTGTGGTGGGTAGGCAAAAACATAAGGTGAAATAAAACAATTTTGCGTTATGGAGAGAAAAAGCGTGGCGGCATCAGCCTTTTCGATTGTGGCGGTTTTCATCTGTCTTATGATATTAGGACTGGTGATGCTTCCTACGCTCCCTTTCAGAAGCCGATCTTCCGCAGAGCTCCCGGCAATCACGGTGAGAGTTGGCACCAAGGGACATCTCACCCCGGGAATTGTGGAGAACGAGGTCACCAATAAACTTGAGCAGGTGCTGAGCCGGATTGAAAACGTCAAGAGCATCACGTCTTATTCCTACAGTAATGTTGGGGATATAAGGATGGAACTGACCGACAAGGCTGACATAGAATCGGTGAGATTCAATGTGGCTCTGGCCATCAGGAATATCTGGGATGAAATCAAGGACGTGGCATATTATCCTTCGGTGACTGTCAGCAAGATCGACGGAACACGAAACACATTCATGACCTATGCCATTATCTCCGGGCAATCGATGGATGATCTGGTCAGGTTTGTCAAAAAAGATGTTGTCGATGTGCTCTCTATAGTGAAAGGGGTTGGAAATGTCAGCGCAACCGGAGGTGAGGGGGAATGGTACACATTGGAGTTTTTCCCTAAGCAGCTCTCGGAACTTGGTGTGACTGCCGGCAATATCGCGGAGGTCATTAAATCCCTAAATTCCGATATATCACTCGGTATTGTTCCGAGCATCGAAGATGGCGGAATGGAGATGAACAGGAGAATCTCGCTCCACACTGACGGGGGTCTTGACGACATAATGGCGGCATCAGTGGCCACAAGAACAGGGGATCTCATCCCTCTGTCGTCCCTTCTGGGAGTAGTGGATCATTCCACCACCGAGGCCAGTAACATTAGAATCAACGGGAAAAACACGATTCTTGTCAATATATCGGCACAGAAGAATGCCAGCGAGATTACTGTGGGTGAAAATGTTAGGAAAGCGATGGATAAGATCAAGGAAAAGCTTCCTCCTGACACCGTCATCCAGCTTCGCACCGACGATTCAGTCAAGATTAAAAAGGAACTTGAGAACATCATTGTCCGCTCTTCTCTGACTTTTCTGATTCTTGCCATCTTTGTGATTCTATCCGTCAGGCAATTTCGTGTGGTCCTGATGATCATGATCAGCCTTGGCGCCTCACTCCTCATCGGAGTGATTGGATATAAGCTTTTCGGGGTGGAGATGAACATGTATGCTCTGGCTGGCATCTCGCTCTCGCTAAGCGTAATGGTCGACAACTCCATTGTTATGGCTGATAGTCTTATACGGCGTGGGGAAGTCAGCATGTTCCAGCCGATGCTCGCGGCCACAATGACTACAATCGGAGCAATGACCGTGGTGCTCTTCCTTGACAATGGAACGCAGCTGATTCTTAAAGATGTGGCATTGATAACCATAATAAATCTTGGAGTGTCGCTTCTTACAGCGAGTGTGCTCGTCCCGGCCCTCGGATCGAGAATGAACATTGCCATGAAATCAGGAAAACGCAAATATGGAAGAAGAACCAGAATGCTTTTCTCGAAAGGATTGAGCGGCTACGGAAAAACCATCTCGTTCCTTTCGCGTCATAAGGTCATAGTCCTGACAGTGGTGGTGCTTGTTTTCGGGTTGCCTCTATACCTTATGCCCCGCGAAATGGAACGTGGAAAGACGGGAGCTAAACTTTACAATAAGATCTTTGGGACAGAAAAATATAATGATAAAATTAAACCTCTGGTCAATAAATATCTGGGAGGCTCTCTGTTTCAACTCCACACGAAGGGTGGAAAAAAATCTTCATCGTTTGGCGACACGAGAAAACCGGAAGAGATCTATATCGGCGTGAGTCTACCCCAGGGAGCGCAGGAAGGAATGCTTGATATTCCTGTCAGAGGCATGGAGTCATTTCTCTCCACCATGCCGGGAATTGAGAAATTTGAGACAAACATCAGCGGCAATGAGAATGCTTCGATGGTAATAACCTTTGAAAAGGATGCTGTGGCGGCGGGAGTCCCGATGACGGTCAGAAAGTTGATCGTAGACCGGGCATTAGTCACAAGTGGACTGACATGGAGTGTCAATGGGCCGGGAGATGAAAGATTTACCAATACACCGGGAAGAATCTCAAGAGATAATTCCTTCCTGATGAAAGGCTATAACTATTCCGATCTTCTAAGGTATGCCGAACAGGTGGTCGATTCCATCTCCGAGAATATCCGGGTGCGTGATGTTGCTATCGGTGCGGGTCTATTTGGGGATCCTTCCCATAATATAGAATATAGCTTAAAATTCTCGCCATTGGGATTGGATGGTGCAGGAATCTCCCTGAACAGAGCCGGAAACGCGGTGTCAAATGACCTCGGGAATGGAGCGATTCAACTAAGGAACGCAGCCGGAGGTAAAGCCGGAGTGATCCTCAAGCAGGCGTCAGACCCCGGACATGATCTCTGGGAAATGATGAACGGTTATCTCCAAATGGGAGAAAAGTCGATCAAGCTTTCAGAAATGGCTGGATTGCAAGGTTATGTCTCCCCTATGGAGGTTGTCAAGACCGACCAGCAATATATTGTCAACATCGCATTTAATTTCAAGGGAGATTATGGCGCCGTTGACCGTCTCATCAAACGGACCATCGATTCATTCTCGGAAATACTACCGATGGGTTATAGCATTGAATACCGCTCCTACCGCCAGCAGGAAGAGAAAGGAATGCCTTTCTACGTAGTTATTATCATCATCGCCATTATCTATATGACCGCAAGCGTGATATCCGACTCTCTTTTCCAGCCGCTCGCTATTATCATGACAATTCCCGTATCTTTCATCGGAATGTTTTTCACCTTTGCTTACATGGGTCTTCCTTTTGAAGAGGGAGCGGCAGCCGCACTCATTCTTCTGGCGGGACTGACTGTTAACGCCGGCATTTATCTTGCCGCTGAATATAATGGAATCAGGAAACGACGTCCTGCTTTAGCTCCTCAGAAGGCCTTCACGAAAGCCCTTGCCAGAAAATCTATGCCTATTTTCCTCACCATCCTTTCCACGATTCTTGGTTTTCTGCCATTCGTGGTGAGCAACGATGATAAGGAGGGCTTCTGGTTCACTTTCTCAATGGGAACAATCGCCGGATTGGCGGCGTCGTTCATAGGAGTCTATTTCCTTCTCCCGGCCCTGCTTCTTAAAGGGAGAAAAAAAAGAAAACGCAAGCGGAAAAGGAAATTAATTTCACTTTTAAAACTTAAAACTGTAAAGAGATGAAACCAAATAGAATAATCAGCCTATTCCTTGCGACTTTTATGGTTGGATGCACTCTGACTGTAAAGGCCGAGCAATATCTCACGATAGAGAACGCCATCGAGATCAGCAAGCGCAACTCCCTCGACGCCATGCTTGCGCGTCATACGCTCATGAGTTATTACTGGTCTTACCGGTCATTCCGGGCGCAACTCCTCCCCTCTGTCAATCTCGGTGGCAAACTTCTTGAGTTCAACCGCAGTGTTGTCGAGGCCCGTAACTATGAGACGGGAGAGATCTCCATGGTCAACAACAACACCATGACCAACTATCTCTCCCTTTCTGTGAATCAGAATGTGGTTCCTCTTGGAGGCACTATATCGCTGCAATCCTACCTTTATCGACTCGACCAATACAGCTACGACAAGAAACTCTACAATTCCCAGCCGTTCCGAATCTCCTATAATCAGCCATTGCGCTCCTTTAATTCTTTAAAGTGGGGCAAAAAGACTGAACCAATGAAGTTTGAGAGAGCCAACAGAGCTTATCTCGAAAATATGGAAGACGTGACACTTCAGGCGGTCAATCTATTTTTCTCTGTGCTCTCAGCTCAATCTTCCTACAATCAGAGTCTCGCCACACTAAAAGACAAACGAGAGCTCTACCATATTTCCGAACAGCGTCATGAACTCGGCACAGTCAACAAAAGCGAGTTGCTGCAGCTAAAACTATCCCTGCTGAATTCTGAGGTGGAAACCAACCAGAAAAAGATTGATCTCCAGAGCCAACGGTTCAGACTCTTCACCTTCCTTCGCATCGCTGACAATAAAGATATCACACTGATCTCTCCCGACAGCATCCCGGCCATAATCATAAATCAGGAAGACGTGGTGAGCAAAGCCCTCGCAAATTCCCAGCATGTCCTTAGCCAGCAGCTCACTATTCTTGATGCAGAAAAGAATCTCAAACAGGCGAAGGCGGCTAAAGGCCTTCAGATGACACTCTATGGTGAAGTTGGTCTGAGCAGGGCCACCGACCGATTCCGGGATATTTACAACGGCCTTGGAAACAGCGAAATTGTAGGTCTTACATTTTCTCTCCCAATCTTTGACTGGGGTGTGGGAAAAGGAAGGGAGAAAATGGCACGCTCCGATCTTGAAGCAACTAAAGTAAGGATGGAGATCGAGCGGGAAAAATATATCGAGAATCTGCAGACTCTCGCCGACAGATTCAACATGCAGTCAGAACAATGCCGCAATTCTCTGGAGGCTAAAAATATCGCGGAAGAACGTTACGATATAACCCTACGGAGGTTTGAAGCCGGAGGTATAACCGTGACCGATCTGAATACCGCTCAGAATGAACTGGAGCTCGCACGGTCTCAATATCTCGCACAGCTCAGAAGTTTCTGGGATATTTACTACACCCTGCGGCGCTCCACTCTTTTTGATTGGATCAACCATACTGATATCGAGGTAGATGTCGATAAGATTATTGAAGAATCCAGATAATCACCCCCTAATCCCCTACAGAGATCCGAACCAAATTTAATCTCATCCGTTTTAAAGGAAACAAAACTTTAAAACGATTATGAAAAAAATTCTAAGAATTCTCCCCATTCTGCTCGTAGCGGTATTGGGACTGACCGTGGCAAGTTGCTCGGATGAAGACCAGCCAATCACTGTGACTCAGCTTCCGGAACAGGCAAAAACATTTCTATCAACCTATTTCCCCTCCACTGGAATAAAGACGGTCGAGAAAGACGGAGATGATTATGAAGTGGTTCTTTCTGACGGCACTGAGATTGAATTCAATCAAGCCGGTTTCTGGACTAATGTGGATGCTCCTGCCGGATCAACAATTCCAAACGGATTCTATCCCGCAGCTATCGATGAATACGTCGGACTAAATCTGGATGGTGCGGGAATCAATGAGATCTCCATAAACCAAGCTGGATATGAAGTGGAGCTCATCAATGGAACCGACCTATATTTCAATCCTCAGGGAGAATTTATGGGCTTCGATCCTGACTGAATCTGTAAAGATCTCACAAAAAAACGGATGGCTGCAGTTGCAACCATCCGTTTTTTTGTGAGATCTTTACGTTCTGATCAGAGACCTACTTCAGAAGTCTTGACATCTTCGTTATAGGTGAATTCCGGCTGTGGAATAGCGGCACGCCATCCTTGCATGAAATCAACTGAGAATTTTCTTGAAATCGTGTTGGGGAAGGAACCACAGTTTTCAAGATCGTCTGCATTGAAAGCCTTCCACTCAAAGGGCACATTCCAACGTTTGAAGTCAAACCAGTTGAAGCCTTCACCCCAGAGCTCGATGCGGCGCTGCAGTTTCACCTCGTCAAGAAGAGCGGTTCCGGTTCCGTCAAAGCTGTAGGAAGGATCACGCTTAGCCATGAGTTCGGCGAGACAAGCCTTTGCCGTTCCCTCGTCGTTGTTCATGCAGGCAGCCTCAGCTTCAATCAGAAGCATCTCGGCAGCGCGCATGTAGGGAGGCCAGCAAGAGGTGTAGCCGTCGTCAAGTCCCTGGAACTTATACTGAATGCCCATTGCAAGACCCTTGGAATTGGTCAGATAGATACCCTTTATATCCTCAGGACGCTTGCTTGCAAATCTCTTGCCATACTCCATGATGAAATTCCACATGCCGAGATTCTTTCCTTTGGGCTTCGTTCCGGTGCCTGTGATTGAAACCATAGTTTTCTGCTGTGAAACAACGCTGCTGTCAAAGAAATCCTCTTCTGTGATTCCGAATTCCTCTGCCATCTCAGGCTCAAACTGAACACAGAGCGGGCCGAAATAAAGCTGCGCACGGATATCTGTCGGTTTAAGATGCCTGTAGAGGCCATAGTCCATGCAGCAAGAATAGCCCCATGATTTCACGTAATGTCCGTTGCATGCATAGTGCGGGCCGAATCCCCAGTAATAGACTCCCAGGGGATCCATGGCCGGCGCCCACATCCATTCGTCGTTGGTCACCGAGAAACCGGTCAGGTAATCCTCTCCGCTCATGATGGGATAATCCTTGCGGGCGTCATGAGCCATTTTCTGTGCGGTTGCATAGTCGTTCTTTATCAACGCAAGACGCGCAAAAATTCCGCGGGCAACAGCCTCATCCACATAGAAGAGATTTTCTCCACGTTTCTTATCGGTCTTCTCAAAACATTTGATAGCCTCTGTCAGATCGCTATACATCTGATCGAGAACCTCATTCATTGTATTGAAAGGATGATTGTTGCCTTCTCCGGAATGAATGCGGAGAACGAGACAAAGCTTGTTGCCGTTGTCTGAATCAGCCCATCGCGGAGCATACACCTGAAGCAAGCGTGTGTAGCAGTGAGCGCGCATTGTGAGAGCGGAGCCTTTCAACCAGCACTCATTGCTTTCAGTCGGCTCCTCAGGAAGATTCTCGAGAATCGAGTTTGCCGAGCCGATGATGGAGTAGCAATAGTTATACATCCATGCTGCCCACCATCCGTTGAGGGTGCGGAAGTTATCGGGATTGGTAGAAGAATTGGCATAGTTCATGATTTCACCGATCACGGCATCCGGGCCAAGACCCTCGCCATAAAGATTGGCGAAGAACTGTTCGCCTGAAGCATTGAGGTTACCGTTCTTCAGATCGTCATACTGGGTCTGCATCTGGCGGGCAAGACCGGTGATCGCAGCCTCGGCTCCGACCTCCGACGTACTGGCTGTTTCAGCTGAAATATCTGTCAGAGGAGCCTGCTCAAGAAAATCTGAACTACATGATGTGATCGCGGGAGAAAGCAACGCTGCCATCACACCACCCATTATATAATGATTGATTTTCATATCTGTTGGAATTATTTTTTCATTTAAAATTAGAATCGTGCTGTCAGCTCGAAAGAATATACTCTCGCAGGAACGAAGTAGTCGCCCTGGCCGCCTGCATAGCTATATGTCGGGTTCAGACCGGCGCGCTTAGCGAAGAGGCATACGTTATCAATCGAGAGTCCGATGCCGATCCCACGCATCTTCAAAGGTTTCACCCAATTCTTCGGCAACTCATAGTTGACAAAGAGATTCTTGAAGGTGAGATAGTCGTTAGAAACGAGGAAGCGGCTGCTCTGTCCGTTGCAGTCGGCGGTTGTTGCGAGGTTAAGCTCCGGACGCACGTCCTTATTGATTCGGTTGGCATCCGTGATGCCCTGTGCCATATCAGGTGTCCAGCTGTTGTCTGCAGCATCCACGTGAAGAGCGGAGCCTGCTCCGGTCGACATCAGTGAGCGATAATTGGAATCAAGGGTCTTGCCGCCGAGGCTATAGGTGAACAATGCACCAACTGAAAGGCCCTTCCATGTCACATTGGTTCCAAAAGAACCATAGACTGTCGGCAGAGAGGTGCCCACAAATTCATTGGATGCGTAAGAAGTCTTAGTTGTGTAATATTTGTCACCGATCTTCACGAGAGCACCATTCTCCTCTGCATTGGCAAGGTTGGAGTCCCATTTCTCCTGATCAAACTTCCACCCGAGAGAATTCCCTTTATCATCAAACTGCTCAGTCTGGAACTTATGGCAGTCATTGATCTCATAAAGAGACTGACCGGTCAGCATGTCGGTGCCGGCCCACTTAGGCATATAGAACTCATAGCGGCTTCTTCCTTCAATAAGAGCTCGAGGGCTGTTGTAGAGGTTTCCGGCAGGGAGCTTAGTGATCTTATTCTTGATGAATGATGCATCCACATGGGCTGTCCAGCTAAAGTTTTCATTGGAAAGGATTGTTCCGCTCAGCATTATCTCCCATCCGGTGTTTCTCATGTTTCCTATATTCATCCAGCGGGTGAGTGAGGCTCCCTCGTCGTCTACACCATTTGAAGGCGCCTGCGAAACCTCATAGAGAAGGTCGGCGTTAACACGAGAGAAGAATCCAACAGTTGCAGAGAGACGGTTGTTGAACATGTTCGACTCGAGGGCGAGGTCAAGAGTCTTTGTCGACTCCCAGTGAAGACTTGTGTTTCCGAGAGTAGTCGGGAAGATAGAAGGATTTCCATAAAGGGTATGCGAGCCCAGTTCATAGATATCCCATGCAGGATAATAGTTGGAGGTGTAGTCGTTGCCGGCGGTTCCGTAAGCAACACGGAATTTCAGCATGTCGAGCCATTCAACATCACGAAGGAATTTCTCCTTGCTCGCGATCCAGCTTGCACCAAGGCTCCAGAATGTGCCCCAACGCTCATCTTTCGAGAATTTACTTGAGCCGTCGCGTGAGAGGCTGCCCTCGAAGAAATAGATGTCGTCCCAGTTATAGCGAACACGACCCATGTAGGTTTCCGTGCGGTAGCGATATGCGCTTGCGTCTGTTCCCTCATTAGTGGTGAAGTTGTTGAGATAAAAATTGTTGGGGAAAAGCTCATCTCTGTTCTTCACCGACGACCAGTCGTAATAACGGCTATAGCTCTCATGGTTGAGCATTGCGTCGATGTGATGCTTGTCATAGTCATGATTCCAGGTGAGTGTCTGGGAGATATTCTCAGTCTTCTGCTTATAGAAATATTTCGACAGACGTCCGAATCCCTTGGCAGATCCGATCTCAGGACTGTCGTAGGAGGTATCTTCGCGGCGATACTGATTCAAAGTGCCTTTTACCGTGAATTCAAAACCATAAGGCAGAACTGCGGTGATGAATGCGGTGGCATCACCCGAAAGACGCTCATAGTCCTCGCTGTTTGCGCGGAGAATATAGCCTTTGTTGCTGGTGAATGTAGAATAACCATCCATTGTGTTCCAGATCGGATTTCCGTTTTCATCACGAAGGATGGCTCCTGTCTTCCAGTCGTGGGCATAATAAGGAAGACCCGGGGCGATATTCTGATAAGACATCGCGTTGGAGGTGGAGGAAAGATTGGTTGAGCTGAACTGAGGCTGATTGGATTTCACGCTTGAGAGGCTAACGTTGAGTCCCATCTTAAGATAGTTCACAGGATTATATTCACCGCGAAGACGAGCGTTCCAGCGTCCGAAGTCGGTCTTGAGAAGATAGCCGTTCTCCTTTACATAACCAACAGAGCTATAGAAATTGAATTTCTCGGTTGCACCGGCAGCACTGATGTTGTATTCCTCACGATGACCGTTGCGCGAAATAGCATCCCACCAGTCAGTGTCGTCATACACACCGAGCTGATTGAGTGTCACACGACCGTTGGCATCGAAAACCTTCTCTCCTGAGCCGGAGATTTCACCGGTTCCATAAAGGTTGAGCACGCCGGCATCCGAGAAATATGTGCCGATAGCACTCTTAAGAGCATCTTCGCGTGTGATGGGATGCTCACCGTTGAGATTGTTGGTATACTGGCCATTGGCGATCGCCTGAAGCATGGCTTCATTCCATGAGTTGTAGCCGAGACGCTTATATTCAGGAAGAGCGCGCTGATAGACACCCTGACGAACTTTGGCTGTGATCTCAACTCGACCGGCACCCTTGGCACGCTTAGTGGTGATCAGCACAACGCCGTTAGCACCCTTGGCACCATAAAGAGCACAGGAAGCTGCATCCTTAAGCACTGAAATGCTCTCAACATCGTTCGGGTTGATGTCGTTGTAGCTACCGTTCCAAACCACACCATCCACAACGTAAAGAGGGCTTGTTGTTCCGTTAACTGAGTTAATACCACGGATAAGGATGGAAGGAGACCCACCGGGAGTTGTGGTTGAACCATTAACCTGCACACCGGGAGCCATACCCTCAAGGGCGCTGGTGACTGTCGTCACAGGTCGTTTGTCGATCTCTTTCTCTCCGACAACAGCAACGGAGCCGGTCAGAGACTCTTTAGAAGCCACACCGTAGGCCACAACCACTACTTCATCAAGGTCGTTGGTTTCAGCATTCATGTAGACGACCATGTTGTCTTTCAGTTCAGCCACAACAGGTGTGTAGCCAACGTATGAAACACGGATCTTCTTGATGTTCTGAGGCACCCTGACGGTAAAGTTGCCGTCGATGTCTGTAATTACGCCTTGCGCGTTGTCTCCCTCAGGAGTGACATTCGCGCCGATCAACGGCTCAAGATTAGCCGCGTCAAGAACGGTTCCTTTAACGACGCGCACCTGGGCACTCAAACTTGCCCAAGAGAAAAACAGCATCGTCACCAAAAGTGGAATCAGTTTTCTCATTTCCATTAAATTATGGTTAGTATTATGACCGGTATCATTGATTTTTACATCTCCGACATCCGATCGATTAGTTAGATATTCTGTGTAGGTTTATATAGATTTTATAGGTAGGTAGCAAAAAAAGTGATTGCTTTTAACACATTAGCATTTCACGGCCGCAAATTTAAGACTAATTATTTAATATTTATTAACTACCCCCCCCAGTTTTAACATTATTTAACATCAAAATGAAATTATTAACCTGCACCATGCCTCGGTGGGGCTCGAAGCAGTCGATGATTCTCGTTTAGCCCCAAAATTAAGAATATATTCCGCATAATTTCAGAATCACATCAAAACGCATCATCACCGATATGCAAAATATATGCAAATATCCTTCCATAAAGACAAATTTTTCAATATTTCTTATTTTTTCAAGAAATATTTGCTCTCGCAAGCGTTAATATAAGAGAAGTATTTTTTTAACTATCCCCTCCCCCTCATATATAGTTTCAATATGCCAAAAGTAACTAAAGAGATGGCCCTCGAATATCACGAGGAGGGCAAGCCGGGAAAAATTGAAATCGTCCCGACGAAACCATACGCGTCACAACATGATCTCGCACTGGCCTATTCACCCGGTGTGGCTTATCCTTGTCTTGAAATCGAGAAAGATCCGGAAGACGCCTACAAATACACTAACAAAGGGAATCTGGTCGGAGTGGTGAGCAATGGAACTGCAGTGCTCGGACTCGGTGACATCGGAGCTCTCGCCGGAAAACCCGTGATGGAGGGGAAAGCTCTTCTTTTCAAAATTTTCGCCGGACTTGACGCATTCGATATTGAAGTTAACGAAAAAGATCCCGAGAAGATTATCGAAATTGTGAAAGCGATTTCCCCCACTTTCGGAGGAATAAACCTTGAGGATATAAAAGCTCCGGAATGTTTCACAATCGAACAACGTCTTAAAGAGGAATGTGACATCCCGGTGATGCATGACGACCAGCACGGAACCGCAATCATCTCCGGAGCAGGTCTTCTAAATGCACTCCAGATTCAGGAGAAGAACATTGCAGACGTCCGTCTTGTGGTGAACGGAGCAGGTGCGGCCGCTATCAGCTGCACCCGTCTTTATGTTGCTCTTGGAATCAATCCCGAAAACGTCGTGATGTGCGACTCCAAAGGAGTGATTCGTGCCGACAGAACCAACCTCAACGAACAGAAAAGGGAATTTGCAACCACCCGCGATCTCCATACTCTTCAGGAAGCAATGGTGGGTGCCGACGTATTCCTCGGGCTGAGTGTGGCCGATGTGGTCACTCCCGAAATGGTGCTATCAATGGCTCCTCGCCCAATAGTGTTCGCTCTTGCCAACCCCAATCCCGAGATCAGCTATGAACTCGCCGTCAAGACGCGTCCCGACATCATCGTGGCCACCGGCCGCAGCGACTACCCCAACCAGATCAACAACGTGATCGGATTCCCATATATCTTCAGGGGAGCTCTCGACTGCGGAGCTTCAGGAATCAACGAGGAGATGAAAATTGCGGCGGTCCATGCCATTTCTGATCTTGCAAAGCTTCCCGTTCCTGCGGTTGTCGACGAGGCTTACGGAATGAACAACATAAAGTTCGGACCGGATTACATTCTCCCCAAAGCTCTTGATCCCCGTCTTCTTCTTTGCGTGGCTCCTGCGGTGGCTGAAGCTGCCGCCAAATCGGGAATTGCAAAACGTCCGATCACCGACTGGGACGCTTATCAAAACCGGCTCAGGAAACTCATGGGCGACGACGGAAAGATGATGCGCACGATTGCAGATGTTGACCGCACTCAGCCCAAGCGCGTGGTTATCTGCGAAGGGAACATGGACAATACTCTCCGCGCCGCTGTCCGCGCATATCATGAGAAGATTTGCAAACCGGTGCTTCTCGGCAACGAGGAGATGATCGAGAAGAGAGCCGCACGACTCGGGATCTCGCTCGACGGAGTGGAGATCATCAACCCGCGCCACGACCGTGAGGCCGAAACTCGAGCCCGCTATGCTAAAATTCTCGCGAATAAGAAAGCACGCGAAGGCTACACGTTCGAGTTCGCTCTTGAAAAGATGTATGACCGGTCTTATTTCGGAATGATGATGCTTGAAACCGGCGATGCTGACGCCTGCATCGCCTCCTCTTACTCCGACGGAGAGGTGTCATCTCTCAACGTTGTTTCGATCATCGGTCTGCAGGAGGGGTTCAATCATTTCGCTACCATGCACATCCTCAACACCAGGAAGGGCACCTTCTTCATCGCCGACACAGCCGTGAATCCTGACGCAAATACCGCTGCCCTTGTCGACATTGCGCGCCTTGCTGACAAAACGGTGAAATTCTTTGCCCAGGAACCGGTCATCGCCATGCTTTCATATAGCAATTTCGGTTCCTCTTCTCATGAGGAGGCCCGTATCGTAGCTGATGCTGTGGCTGAGCTACACCATTATTTCCCAGACATTCAGGTGGATGGAGAAATGCAGTTCGACTATGCATTGAATACGTCGCTGCGCGACAAGACCTTCCCCTTCAATTCCATAAAGGGGAAACAGGTCAATACGCTGGTATTCCCGAATCTTACGGCTGCCAACGCCGCGAGCAAAATGATTCTTTCCATGGGAATCGGATCGATTATCGGCCCTATCCAGATGGGACTCCGCAAGCCGTTCTATTTCACTAACTCCAATGCTTCCGACAGAGAAATTGTGGATATAATCTCAATCGCCGCTCTGGAGGCAGTTGTCAGGTCGCAACAGGAAATCTGAACGAATTAAGAATAAATGATTCCTCCGGCAGGAACGACGCCACAACGACGCCATCTTCTGCCGTAGGAATCATTTTTATTCACATCGAGACACTCCCGATCATTTTTTCCAGAAGGAAGGAACAAAGAGAAGAAGGATGGTGAAAAGCTCCAGACGCCCCACAAGCATCATTATGCTGATAACCCATTTTGAAAGCACCGGAACATAAGAGTAATTCCCATTCAATCCCGTTATGCCGGTGCCGATTCCGGTGTTTGACACTGCCGACAGGCTCACAAAGAAACTGTCTTTCAAAGGCAGTCCGTCAAGCACAAGGATTGACCCTCCGACTGTTATAACCAAAACGTAAAGGAATAGGAACGCAAGTGTTTTCATCACGATGGCATTTGGCGTTCCTTTTCCGTTGATCGTCACGGTTGTGACCGTGCTCGGATGCATCATCTTGTAGAATTCATTCTTGATAAATCTGAAAAGGATGATGATGCGGTCGATCTTCGCACCTCCGGACGTGCTTCCCGCACAAGCCCCCATGAACATCATCCCTATAAGCACAACTATCGCCACAGGACCCCAGTCGTGGAAGTCTGGTTCCGTGAGGCCGGTAGATGAGAGAATTGAGACGGCCTGGAAAAGAGGGTCGATTGTCAGATCAGCCACCTCGTTTACAAGCCCTCGCAGCCATACATTGAGACAAAGAAGCAAATAGCAGATAAAAATAATGGCAACATACCATTTCAGCGCATCGTTCTTAAATGATGACTTGAAATCGCCCATAGTTGCCTTGAATATCAAGGAAAAATTGACTCCACCAAGAAACATGAAAACAAGAAAAACTGTTTTCACATAGAGATTATCAAGCTCTGTCACCGACAGGTCGCTGATCGAGAATCCTCCCGTCGACATGGTTGAAAAAGCATAGCAGATACTCTCGAAATATGACATTTCCGAAAATGAGAGGAGCAACATCAGAATGGCAGTGAGAGATATATAGACAATCCAGAGCCCCTGAGCCGTGAAACTTACCCTTGGACGTAGTTTGTCGTGGGTTATTCCCGTAACCTCCGCATTGAAGAGCTGCATTCCTCCCTGATAGTTCAGCATGGGAAGAACAGCCAGAGTGAAGAGAATGATTCCAAGGCCCCCGACCCACTGAATCACACATCTCCACATCAGAATTGACTTCGGAACGTCGGAGAGCGTGTTGAGAACAGTAGCTCCGGTGGTGGTGAAGCCGCTCATTGTCTCGAAAAAAGCGTCTGTCACTCCCAGATGTGTCCGGCAAAAAATGAACGGCAACATCCCGAATAAGGAGAGGATTACCCAAGTCAATGCCGTCAGCAACACGGCTTCCCGTTTCCCCATCTCGCGGCTTTTAGGCCTGATGCTCATCATTGCCGCTCCACATCCCCCCGTGATACCCATGCTTAGAAGAAACCACCACAATGTCTTCTCATGAAAAACGATTCCGGTGACAAACGGAGCGCACATGAAAAAGGATTCGATGACAAGAAGCCAACCGATAACCCTCAGTAGCATCCGCAGGTTTATATAGCTTTTCTTATGGACAAAAGGCATATATTCGGATTTCAATTAAACCATTTCTCAATCTTGTTGAGAGTGCCTGAAAGACACACCACCACTACGAAATCTCCTCCTTCAATCTGGGTATTGCCGTTGACGAGACTGCAAACATCATTTCTGACCATGGCAGCCAGAGTCATTCCGTAGGGCAGATGAAGATCCTTCACGGGAGCTTTCGTGATTTTCGCTTTCTCCTTCACCGCGATTTCTGCCACCTCTGCATCAGCAAGCGCAAGGCATTTTGCATTAGCCTCGTCAGCATCAAGCAGAATCTTGAAAATATGGCTGGAAGCAAGAAGTTTCTTATTTAGGATCGTGCCGATATTCAGATTCTCAGCCTGGCTTACAAACTGAAGATTCTCCACATCGGCAACGGTTTTCGGAACGCCAAACTCTTTCGCGGTCATACAGGAAAGGATATTGGTTTCAGGGAAGTCGGTGAGGGCGAGAAAAGCATCATACTGATATATATTGTTTTCACGCAACACCTCTATGTCGCGACCGTCGCCGAATACAATCTCACACTCTGGCAAGCGAGTGGCAAGATTTTCGCAATTGTCCCGGTTATTATCGATGATCTTAAGATGGAACTTGTCATGATATAATTCCGCAAAACGCGTTGCAATCTGACCACCTCCCATTATCAGGGCCTTCTTGATGACTCTCTTTTTCTTACCACACAATTCCCTGACTTCCTGCACAAACGGTGGCGTCGTGATGAAAAATACGATATCATCACGCCTGATCTCATCGTTACCTCCCGGAATGATGGTACCGTTGTTGCGCTTTATGGCTGTTATATGGAAATCGTGGGTCTTTACCGGGAGATCCTTCAGTTTCACATCAATCAGTGGAGAGTCGCCGTTGAGCTTCACTCCTATAAGGAGGAGCGCTCCGCTATGGAGTTCCCCCCAATAGCGCGTCCAGTTATGGGCGAGCGCCATGGCAATCTCCTCGGCGGCAAGATCCTCCGGATAAATGAGAAAATCGACTCCCATCTTTTTCAGAATCGCACCATTCTCCGGAATCAGGAATTCCGCGTTGTCGATCCGCGCAACAGTTTTTTTGGCGCCAAGTTTTTTTGCTATGGCACAGGAGGTGATATTTCGCGTTTCGTAGGGAGTCACTGCAATATAGAGGTCGGTGGAATCGATTCCGACTTCACGCAATGTCTCAAACGAAGAGGTCGACCCGTTGCGGGTCATGAGATTATAATTCGAATCAATCACATCAAGTCTTGTCTGATCACTATCGATCAGAATGATATCCTGATTCTCATTTGATAGCATTTTGGCGAGATGGGCACCCACTTCGCCGGCGCCGGCTATGATGATTTTCATTTACTTCTTTTATTGAGGAGAAGATTCTACAATCAATGAGGAAACATGACGAGTTCTTTCACGGCCGCCACAATTCCCTCAGGATGGAATCCATTGATTTCATGAAGTTTGGCAACCGATCCATGTGCCACCCACTCATCCTTCACACCGAGAGTCGTCACTTTTCCACAGAATCCGCGGGTGGCCAGCCATTCATTGACTGCCGAGCCAAATCCACCGCTCACGACTCCGTCTTCCACAGTGACCACAAAGTCATATCTCTCCACAACCTCCTCAAGCAGTTTCTCATCAAGGGGCTTGATCCAGATCATGTCGATTACATCGGCCATGATTCCATCCTTTTCAAGAATCTCGGCAGCCTGCATAGCATATTTCAACACAGGGCCCACCGTTAGGATAACAGTCCGTGCATTCTCCCGGGCCGACATTCTTTTCCCTTTGCCAACCTCTATCTTTGAAAGCGGCGACTTCCAGTCGGGCACATTCGCCCGTCCTCGCGGATAGCGGATAGCCATAGGGGAATCAAGAGAGAGGGATGTAAACATAAGGTTTCTGAGGGTGGCTTCATCCGCAGGGGAGGCTACTTTTAATCCAGGGACGCATCTAAGATATGCTATGTCGAAAAGCCCATGGTGTGTGACTCCGTCTTCTCCCACGATACCGGCCCTGTCAATGCAAAAGGTCACCGGAAGGCCCTGAATGGCAACGTCGTGGATAATGTTATCATAGGCACGCTGAAGGAATGATGAATAGATCGCCACAAAGGGTTTCTTTCCTCCGGCCGCCAAGCCTCCGGCAAAAGTGACTGCATGACCCTCTGAAATGCCGACGTCAAAAGTCCGCTCCGGCATTTCGGCCATCATAATGCCGAGTGAAGTGCCGGTGGGCATCGCTGCTGTTATCCCGACCACCTTGTCATCTTTTCTCGCAAGTTCCAATAAGGTTTCACCGAACACCTCCTGCCAGAGGGGAGGATTACCGTCGCAACCCCCACAAAGACGTTCCCCCGTTTCCGGATCAAATTTCCCGGGGGCGTGCCAGACTGTCGGATTCTCCTCGGCCGGAGTGTATCCCTTCCCCTTTATGGTGCAGAGATGAAGGAGTCTGGGACCTTCCATATCCTTTATCTCACGGAAAATCCTGACCAGATTGATCACGTCATGACCATCAAAGGGTCCGAAATAGCGGATGTTGAGCCCTTCAAAAATATTCTGTTTTTTTGAAATCAATGACTTGACCGAATTGCTGAACCTGATGATCGCCCTTTTGCGGTTTTCGGTCAGAATTCCTCTTCTGCGGAAATAACCTGCCATGCGGTTGCGGATCCGGTTATATCCGGCCGAGGTTGTGAGCTGGGAGAGGTAACTATGAAGGGCTCCCACATTATCATCAATACTCATATCATTATCGTTCAATACGATAAGAAGATTATTCGGATGATTGGAAGCATTGTTCAGTCCCTCGAAAGCAAGTCCTCCGGAAATGGAGGCATCTCCGACGATGGCAACGGTGTGACGTTTCTCATGTCCGGGAGTAGCCTTATCTGCAATCGCCATTCCCAACGCCGCAGAAATTGAATTTCCGGCATGTCCGGCCACAAACGTATCATACGGACTTTCCATAGGAGAAGGGAAACCACTGATTCCTCCAAAAGTGCGTTGGGAAGAAAAGGCATCCCGTCTTCCGGTTAGAATCTTATGGGCGTAGGCCTGATGTCCGACGTCCCACACCAATCTGTCGTCTGGGGTATCGAAAACATAGTGAAGAGCCACCGTCAGGTCGACAGCTCCCATGCTCGATGCGAAATGACCCGGATTCATTGCCAGATGAGAAATCAGGAAATCCCTGATCTCCTGACATAACACCGGCAATTCCTCAGGGCGAAGCTTGCGTAGATCGGCCGGAGAATTGATCGAGCTGAGGAGAGGGGTATGTGTCGTTTGCTTGTCGTCCATTCTTCTCTATTGTTTATCAGGTCGGACATACTTCTTCCACAAGGGAACAAATATTATGATGGCCGAGGCCACTACAAGGAAGAGATTCTTCAATGTGAGCCCCGAGGCGAGCAAACTGGCGCTGAGCCATAGCCATAGCAACGCCAGAAGCAGGAATCCGACTATTTTCACAATATTCATAGTTTTGCGAAATTAGTGAAATTTTCTCACCTGACCAATCTTTTTGCCCGAATATTTTCCCTGTCCAATCATCATCCCGGGGAAGCATCCGCCGGCAAAGATTTTTTGTAGGCCCTCAATCCGTTGGTTATTTGCGCGATGGATAAGATTTTGGGAAAAACTGTAGATTATTTTTTATTCCAACTTCATTTTTTAAATAGGAAAAACGTTTTTTATTGGTTAACTTTGCACATTCAAATCGGCAGCGGGCACTTTTTCTCAACCAGCCGGCCGACCTCTGAGTGCAAAACAAAATTTTCATTCAATCAATGACCTCTGTCAACAAACGCAGATTATCTCCTACCTCAATGAACGGATACGACACCTTCACTCCGAATATACCCGACACCGAAGAATCCTCGCCTATTGAGATTCTGACTCCTGCCCCTGAGAAGACACCGATGCCTGAACAGAAGAAGGAGCCGAAACAAAAGGTGAAGACCTCCAACGTGAAAAAACAGGCTAAGGCACCCTCTAAACCTGTAGGACAAAGCATCTCAGAATCTGTCTCGTCGATCAAAAGCTGGGCCCACAGCCAGACCGTGAGATGGATCACCGGTCTGTTCATAGGTTTCTTCGGAGTCTATCTCGGCATATCTTTTCTATCATATTTCTCAGCTTGCATGGCCGATCAGTCGGAAATAGCCAACACGTCCATCGGCGTTTCCGAGGGGATCGTCAACTCCGGAGGTGAAGGTGGCGCCAGAATATCACAGTTCCTTATCAACGACTGCTTCGGTCTTGGCTCTTTCGTGATAATCTTCTGGATGTTGGCGATGTCGCTTAAACTGCTTGCCGGAAAACCGAATTTCAAGTCGGTTGATTTCACAATTAAATCGCTTGTGGCCCTTATTACGGTTTCCCTGATTGTCGGGCTGCTGACCATCGGCCTTCATTCTCCGGTGAACTGGGGAGGCTATCATGGTCGGTTTGTCAATGAATTTGTGATCAGGTTCCTCGGTTGGACCGGAGCCGGAATCCTGTGTCTTTTCATGATCGGAGTGTTTGTGGTCATCTGTATGCGCGACCTTATCAACTGGATCATCAGGATCAGGAAACAACGTTCTGAAGAACGCAAACGAATCGCGGCCATTAAGGCAGAAGAACTGGCCCAGAAGATGGAGCTGGAAAAGATGAGAAAAGCTGAAGAAGCTGCCGCAGCCGTAGAGATCGCCTCTCAGAAACAGAATGACGAAGAACCCGACCAGCAGGAGATGGGAGTCATTGAAGAATCGGAAGCTCAGGTGGTACCAGTCACATTTTCAGATGATGACAGCGGCTATTATTATGAGCTCCCGGATTTTGACGAAGTTGAAGATTCCCCTGTCAATGATATGCAGCAGCCAGAACAAAACTTCCAAGCTGTATCTTCAGTAGAGAATCCCAACCAGGCCACTGATGAGACTCCGATATCTGATGGAACTCCGGGACAACAGGAACAGGAGCCCAATGATTCCCGGGAGTCTGCAGCCGAGTCTATTGCCGAAGCGGGCGAAGAGATGGTTGCCGAAGAGGAGGCAATGGTGGTCAACGTCAATGAAATTGCACAGACAAAAGCGAAACGTGAAGCATCCGAGATGATGATGCCGGGAATGCATCCCTACAAGTTTCCACCATCTGAACTCCTTAGGGAAGGATCGGAAAGAGTGACTGTCGACGCTGATGAGCAGATGGCAAACAAGGAGAAGATCAAGAAAACTCTTCTTGACTTCGGAATCCCCATCGTAAGCATTGAGGCAACCGTCGGTCCGACGGTCACGCTCTATAAGATCGTTCCGGAACGAGGTGTCAAAATCAACAGGATCCGGAATCTGGTTGATGACATCGCCTTGAGGATTTCTGCCGTTGGCGTGCGTATCATCGCTCCGATTCCCGGCGAAGGAACGGTCGGGATCGAGGTGGCCAACAACGATCCTCAGACTGTGTCCATGCGCACGATCATCAACTCCCTCAAATATCAGGAATCGAAGGCAAAACTCCCAATAGCCATAGGATCTACAATCTCCAACGACGTCTATATCACCGACCTCGCCAAGATGCCCCATCTGCTCGTGGCGGGAGCGACCGGACAGGGAAAATCTGTCGGTCTCAATGCGATCATTGCTTCGCTACTTTACCGTAAGACTCCCGACGAGCTGAAGTTCGTCATGATCGACCCAAAAATGGTGGAATTCAGTCTTTACGCGAGGATCGAGGCTCACTATCTCGCTAAGATTCCGGATGCGGAAGACGCCATCATCACCGATATGGACAAGGTCGTGGCCACCCTCAGCTCCCTCTGCGTGGAGATGGACGACCGCTATCAACTCCTCAAGGCGGCCCACACGCGCAATATCGAGGAATATAACGAGAAGATCAAGGAGCGCCAGCTGAATCCCGCCGAAGGCCACCGCTTCCTCCCTTACATCGTCGTGATTGTCGATGAGTTCAGCGACCTCATCATGACCGCCGGCAAGGAGGTGGAAATTCCGATTGCACGCCTCGCTCAGAAAGCTCGCGCGGTCGGTATGCATGTCATCATCGCCACTCAGCGACCCTCCACAAATGTGATCACCGGCATTATAAAGGCAAATTTCCCAGCCAGAATTGCGTTCAAGGTTTCCTCGGGAGTCGACAGCAAGACAATCCTTGACACTCCCGGGGCTCAACAGCTGATCGGCCGCGGTGATATGCTCATCAGCAACAATGCGCCGATGGTCAGGGTGCAGTGTGCCTTTATCGACACTCCGGAGGTTGAGGCAATCTGCGATTATATCGAACGTCAGCCCTACGGCCAGGGAGCCTATATCCTGCCCGAACCTCCTGCGGCTGCCAATGCCGACGGCGATATTGACGGAGGAGGGCCAATAGGCGACAGGGATCCATTGTTTGAAGAGGTGGCCCGAACCATCATAACCAGCAACACAGCCTCCACATCCTCAATTCAGCGGAGATATTCCATCGGATATAACCGCGCGGGAAAAATCATGGACCAGCTCGAAGCTGCCGGAATCGTAGGCCCCGCACATGGAGGGAAACCGCGTTCTGTGCTCGTGGATCCCACTACTCTCGAATCGATCATCAATCCAGAGTGATAACCGGGAATAAATAGAACAATATGATACGCCGGATTTTGAAAAAATTTATTCGGAACTTGACGATTGCCGCATGCGTGACGATGGTCTCGATATGCCCTATTTCAGCGGTTGCCGCCCTATCGGCGCAACAGGTAGCTCAGAAAACGGCCGCTCTGGTTTCCGCAAACAAGGGCCTGAAAGCAACCTTTACCGTGACGGCTTCCGGACAGTCGTTCAAGGGATCGGTTGTGGCGGAAGGAAACCGCTTTGTAGTCGAGACTCCCCAGATTTCCACCTGGCACGATGGGAAGAGCCTGTACACATATAATTCCCGCACTAATGAGACAACAATCACCTCTCCTACTGCATCCGAGCTGCTGGAGTCAAATCCCCTACTCTATGTGAAAAATGCTGCCGGTGCTTATTCCTGCAGTTTCGCAAAATCAGCGCCAAAGGGGAAATACGTGATAGAGATGTTGCCTGTGAATAAACGCTCCTCCATCTCCCTCGTGACCGTCACCGTAAACGCCAACACCTTTCAACCCGAACGAATCACGGTGAAAGCGTCTGGCCAGACCTCAACGGTAACTGTCGACACTTTCAGATCAGGCATCAATATTCCGGCCGACACATTCAGCTATCCGAAAACTAAATATCCGAATGCTGAAATTGTAGACCTCCGTTAGTTCTTCATCTCTTGCGTTAGTTATTCATCTCTTCAGCGAATGGTTTAAGAAACTCTTTTTTATTGTTTTCACGCCATTTCCATATACTAAAAGAGGAATTAATTGTTATATATACAGGGGGAAGATTCCCCACAATTATTAACAAACATAAGACACTCCATAAATTATGGCAGAACATAGAAAAAAAATCCTAATAATAGGTTCAGGACCAGCTGGATATACGGCTGCAATATATGCATCAAGAGCAAATCTCTCTCCTCTTCTCTATGAAGGAGACCAACCCGGCGGCCAGTTAATCCAGACCACCGAGATAGAAAACTTCCCCGGATATCCGGAAGGCATTCAGGGCCCGGAAATGATGGAACAGTTCCGTCAGCAGGCAATAAGGTTCGGCGCCGAAATAATGAGCCGAAAAATCACTAATGTGGATTTCTCAGTCCGTCCTTTCCGTTGCGAAGACGAAAAAGGGGATATCATCTATGCGGATTCCGTAATTATCTCTACGGGAGCAACGGCAAAATATCTCGGACTGCCGGATGAGGAAAAATACCGCGGACTGGGCGTGAGTGCCTGTGCCACATGCGACGGATTCTTCTATCGCAAGAAAAATGTTGCAGTGGTTGGCGGTGGCGACACCGCTTGTGAGGAAGCCCTTTATCTTTCGGGACTAGCAAAAAAAGTCTATATGATCGTCAGAAGAGGAGTTCTCCGGGCCTCACAGGTGATGCAGAAAAGAGTGATGGAACGCGAGAATATCGAGATCCTTTTCAATTGCAACACTCTCGGACTCTTCGGCGAGGATGGTGTGGAAGGAGCTCATCTGGTAAAGCATGCCGGAACCCCTGAAGAGGAGAAGTTTGATATAGCAATCGACGGTTTTTTCCTTGCCATCGGTCATCATCCGAACACAGAGATATTCAAGGGACAGATCGAGGTGGATTCTGAGGGCTACATCATCACCGACGGCCACACAACGGCAACAAATGTCGAGGGAGTGTATGCTGCCGGAGATTGTGCCGATCCTCGCTACCGACAGGCCATCGTAGCTGCCGGCACCGGTGCCCGCGCTGCTCTCGATGCTGAAAAATTCCTTATGGAACACGAAGGAATCTGAAAGCTAAACGCCACAAAAATGATGGAAGATAAAAACACCATTCTCGACCGGCGCTATCTCAGGATGGCCACAATATGGAGCGAAAACTCCTATTGCCGCCGTCGTCAGGTTGGAGCAATACTTGTGAAAGACAATATGATCATCTCCGACGGATATAATGGAACTCCTTCAGGATTTCCCAATATCTGCGAAGATGACACCAACACCACATTCCCCTACGTGCTCCACGCCGAGGCAAACGCCATCACAAAAGTGGCGAGAAGCAACAATTCAAGCGAAGGAAGCACCCTTTATGTCACCGACAGTCCATGCGTGGAGTGTTCCAAACTCATCATTCAGGCAGGCATTAAAAGGGTTGTCTATTCCAAGATGTATCGCATAACCGATGGTCTTGATCTGCTCAGGAGAGCGGGGATTGAAACCAAATATCTTGAATTAAAAGATGAAGAATAAGAAAAACGCCACTCTTGCAGCGCTTCCGCTTCTTGTCGCCGCAGGCGTTATCGGAGGCATATTCATCGGAAGATATGTCACCAACAGGGCTCTTTCGGCCAAGGAGGAGAAACTTTGCAACATCCTGAATATTATTGAAAACGATTATGTGGATGTGCTTGACATGGATTCGCTGATCGAGACTCAGTTCCCGGAACTCCTCTCCGCTCTGGATCCGCACTCCTCCTATATTCCTGCGTCCGATCTCCAGGCTGTCAACGACGATCTGGAGGGATCTTTCAGCGGAGTGGGCGTTTCGTTTCAGATCATAAATGACACTGTCAACGTGATCGAAGTAATCCCGGGAGGGCCTGCCGAGAAGGTTGGCATCATGCCGGGCGACAGAATCCTTAAAGCCGACAGTGTGGACATGACAGGCAAAGGAGTGACGAATGAAGACGTGTTCAAGAATCTTCGCGGGGAGAAAGGCTCAATGGTGAAGCTTCTGATCAAACGCTACAATTCTTCGAAACCGATTGATTTCGACGTGATACGTGGCGACATTCCGGTGAATTCCGTTGACTGCTCTTATCTTGTCAACGATTCGATCGGCTATCTCCGCGTCACAAAGTTTGCACGAAACACTTATAAGGAATTCTTCTCCGCCCTTCATGATCTTAAAGCCGACGGGGCACGGAAATTCATTGTCGACCTGCGTGGAAACACGGGTGGCTTCATGGATCAGGCCATCTATATGGCTAATGAATTCCTGCCTGCAGGAAGAATCATCGTCTATACGAAAGGGCGACACCGGGAGAACGAAACTATGGCAATCAGCGACGGACATGGAAACTTCCGCGATATGGAGGTGACAGTCCTCATGAACGAATATTCAGCATCCGCATCCGAGATTTTCGCCGGAGCATTGCAGGATAATGACCGTGGACTCGTAATCGGACGCAGGAGTTTCGGAAAGGGACTCGTGCAGAATCAGACGGAACTACCCGACAGCTCTGCTGTCCGCCTCACGGTTGCCCGCTACTATACTCCTTCCGGACGCTCCATCCAGAAAGAATATACCCGCGGCAACGATGGCAAATACGACCTCGACATTATCGACCGCTATTCACATGGCGAGTTCTATAATCAGGACAGCATTAAGTTTGACAAGTCGAAAATGTTCACGACGCCCAACGGACGCACTGTCTATGGAGGAGGTGGAATCATGCCCGACAAGTTTGTGCCGGAAGACACCACTGGAATCACCTCTTATTATATCAGCGTCGTCAATCATGGTCTCATTCAGAAATTCGCTTACTCTGTGGCTGATAAATATCGTGATATGCTCAATGGTGTCAAGAGCATCGACAGGCTCATGAAGGTTCTTCCCCGCGACAACACCCTTCTCGAAAACTTTGTCAGCTATGCGGCAAAGAATGGAGTTCCCGCCCGCTGGTATTACATCAACACCTCACGCGATCTACTGCTTGACCAGATCAAAGCCATGATTGCCCGCGACGTACTCGGCTATCCTGCCTTCATCGAGATGCTCAACCAGAAAGATCCAGCTGTCATCGAAGCCACCAAAGCTCTCATAAACGGAGAATCACCAATCGATATTTATCCGGAAGAGGAGAAAAAACAGAGTGAGGAAACGGCAATGAATCTCCGGCAGACTCCAGGAGTGGAATTTCTCTCCTCCATGATTTCCGACCAACTAATCACACAATATATATGAAAGACACTCAACTGAATCTAATGACCAAAAACGACATCCGAAGAAAAATCAAAGCTCTGAGGGTCATGCTCTCGGAGGCGGAGAAAAGGGATGCCGCCGAAGAAGTTTTCTCTCGGCTTGAAAAAACGGCTGCCTTCATAATGGCAGACCATATTCTGATGTATCACTCTCTTCCTGACGAACTCTTCACCCATGCATTCCTCGGAAAATGGGCAGGGAGGAAAAGGTTTTATCTCCCGAGGGTCAATGGTGTGAATCTTGAGATCCTCCCGTATGATGAGACCAGACTCGAACTCGGAAGTTTTCATATCGAAGAGCCATCTGGCACAAACACGGTCGATCCCTCCCAACTCGAGCTTATAGTTGTGCCTGCAGTAGCCTATGACAGGAAAGGAAACCGACTGGGGCGTGGAAAGGGATTCTACGATCGTCTGCTCTCTTCAACCAAAGCTACCAAAGTGGGAATCGGCTATGAATTCCAACTCGTCGACGAACTCCCCACAGAGGAGCATGACGTGCCAATGGATGTGGTCATCACTCAGAAAACCACAATAATCGTTAAATAACCCGTGGCCCCGATATGACACTCCTTGACAAAGAGACACGTCTTGCCGACGCCATGATGAGCTATCCGGAGCTCATTCCGGTGGTCGGCCGCCTCGGAATCTCTCCGGGAGTGGCCGAAAAAACCGTGGCGACAATCTGTGCAGAACATGACATCGACGTTAATTTCTTTCTGGCGATTGTCAATACATTCATTGATAAGGATTATTTCCCATCGAATGCCAGGGGGAAGTTCCCTTTGGAGCTAACTGCGGCATATCTCAGAAAGACCTCCGATTTCTATTCAAGGGTGCAGCTCCCCAACATCGACCGTCATTTCGACTCGTTGATCGCCCGGAGCGGGAACGACAATAATCTCGGAATGCTCCGCGATTTTTACCACGACGTAAGAAACCAGCTTCTGGAATGCCTGAAGATTGAAGCGGTGGAACTCCTTCCAGCGCTTCAATCCGGCATCCCTGACGCAAGGACTGAAGAGATGACAGGAGCTTTTGCCGAAATTGAGGAGAAACTTCACGATCTCCTTTACTTCTTCGTGGCCCATCTCCACGGCGTCTATGATCACAACCTCTGCAATGCTGTGATCACTGCTGTGTTCGCTCTTTGGCGCGATTATATCCAGAATAACCGGATAAGGACAAGGATTCTGCTCCCACTCGCCTCCCCTTCCGAAAACCGCCCAACATGATTCCGCCATCATGAACCCAAGACTAAGAATCGCAGTTATCGGACTCAGCCCCCTGGAAGCAATCGGAGTCAAAAGCATTGTTCACTCGGAAGCAGACGCCACTGTCGACACTTTCGAGGAATTTCCGCAGGTTCCCGCCATCCCTGAAAAATACGATGTCTTCATTATTGCCACAGCGGTCTTTGCAGCCAATCCTGATTTCTTCATGCCCCGGCGACAACGACTCCTTCTGGTTGATTCTTCAGGTGCAGCCCACTCCGGAGGTTCAGGCCCACCCCTCATCTCGCGAAAAAAGGATGAAACTGAGATTGCATCAATGATAAGGCAACTTCTCTCATCCATCAACAACCCGGAGGGAACGCCCGGAGAACTTTCAAACAGAGAAAAGGAGGTGATCAGGCTCATAGCTGCAGGAAAGATCAATAAGGAGATTGCCGACAAACTCTGCATCTCCATCAATACCGTCATAACCCACCGGAAAAATATTTCTGCCAAACTCGGCATAAAATCTGCATCCGGCCTCTCCCTCTATGCGATGATGAACGGTCTGATCTAAGAAAATTGATCCGAATTCATCGGATTTTAGTTCAAGAAAACAGATCGTATATAACAAAGATTTCAAACAATACCCCGCAATAAGAAAATAATAAATAACTAACCTCGAGTCATACCTATGATAAGAAAAATTTTGGGGACACTCGTCCTTTTTCTGGTCGCAATCAGCACCTCAGCACAGATGCCGCAGCTAAACCCGCTGCCCCTGAATCCGAAGCTTAAATCCGGAGTCCTTCCTAATGGTTTGAGCTATTATATCATGCACAATGAAGAACCCAGACAACGTGCCAATTTCTATATCGCACAAAAAGTCGGCTCCACCCTCGAGGAGGAGAGTCAGCTGGGTCTCGCCCATTTTCTGGAGCACATGGCCTTCAATGGTCTGCGTCATTATCCAGGCAAGACGATGCTCAACTATCTTCAAAGCAAGGGTGTGAGGTTTGGGGCAGACATCAATGCCTACACCGACTTCGATGAAACAGTCTATAACATCAACAATGTTCCCTCCGACGACAAACCGTTGATGGACAGCGTACTCCTTGTTCTTCACGACTGGAGTTGCGGAATCCTCCTTGAGGAAGCCGAAATCGATGCTGAGCGCGGAGTGATTCAGGAGGAATGGCGTTCCAGAAATAATGCCAATTTCAGGATGCTCACCAACATTCTTCCCAAGATTTATGAGGAATATCAGTATGAGCAGACTCCCATCGGCAAAATGGAAGTTGTCATGAACTTCAAACCTGAAACCCTTCGCGAATACTATAAAAAATGGTATCGTCCGGACCAGCAGGGCATAGTAATCGTAGGAGACTTTGATGCCGAAGAGATGGAAAAGAAGGTGATCGATCTTTTCTCAACGATTCCGATGCCTTCAAATGCTGCCGAGAGAGTCTATCCTCACGTCAGCGACAATGAAAAACCTATCTACGCAACCTTCACTGATCCTGAACTTCAGATAGCCAATACGACTATCTCCTTTAAATCAGAGAAAGTGCCGTTTGAAATGCGAAACACTCAGGAGATTTATATCCAGTCGATTCTCAAAAACATCATTTCCTCCTTGATCAACAACCGACTGCAGGAGCATACCCTTGAGGCTGACTGCCAATATGCCGCCTCAGGAGTGTATTTCGGCAACTTCTACGTTTCAAAAACAAAGGAAGCATTCAATGTGGCCGTGGTTCCGAAAAACGATATGCAGACGGCAGTGGCCGATGCTATGGCTGTGGTGGCCCGCGCTTGCAAAACCGGCTTCACAGATTCAGAGCTCGAGCGCGTGAGAGCTGAATTGCTTTCCTCTTACGAGAAATCCTACAACGAAAGAGAGAAAACCACCAACGATGCTTTTGGAAATGAATTCTGCCGACTCTTCATCGACAATGAACCTGCACCTGGAATTGAAAAGGAATATGAAATTGTGAAGACAATTCTCCCCTCTCTCCCTGTTCAATATATCAACCAGCTCATTCCCGGACTTCTGACAGAAAACAATATGGTTATCGTCAGCACGGCTCCGGAAAATGGTGAAGTAAAGATCTTGTCAGAGGATGTGATGATCACGACGATCAAAAATGCCATGAATGCAGAGTATGAAGCATTTGTCGACGAAGCCATCACAGAGCCACTCATCGCGAATCTCCCGAATAAAGGGAAAATTGTGAAAACCACGGTCAACGATGCTCTCGGTACTCATGAATTCATTCTTTCCAACGGTGTTAAAGTTGTTGTCAAGCCTACGGATTTCAAAGCTGATCAGGTTCTTTTCAACGCATTCCGAAAGGGAGGCTACCAGACATATTCTAAAGAGATGGCCGACAACGTGCTCATGATGCCTTTTGTATTCGAAACGGCAAAGGTTGGTCCGTTTGATCAGAAAACCCTTTCACGCTATCTGGCTGGAAAGAATCTCTCGTTCACCTTCAACAATGGAGTGTTCACTGATAACTTGTCAGGATCTTCAACCGTGAAGGATCTTGCAACCCTTATGGAGATAATCTATACCTCCTTCACGAATCTCAGCGAGGATCAGGCAACCTATGATGTCACAAAACAACAACTCATCACCCAATATCAGAACGCAGATAAGAACCCCTCGTTCATTTTCAACAAAAGGGTTTCCGAGACCCAATATCCCGGCAATCCTTTCATGGGAAATCTTGACGTGAAAGTGGTGTCGAATGCCGATTATTCCAAAAGCTTCGAACTGCTGAAAGGAGCTCTCGCCAATGCAGCCGACTATCAATTTGTCTTTGTAGGAAACATCGATCTTGAAACTTTCAAGCCTTTGCTTGAACAGTATATCGCTACCCTACCCGCATCCAAACCCACAAAAGAGAAGATCGTGACTCCTTTGGTCACCGCACGCGGAATTATAAATGAATCGTTCGAATTGCCGATGCAGAATCCAGGCACACAGGTATATGACCTCCTTTCCGGCAACAACGTGGCTTATAATCTCAAGAATTCAGTGATGATGACTCTTACCTCGCAACTCCTCCAGATTGTATATACCAATACACTCCGTGAAGAAGAGGGAGGCACCTACGGCGCACAGACAACAGCATCGATCAATCCCAACACAGGACTCTGGAGCATGATCTACGTGTTCAAGACAAGCAAGGAGATGCAAGAGAAACTCATCAACCGCGCTTATTCAGAATTGGAGAATCTTCTCACCAACGGAACAGACGAGGTTGAATTCAATAAAGTCAAATCAGCCATGCTTAAACAGTGTGAGATTGAAGAAAGAGACAACCGCTACTGGCTCAACGGACTGACAACTCTCCTCCGCGGGCACAATATTCTTTCCGGAAAGAAAGAAACTGTTGAAAGCGTGAATCTCGACGCCATGAATAGTTTCATGAAAGGGCTCTATGACGGGAAAAACCGTATTCAGCTTGTAATGGAAGGGGTTGCCGCCCAGTAAGAAAGACAGTAATTTCTTTAACGGGCCGGACACGAAGCGGGTGTCGCATCTGTGTCCGGCCTTTAATAATCAAACATAAATGAAACGAATAATCAAAAGTTCATTAATTATCCTATCAGTTGTTATGACAGCAACCATGACATCATGCGGGGATAAGAAAAACCCGCTGCTATCCGAATCGGAAGCCCCCTACGGAGCTGTTCCTTTCGATAAGATCAAGACATCTGACTATGAGGAGGCGATAATCGCTGCCATCAAAGACCATGATGCAGAAATCGAAGCGATCACATCATCGAGCGAGGAGCCGACATTCGAAAACACCATCGCCGCACTCGACCGATCCGGAAAGAAATTAAATGAATCCGTGCTCGCTCTTTCCAATCTGGAGGTAGCCCTCGGCGACACGGCTCTTATGAACACAATGACAAAAGTCACCCCTCTCCTTTCAGACCATGAAACGGGAATTCTTCTCAATGAACCGCTATGGAACAGAATCAAAGTGGTCTATGATAATCTTGGAAGCCGGTCGGATCTCTCCCCGGAAGCTGTCAGACTGGTGGAGGAAACCTATCGCGGATTCGCACAAAGCGGTGCAAATCTTGAAGGTGAAGATCGCGAGAAATTCCGCCAGCTCAATTCACGCCTCTCTGATCTAACCGTGAAATTCTCTCAGAATCTCACAAACGAGATGGCAAGCAAGGAGAAAAGGATGTGGGTGAAAGAAGAGGATCTCAGCGGCCTGCCCGAAGCTATCAAGACTGCTGCCCGCGAGGCTGCTAAGGAGGCCCTTGAAGAAGAGGGGAAAGAGGATGATCAGTCGCTCTATCTTTATACTCTCTTCATGCCTTCCTACAGTCCTTTCATGAAATATTCCGACAACAGGGAGCTTCGTGAGAAACTCTACAAGCTCTACAATTCCAGGAATATTGGCGGAGAATTCGACAATGTCGGTCTGCTCAAGGATATTGTCAACACACGCCTGGAAATTGCCAAACTTATGGGTAAGAACACCTTTGCGGAATTCCGTCTTCAGGGAACCATGGCGGCTACGCCTGAAAACGTCATGAATCTTCTCAACCAGCTTCGCGAGAATTATTATGAACCTATGAAGCTGGAACTGGAGGAAATCCAGGATTTCGCCCGCAAGACTGAGGGAAAAGATTTCAAGCTGATGCCCTGGGACAACAGTTATTGGTATGAGAAACTCAAAAATGAGAAATATGCCTTTAACGATGAAGACATGAAGCCTTATTTTGAAATCAACAACACCATTGACGGAGTGCTCGGACTTGCTACAAAACTCTACGGCTACACCTTTAAAGAGAACAAGGAGATTCCGGTGTATCATCCTGACGTGAAAGCCTTCGAAGTGTTTGACAAGGATGGCAAGATTCTTGGAATCCTCTATGCCGACTTCTATTATCGTGCCGGCAAAGGCCCCGGAGCATGGATGACTGAATTCCGCACCGAAACCAAAGATGACGCCGGCAACCGCGAGCTGCCTCTGATTTCAATCGTCATGAATTTCCCGAAACCTGTGGGCGATGAACCGGTGCTCCTGACGCCAGGAGAGGTTGAAACTTTCCTTCATGAATTCGGACATGCCCTCCATGGGTTGTCTTCTCAGGCCACTTACTCCTCTCTCAGCGGAACCAACGTATATCATGATTTCGTGGAACTATTCTCTCAGTTTAATGAAAACTATCTCACAGAGAAAGAATTTCTCGACGGATTCGCCCGCCACTATAAGACTGGAGAGAAAATGCCGGATGACTTGATTGAGAAATTTATAAAAGCAGGTCAATATGGCGCCGCCTATGATTGCATCCGCCAGCTTGGTTTCGGAATGCTTGACATGGCCTACTATTCCATCACCGAACCTCTGGGCGATGATTTTAACGCCGAGACATTCGAGAAGAATGCACAAGACCCCGTGAGATGTTTCGATGTTGTGGAAGGATGTTACTCCGCTCCTTCGTTCGGGCATGTATTCTCCGGAGGATATGCCGCAGGATATTATGGCTATAAATGGTCGGAAGTGCTGGATGCGGATGCTTTCGCAGCTTTCAAGGAAACAGGCATTTTCAATCCTGAGACAGCTTCCCGTTTCCACAAGATGCTTGAATCGGGAGGAACCGTGGATCCGATGACGCTTTATAAAGATTTCCGCGGCCACGAACCAACTGTCGATGCCCTGCTGATTCGCGACGGAATCAAGAAATGACATAAGAAAGCGCGGCTGATCAGTTGATCAGCCGCGCTTTCTTATGTCATTTCTTGAAATCCTGATTTTGAGATCAGAAAGTAACGCCGATGGATAGAGTTGCGAGCGAAATGTCTTCTGCAAGAATATTGAATGATTCGCGATGCCGCTTGTTGAAATGGCGGAACTCGTAGGCCAGAATGATATAGCTCGTAAACTTTCGGGAGACTGCAAGGTTTATTCCTCCTCCAAGAGAAGCCGCGATGTCGCCAAAAGTCGGTGCATTTCCCATGGTGTTAAAGGAATATCCCGCCTTTACAGCCATAAAAAAAGGACGCTTTCTTTTAGAGAAATCCGTGTGGATCACTGCATATATAGGAACAAAATTATCACCGGTGCCAACCGACCTGTGGACACCTGCGCCCAGACCGAGAAGGTCAAGATAGCTGTTCTTGTAGCCGAAAACAAGGTCAAGATTCACAGTAGAAGTGTCGTAACCTGTCAGGTCGATTGATGTTCCGAATTCAGCGCCCCATGTGAAATGAGACGTTGACAAAGGGCGGTCAGCATTCGGAAACAGGCTTTCCGTTGCCTTCTCCTGTGCCTTTCCCATAATGGAGCACGACAAAACGCCCATGATCAACATGAGCCGTCTCAGACCGTTGAACATAGGCGTTTTCATACGTCGTTTATTTATCGCTAATAGTTATTTATGAAACCAAACGATTTCATTATTCGCCAAGATAACTCTTGAGAAGCTTGCTCTTCTGCCCTTTGAGTCGGCGAATGGCTTTCTCCTTGATCTGGCGCACTCTCTCTCTCGTAAGATCAAATTTAGCTCCGATCTCTTCCAGCGTCATCTCCTGGCAACCGATTCCGAAGAACATCTTCAATATCTCCCGCTCCCTGTCGTAAAGCTGACGAAGCGCACGGTCTACTTCCTTTGAAAGAGACTCCTGATTTAAAGAGGAGTCGGCCATCGGACTGTCTTCATTCGGAAGAACGTCCAAAAGGGAATTATCCTCTCCATCCACAAAAGGAGCATCAACAGAGATGTGTCGGCCGGAAACTTTCAGAGTGTCGGCCACCTTGTCGATAGGAAGGCCAAGACGGTCGGCAAGTTCCTCTGGAGAGGGCCTTCTCTCATTTTCCTGTTCAAACTTTGAAAGTTCCTTGCTGATTTTATTCAGCGCGCCCACCTGATTAAGAGGAAGCCTTACAATTCTGCTCTGCTCAGCAAGAGCCTGCAGAATCGACTGGCGGATCCACCACACAGCGTATGAGATGAACTTGAATCCTCTTGTTTCGTCAAATTTCTGAGCCGCCCTTATCAATCCGAGATTTCCCTCATTGATAAGATCAGGAAGGCTGAGTCCTTGATTCTGATATTGCTTTGCCACCGACACAACGAAACGAAGATTGGCCCTGGTCAATTTTTCCAGAGCTGCATGATCTCCTTTTTTGATTCGCTGAGCAAGTTCCACCTCTTCACTCACTGAAATCAGTTCCTCACGGCCAATTTCCTGGAGATATTTGTCGAGAGAGGCACTTTCGCGGTTTGTAATTGATTTAGTTATCTTTAACTGTCTCATGTTCACCTACAAAATTTGCGCAGAACTCCCCAAATAATACATTTGGGGAGACTTGAATCTGCAAGTATGCTCTATTATAACGGAAAGATTTCAATAATGTTGCATGCACTGACGCTACAAATCGTTAAAAAATTTTCCCATTTTTCATAAGAAAGGGGCGACCGTTACCGGCCACCCCCTGCAAGGAGAGAATCACTCACTGTCACTCCTGAACTAAATTGACAGCGTAGTAATATTTTTTACCCGTAGGATAGATACCTGTGATAAACATTACTTTGTCTTCATCACTACCCTTCATTATCTGATTATAGATCATCTCTACATCATCGGAGCTGTCGACAGCCCGTCCGTTGATCTCAGTGATGATGAAGCCATCCTTGATTCCGGCGTCGCGGAATGCTCCACCCTTGAGGCCGGTCACCTTCACACCATTGGAAATTCCAAGATTACGCTTGGTTTCAGTGGTTAGTTTCATGAACGCACATCCGATCTCAGAGAAATCACTCTTCTTTGTCACGGAAGTGTTTCCTTGAATGTTACGGAGAGTGCCTTTCTTGACGTCCTTCTTATTGTCACGATAATATGTGACGCTGATAGGATCGCCGGGGCGGAATTTGTTGAGCTGTTCAACAAGCTGGGCGAAATTATTGACTGCCACGTCATTGATTGCAGTGATCACATCGTTCTCCTGAAGTCCGAGTTCCTTTGCAGTGCTTCGGTCGGTTACGTCGCGGACAAGAAGTCCTGACTTCACGGCAGTTATGCCCTTCTCCTTGGCAATCTTGGCGTCAAGCTCTGTTACGGAACATCCGAGAACCGCACGCTGAACAGTGCCATACTGACGGAGGTCAGTCATCACCTTTTTCACGATGCTTGTCGGGATTGCGAACGAATAGCCGGCATAACTTCCGGTATTGGAATATATGGCGGAATTGATGCCCACAAGCTCACCCTTTAGATTGACAAGGGCTCCTCCGGAGTTTCCTGGATTCACGGCAGCATCAGTCTGAATGAATGATTCGATTCCCATTTTGCCGCCACGGCTGTTATGGCTGAGGCTGCGAGCCTTCGCGCTTACGATGCCCGACGTCACGGTAGAGTTGAAACCAAAGGGATTTCCGACAGCAAGAACCCATTCTCCAACCTTGAGGTGTTCACTGTCTCCGAAAGTGATGGGAGTGAGATTCTCGGCATCGATCTTAATCAGGGCGAGATCGGTGGCCTCATCTGTACCGATCACCTTAGCCTCGTAGGTGGAGTTATCGTTGAGAAGCACCTCAAGTTTTTCGGCGCCATCTATCACGTGATTATTGGTGACGATATAACCGTCGGCCGAAAGGATCACTCCGGATCCAAGTCCGGTCTGAACAGGCTCACTGCTCTGAGGTTGCTGCTGGCGGGGTTGCTGCTGACGCTCCTGTGGTCCGAAGAAGAAATCGAACATCCCGAAGGGATCATATCCTCCCCCACCTCCATTATTGGCGTATGGATTCTGCCGACGTGTGGCGAAAGATTTTATGCACACAACGGTGTTGACCGTGTTTTCTGCCGCTACAGTGAAATCGGTTTCAAAAGAACCGGTATTTGCAGTGCGGATGAACTGCTGGGTGCTGTTTTCAGCATGATTGTCGGCACAAGCCGGAGCCACGAGAATGGCGAGAGCCGCTATTGTGGCGGGAATGCTGTATCTCTTCATGTTTGATATGTATAAGGTTAATTATTTTCTTTTTTAGTTTGACTTGATAGAAGATTTGCTCACTTCCATAGTGGAACAAGGTGGATGTCCGTTTTACGTCAGGTCGGTTATCTTCCGATATTATTAAAAAGCAAAAATCCCGCCATTATTGCATTCTGATTCCTTATGGCAATCAGTTTTAAGTTAAATTAATAAAATGGCAACCACTTTTTAAAATAAAACAAAAATTTATGGTTAAATCTAAATATTTCCCTTAAATTTGCAGTCGCATCAGCCACACATTGGCAATAATTGACACCTCATCATGCTGGCATACAGACATTTTTCTAAGATAATTCCTTTTTTGACAGTTTTTGTCATAGCCATGTCGCTTTCCGGGTGCCGTTCCGGCCGGAAAGTTTTCGAGGACGACTATGGCAGAACCGAACGTCACGTAAAGATCAAAAAGCAGACCCCTCGGAAAGCAAAAAAGCCAAAAGGGATGGAAGGGAAAATCGTTGAGGAAGCCTACACCTGGATCGGCACTCCTTATAGATATGGAGCATGGGAGAAAGGGAAAGGGTCTGACTGCTCCGGAATGGTCACTAAAGTATATGAGAAAGCCGCCGGCATCAAGATCCCGCGCAATTCAAAGAAGCAGGCGGAATTCTGTTGGAAAGTTGACCGCAGGGATGTTCGCCCGGGTGATCTTGTCTTTTTTGCAACCGGCAAAAGTCCAGGCGTGATCTCCCACGTGGGAATAATGATCGATGACACCCGATTCATTCATGCCTCGACACAGAAGGGTGTCATAATCTCGGAAGTGACAACCCCCTACTACACCAGGACCTTCAAGATGTATGGCCGGGTGCCACGCTGAAATCTTCTGAAGAAACAACCAGAAACGAAAAAAAGTCGGATTCCCGCCATTCAAACAGAGAATCCGACTTCTTTTTTCTTTTCGAGCTTCCTCAGAGGATTGCCGCAAGTTTCTCCTCGAGATCAGAAAGTTTCACGAGGCCGACGCTGCGCTCCTTGAGCTCTCCATCCTTGAAGAAAAGCACTGTCGGAATATTCCTCACGCGGTTTTCACTTGCTATCTCATCATTGTCGTCGATGTTGAGCTTGCCGATAGTAACCTGACCGGCATATTTCTCAGCCAGTTCTTCAACGATAGGGCCAAGCTTGATGCAGGGGCCACACCATGTGGCCCAGAAATCGATCACAACCGGCTTGCCTGATTCAATGGCTTCGCGGGCTGTCTGGTCGGTGAATTGAATTGCCATAATGACGTTTTATTGGTGTTTTTTAGTTTTTTCTTTCTGTAATGGAATCCCATGAAGCTTCGCCTCGTTAGGATCCCATCTTTTTCAGCTGTCAAAAGTAGGAAAATTTTCTGACACTGCAAACGATTCCATTCTAATTATTGAACACTTTATATCTCAGACCCCAGTCATCCAGAAGATCAACCATATTTTTATCCACTGAAAACTGACGGCGCGAATGGAGTCTTATTGTCTGACGTGTTGCCTTGTCATAAATCTCAATATAAAGCTGGCCGGGACGGATTGTGGAATCAAGTTTCATCAGGTCCTCGAAAAACTCCGTTGTGTCAAAATTCCGGTCAATATATATTGTTATTCCGTTGGCGGTGGTTTTATTGAGATCTTTGAGATTATCCACGTCCGTAATCACAGTGTCAAGTTTTGAAGGATCCCACCTCTGAGGAGCTACATTGATCTTCAGCCTTACGGGATCCCCGACATCGATCCTGTTTTTCAACATCTCGTATGTGCTACCGAACACGTTGAGATGGATCGAGCCCGTCTTATCCTCGAGCACAAGCTGCCCGTAAGGTTTATTATTCTTGCTAACCTTAGGATCCAACGCTTTGACAAGACCGCCAATCGACAGCTGGGCACCACTCTCCTTCCGCTCCTCCAGCTCGGCACAGGTGCAGTTACATCCAAATTTCAGCTCCATTTCATATTGATCCAGCGGATGAGCCGAAAGGTAGATGGTGACAAGTCTCTTCTCCTCCTCCAGGAGCCGCAGATTATTCCATGGCTCCACCATAGGAATCGGCGGCTTGGCGGTCTCTATCGGTTCTATATCCCCGAAAAGACTTGCCTGAAGTGAATTCTTGTCGTTCTGGATGGTCTGTCCATATTTCACGATCTGTTCTGAGAAAGTGGTGTCATAGACCGGAGCCACGAATATCTCACGCCGATAGCCGAGAGAATCAAATGCTCCGGCAAGAGCGAGATTCTCAATGCTCGAACGGTTGCAGGCGCTCAGATTCACGCGCTCCGCAAAATCATATATATCCTTAAAGGGTCCGTTGGCATCCCGCTCGGAGATTATGGCATTGACGGCGTTTCCGCCAACCCCTTTCACCGCTCCAAGTCCAAAACGGATCACTCCCTCTTTGTTAACACCGAACTTCTCTCTGGATTCATTGATGTCAGGACACTTCACATCTATTCCCATCCTCTGACACTCCTCCATGATCTTCTTAAGCTTATCTGCGGAGTTTAGATTCCGGCTCAACACTCCGGCCATATATTCCGCCGGATAATTGGCCTTGAGATAGGCGGTCTGATAAGCCACCCATGTGTAGCATGTGGCATGGCTCTTATTGAATGCGTAGGAAGCAAATTTCTCCCAGTCGGCCCAAATCTTTTCAAGCACTTTCTCCTCATGGCCGTTTTTCTGCCCCTCGGCCATGAATTTGACTTTGAGCTTTGCCATCTTGTCGATCTGCTTCTTTCCCATCGCCTTTCGCAACATATCGCTCTCGCCGCGAGTGAAATTCGATAGAAGGCGTGAGAGCAACATCACCTGCTCCTGATAAACGGTGATGCCGTAGGTTTCCTGCAGATATTTCTCCATTATAGGGATATCATAGGAAATCGGTTCCTCCCCATGCTTTCTCTTGATGAAAGATGGGATATAGTCCATCGGGCCGGGACGATAAAGGGCATTCATCGCGATCAGATCCTCAAACTTAGAAGGCTTGAGATCGCGGAGAGAATTTTGCATTCCGGCAGATTCAAACTGGAAAGTAGAAGTTGTTCTACCCTCGCAATACAGTTTGAATGTAGGACCGTCATCAAGAGGGATATGATCGATATCAAGATCAAATCCACGGGTCTGCTTGATGTTCGCAAGAGCTTCCTTGATAATAGAGAGAGTCTTCAATCCAAGAAAGTCCATCTTGATGAGGCCCGTTTCCTCTATGACAGAACCTTCATACTGGGTAGAGATCACCTTGGAGCCGTCGGCATCCGTCACCATTGAGATCGGCACCCAATCCGTGATGTCGTCCCTGCCGATAATGACTCCGCAGGCATGGATGCCGGTGCCTCTGACGTTTCCCTCAAGTTGCTCGGCATATTTCATCACCTCCCTCACCACGGGATTTTCATTATGCGTCTCCGCCTCGAATTCCTTGCAATATGCCAGACAATTCTTGAAATTAATCTTAGGTGCTTTCCCGTTGACCTCCGGAAGCCGGTCGGGCACAAGGCGTGCAAGACGGTTGGACTCCGGAAGCGGAAGCTCCATGACTTTCGCCACATCCTTGATAGCCATCTTTGTTGCCATTGACTGATAGGTGATGATGTGAGCCACTTTCTCAGCGCCATATTTCTCAGTCACATATTTCAGCACGACATATCTTCCGTCATCATCGAAGTCAACATCGATATCGGGGAGGGAGATTCGGTCAGGATTCAGGAATCGCTCGAAGAGAAGATCATATTTTATGGGGTCGATCTGGGTGATTCCAAGACAATAGGCCGCCGCACTTCCGGCCGCCGAACCTCGTCCGGGCCCCACACTCACGCCAAGCTCCTTTCTTGCCACGTTGATGAAATCCTGCACAATCAGGAAGTAGCCCGGGAAACCCATCGTCTTCATGATATAAAGCTCGAATTTCAGACGCTCTGCCACATCGGGAGGAAGAGGATCTCCATAACGCTCCTTGGCCCCCTCCATTGTCAGCTTCTCAAGATAGTCCGCCTCAAACTTGATTCTGTAAAGTTTGTCATATCCGCCGAGTCGCTTGATCTTTTTCTGGGCCTCCTCCTCCGAAAGAACCACATTTCCATTCTCATCACGGGTGAACTCATTGAAAAGATCCTCCTCCGTGAGACGGGCTCGGTATTCAGCCTCACTGCCGAACTCCTCGGGGATCTCGAAATTGGGCATGATCGGACCATGATCAATGGAATAGAACTCCACTTTGTCAAGAATTTCATTCGTGGTTTCAAGCGCCTCCGGCACGTCGCCGAAGATGTCGTTCATCTCCTTGGTGCTCTTGAGCCATTCCTGCTTTGTGTAGTGCATTCGTGGTTCGGAGAATTTTTTCTGCATGGAGACGCATATCAGGCGATCGTGAGCCTCGGCGTCATCTTCAAAAGTGAAATGCACGTCGTTTGTCGCCACAACCTTGATTCCATATTTCTTCGCCAGTCTCATCAACTCCTCATTGACCTTCACCTGAAGAGGATAGACCTCCCGGTTGGAGTTCTCCTTGAAGGTTTGGTGGCGTTGAAGTTCAAGATAATAATCATCTCCAAACGTTTCCTTATACCATTTCACCCTTTCCTCCGCAGCCTCAAAATCCTCATTGATGATGAATTGCGGAACCTCTCCGCCAAGACAAGCGGAGCATACAATCAGGCCCTCCTTGTGAAGGGCAAGCTCATGACGATCGGTTCGGGGTTTATAATACATTCCCTCTGTCCATGCCTTACTCACAAGCTTTATGAGATTATGATATCCCTTCTGATTCTTCGCGAGCACTATTAGATGATAACCGTTGTCAGATTTGTCTTTCTTATCGGTCAGCCTCTCACGTGCGACATACATTTCACACCCGATGATAGGCTTGAATTTCTCTTCATCGGGTTTTCCGGAATTCTTTTTATTGACATAATTGTAGAATTCCTTGATACCGAACATATTTCCATGATCGGTCAAGGCAATTCCACGCATGCCGTCGGCAATAGCCTTATCCACAAGTTCTGGAATTGCGGCTTTACCGTCAAGAAGGCTATATTGAGAGTGAACGTGAAGATGGGTGAAAGGAATCATATTCTGGATTGGTTTCTATTTATAGAAATCCGGCTACGGGGAGCGTAGATCCCCGCAGCCGGATTGTCATGCTTTGCAAAAGGGGATATTGGCTTATTTCTTCTTTGTCTTATTCATCAGATGGCGCACAGCCCCTTCAAGCTGGCTGTCGACACCTTTCTCCACATCGCCGGGAGCATTGTAGATCACGATGTCAGGATTGAGCTGAGTATTCTCAAGAGGTTTCCCTTCGGTTGAGAGGTTAGTCACCTGCGGAATACCGAAAATCACGTTGGGGTCAATCTGATTCTCCCACCATACCGCTGTCATTGTGCCCGGAATCGGGGCTCCGATCACTTCGCCTATTCCAAGAGCCTGATAGGAGTAAGGGGTTCCGTGAGCATCGCTGTAGTTGCTCTCGTTGACGAGCATTGCGGAAGGCTTGGTCCACTGTGAGAAAGGTTCGTGTCCGATCACCCGACCACGCGGGCTGAACGTGACGTATTCCTTTCCTCCGAGAAGAAGCACAACATCGTTATGCAACCATCCGCCACCATTATGGCGAGTATCAACAACGATTGCATCGCAGTTACGATATTTTCCAAGAATACGCTCGTAGGCTGTGTTGAAGCTTGCGCCATTCATTCCCTGGATATGCACGTATCCGATTTTTCCGCCGGAGATGCTGTCGGTGATGCGTTCGTTGCGCTCAACCCAACGCTGGTAGGCCATTGCAGACTCGTTTCCTGAGTGATAAGGTTTCACAACCGCACGGGTTGTCTTTCCATTTGATTTCTTCACGTCGAGGGTGACCTTCTTTCCGGCCTTACCCTCGAGAAGAGGATAATAGTCGGTTTCGGGCTCGATGGTCTGGCCATCTATGGCGAGGATAATATCACCAGGTTCAATACCGATACTTTTTTTGGAAAGAGGGCCGGTCGGGAATATTTCTGCCACAAGAAGTCCCTCGCCGTCATAGTTCTCATCGAAATAAGCTCCAAGAGTAGCTGTCGGAATAGCACCGCGGTCGCTGTAAGCGCGCCCTCCTGTATGGGATGCGTTCAACTCGCCGAGAATCTCACTGAGGAGTGTCGCGAAGTCACGGTTGTTGCTGATGTAGGGAAGAAGCTCGCGATAGTGGTTGGTATAGTATTCCCAGTCAACTCCGTGAAGTTTCTCATCATAGAACTTATCAGCCACCTGTTTTGCCATGTGATCAAACATATAGGCACGTTCCAGAGAAGGCTTCCTATCATAAGGAGCGTTATATTCCACGCTCTTTACATTCGAGTTTGAGAGATTAACCTTCTGGATTCTGCCGCCTGAGAAAACAAACAGGTTCTCTCCTTTTCCATCAGGAAGCAATCCTCCGGCAACTCCTTTGAGAAGCACTTTCGTGTCGCCCTCCTTGAGATCCTTCACGAGAAGGTTGGCACCACCCTCTGTTGCCCCGGCCACATAGTAGAGTTTGTCGCCTTTAGGAGAGAGATAATAATCCCAGAGTGATGATGAATTGTTCGTGAGGCGACGCGAACGGTATCTGCGGTTGTCAAGATCGAAGATGGTTTCTTCAACCTTGGGCTCCTCTGCCTTAGCTTTGCTTCCTTTCTTCCCTTTCTTAGAATCTTTGGAATCTGATTTACCCTCATCTTTCGATTTGGCATCGTTTTCTGCCTGCTCGGCGAGCTTGGCCTCCTCGGCAGTGTAATTGAACTTCTCCCATGCATCAGGATCAAGAGCCATGATCATGACATCCGACTGGTTTCCCCAGGAGCCATGAGCCTTCATACCATATTTGCCGGTGGTATACGTCAGACCTTTACCTGACAGAGCCCACTTAGGTGAATTCTCGGCGAAGCCACTTTCAGTCAGGTCAACCACTTGAGAGCCGTCAGCTTTGACAAGAGCGATGTCAAGATTATTCCAGCCCATGCAGTCATCGCCAAGATAGGTTGCCAGGAGCCACTTGCTGTCAGGACTCCATGCGAAAGGCACGTCGCCGTCAGAATAAGAATAGTTAAATTTGCCGTCGAGGGCGGTGTTCACCTTCTTTGACTCCACGTCTATAACCTTAAGGATCGTGCGGTCTTCCAGGAAAGCCACTTTTTTGCCATCGGGTGAAAACTCGGGCTGCATGGCTGAAGTCTCACACTTGTAAAGAGGCTCGATCACTATGTCTGAAGCGTAGGCGAATTCCTTCTCCTTATCGTCTTTTATCTTTGCTGTGAAAAGCTGCCAGATGCCATCTACATCACTGTCAAAAACGAGAGTGCGGCCATCGGGAGAGAACGAGATCGAACGTTCCTGAGCCGGAGTATTGGTGATCCGTTTGGTAGTGGGATATTCCGCAGAGGTCACATAGACATCACCTCGGATCACGATCGCCACCTGCTTTCCATCAGGAGAAACCGCCATGTTGGAGGCACCGAAAGTCACGTCGCGCTTCACGACATCAGAATCATAATTGTCAGCATTGACAGAGACATTCACCTTTTTAGGATCCTGCCCGGGCACCAGAGTGTAGAGATCGCCATCCCACGAGAAAGCAAGAGTTCCATTGGTTGATGCCGAAAGGGAGCGCACCGGATGCTTTTCGAATTTGGTCAGCTGCCTGTCGTTCTTGCTTCCGAGTTTACCCTCGAAAACGTTAAGCGTGCCATCTTTTTCACTCACATAATAATAGGAGTCTCCCTTTCCCCACACCGGAGATTGATCAGGGCCATTGAAATCAGTCAGCTGATTGAACTTCCCGTCGATATAGGTCCACACGTCAGCCGTTCCGGAGGAACGCTCATGTTTTCTGAGCACATCCTCAACCCCTTTCCTATCCTGATAGATGAGGTCGCCCTTTGCGTTGGCATTGGCTGAAACCACCGGGAGGGAAAGATAGAGTTTCGGACGAGGGCTCTGACGGTTAACGTTGATTGAATATATCTGCGTAAGGAATGGAGAACGTGCGGTGGTGCGTCCCACAAGCCTTGCTGCATTGAAAAGGAGTGTCGAATCGTTGATAAACGTCAGAGGGGTTTCTGAAGCGCTGTGGGTCGTGAGGCGACGGGGAGTCCCTCCGGTTGCGGAGGTGATGTAGATATCGTCAGACCCCTCACGGTCACTGAGAAAAACAATTCTCTTTCCGTCGGGAGTCCAGACCGGACGGGCATCGTATGCTGGATTCGAAGTGATCTGTTTGGCCAGACCACCCCCTGTCGGGACGGTATAGATATCACCCTTATAGGTGAACGCGATCGTCGAGCCATCCGGAGAAATGGCCGCATCGCGCAGCCAACGCGCGTTTTCAACCGCCGAAGCGCCCAGCGTTCCGGCAACGAAAAGCGAAATTGCTAACAGTCGTTTCATATAGTCATGTGGTTTTAATTGTATCAGATTCGTAGGGTGGGAGCTGTCGCTCCTGTTTCCTTTTACAAAATTAATGATATCTGTTCAAATATCAAACATGACGGGCAAAGTATTTTTCAATTGGCTTTAGCATTATGTTTTATGAATGTGACCACATCATTGATCACATCTTCCGACATAGTCTCCTCAATTCCCGCATATTCATCAACATTGCCGGTTGCGGCATGCTGCATGAGATGATTCAGTCCGGGATAGACCGTCACTGTTGCCGATGGTGCGAGACTTCGGGCGGGAACTTCATTGAGCGACGGAGCTACCTGAAGATCCTTCTCTCCAAAAATCATGAATGTCGGAATCCTAAGAGATCTCACATCCGACGCCGGATCATATCTCAGGAAATAAGCCATCCATGGATTTGACAATCCTGTTGCAACTACATTTTTCAAAGATGCTGAGAGCTGGCGTGTCAATGCCGAGTCTTCACTCTGTGGATAGAACTCAAGAAGCCGCGCTCCGGATATTTCAGAGACTTCAGGATGCTCAAGCTTATATTCAAAGACCTTTTTCAGGGCTTCACAGAATTTCTCCACTGTGTCGGCGTCAACACCGGATCGGAGGAGTTGGATGCCGTTCTGATAGACAATAGTTTCGGTTCCCTTCACAACCGGCCCGGCAATTGAAACGATATAATCCGGAGCTTTTTCACCTGCACCGAGCATATAGGCAATCTGTCCGCCTTCGCTATGGCCAATTATTCCGACCGCGCCGAAACGCCCGCTTCTCCTGAGCCATTCCATCACCGCCCGGGTATCGGAAGCAAAATCATCGGTTGTGGCCGTTGCCGCGTCTCCGGTTGATTTCCCGAATCCCCTGTCGTCATATCTTATCGAAGCGATTCCATTCCTGGCCAATGCATCGGCAAGGACAGCAAAGGGTTTATGTTCAAACAGAGTCTCGTCGCGATCCTGAAGCCCGCTGCCCGACACCAATATTGCGACAGGAGTTTCTGAAGAACAGTTTTCAGGCAAGGTGAGTGTAGCGGAGAGCACTGCCCCACCCTCTTCATTATTAATGACGACATCTTCCGATGTATACGGGAAGGGAGGCTGAGGAGTCTGTGGACGTCGCCTCATTCCTGAACCCGGTTCAAGAATCAGAGGAAGCGTGGCATTCCCCTGCTGGAAATTTCCCTGAAACTTTCCATCGCGCAGACCGGCAGAATATGCCACTCCAAGAGCCGGAATCCTGAAAGCCAGAGAATCATCCGACAGATGCACAAGGTCTCCCTTGATTCCGGTCACTCCCTGATCAGGAGAATCCATAGTGATCTTATTCTCCTCAGGCGAAATATGAATTCTCAGCTGCAGGGCGAGCGAATTTGAAACCCGAAGTTTTCCATTCCAGTCCAGCTCAATCTCTTTTGCGCCGGTCATCGTCAGGATCACTGCCACCGAAAACACAGCAAGTATTACTTTCTTTATATTCATGACGCATCCAATTTTAATTCTGGTCTAAGTATCGGTTGACATTATTGACTATGAAGGCAGGATCCTCACAGCTCACAACATACTGCTTTCCGGACTTGAGACAAACCACCACACACTGCTCCCGCTTACCGAAATATCCGAAGAAAGAGCCTATGGTTATATCGTGGAAATAACCCCAGTATCCCATGAAACCACCGCTTCCGCAAAGCCGGAGGCCACCACCCGAAGGATAACAATACTCCGCACTGACAATTGATTCCAGAGGTATGATCTTATCTTTCATCCATCTGTGAATAATCAGATCCTTATCCGTGATTTCTATACTCACCGGGCCGTAAAACAGACCGGAAAGAATCATCAGGAAGAAAATCGGATAGGCAATCCTTACGTCTTCTCCGTTTATCTCACCGAAAACCACCAGCCCGATAATAAGGGCTATCACTGCAACTGTTGTGATCTTGCAGAAAATGCTGAATTCTACTTTTCGTTTCATATTCTTAGAGTTTCTGAAGTTATTTCAATCGTATTCTTCAAGAATGAAGATCTCCTCGACGGATTTTGAAAAAAAACGGGCAATCTTTATAGCCAAAGGTGTGGATGGAAGGAAACGTCCTTTCTCAATGGCCACAATTGTCTGACGGCTCACTCCGACAGCATCGGCAAGCTGCTGCTGGGTAACCGACTTCTCTGCCCTCTCCACCTTAATCCTGTTCTTCATTTCTGTTTATCCTGTAGTAATGTCTCATTTCCAGTTGGAAATGGAAGATAAATAAGAGTGGGAACAAAACGAGATTAAGCGACATGAAGTTGAGATATTCCTCGCCGTCAACGAAGAGAGTAGTGGCCACAAGAATCGCAATATAGGCATAAAGAGAATGCAGGAGCGAAGAAAGGCGTATCGATTGTGTCATCTCATCCTCAACCGGCTCTTTCGAACAGACCAGAAATAAAGAGCCCAAAGAGATCCCGATAACTACAGTGTCGTTGACGACAACATCGCTGATGAAACAATCTGCCGGAAATGAAACCTGCCAGATCTCGAAAAAAATGAGGGCGCCAAGAAGCAATCCTGGAATGAACAATATCCAGCCAATGATTCTGAAACTTCTCGGCAGAAGCAAATTTTTCATATCTTTCATTCAAAAAAAGGTGATGTGGAATAATCCACCGCAAAGGTAAATAATTTTTTACAATATGACAAGTATACTTTACATCAATCTTGAAAAATATTTCTCCATCCACGGGATTCTTACGTCTTCAGAAGCGGAGAATCGCCACGCGAAATAAATTTTTCAGAAAAATTTTGATTACCTTTGTTGCAAATGCGCCGGCTCCTTCGTAATAAGGGCAAATGATTACACAAGAACTGACAGCAGCATTCCGCAGATTGAGCCAACGCTTAAGCAGTCGGAAAGAGGACGAGGATTCAATCGACGCCCTCCATGATGCCTTCTGCCGCCTCTGGACAAAGAGAGACTCTCTTGCCAACCAGGGAAAAGCAGACGGTCTGCTCTCAGTGACTGCCAGGAATCTCAGGATTGACAAGCTCCGGAGGGACCAGCGTTTTGAAAGGATCGACGATGGCGCACAATTAAACATTCCTCAGGAAGAGGATGATTCCTATTCAAAAGATCTTTACGAAGAGATCAACCGGATCATCTCAAAAGTGCTCACACCGCGCGACCGGGAGATCTTCATTCTCCGCGACAGAGACGGATGGGAATTCAATGAACTATCCGTGAAGTTCGGACTCTCAGAGAGCAATATCAGAATGATTATCTCACGAGCAAGAAAAACAGTCAGGACATTTTACCTAAATAATAAATGATGAAGGATATTGACAAAATACATATATTAATCGAGAAATATTTCGACGGAGAGACCTCCCTTGAAGAGGAAAGGGAACTCCGGAGAATACTCCCCCTTCTCGACCCGGGCGACGAGGATGTGGATTCCGCCATTGCCGTAATGGGATTCGCTCGGATCACACCCGAGGAGCCTCAAGTTCTGTCAGAACCCACACCCGTTGTGCGTAAGCGCTGGGAACCGATCCGGAGATGGTCTACCGGTATTGCCGCCGCAATCACGATCGCGATTATTCTATTTGCGGCCCTTACCTCCGACTTCTCAGGAAATCTTGACCCGCTCCCTTCAGGACAGAATCAGGTTGCCTACGTCAACGGAGAGAAAATTGTGGATCCCGATGTGATCCAGTCGATGATTGAAGCTGAATTCTCCCAGATGGCTGATGCCCGGAAACAGATGTCGGACGACGTTTCTGCAGAACTCGGATCATTCAAGGACCTCCTTTAGATAGTAAACAGTAAACAACAATAAATATGAAACGACTACTTACCACCATAATATTATCCCTTCTGGCGGCGGCTCCCCTTTTCGCCAGAGGAAATCTGAACGTGGATAGTTTCTTCAAATCCAAATTGCCGGAAGCAAACGTCTCTGTCATTCAGATCAGCGACAACACGGTTGACGGACATCATGTAAAGATCCTGAGAATTCTTTCCGTAAAGAATTCCGAATCCTTGAGCAGCCTTATCGAGCAGGCCGTGATTAAGGATGGCGTCAACGCGATTTCAAAGGAGGTTTCTTTAAAAGACGGCAAACTCGTGTTCGGATTCTATAATCTCGGCGGGAATAAAGAGGAACGGACCTATCTTCTTTTCCGAAACGACAAAAGCAACTCTAAAGCGACTCTTATTCTCATAGAGGGCGATCTCTCGGAAAAAGACGTAAAAAAAATGATTAAATGATTAAACCGAATCCTATGAAACTAAGAACTATATCCACCATATTGCTTGGGATCCTCACCTTTCTCGGAGTCCATGCCCAAGAAAAAGAAGACACCGTGAAGGTGATCAAAAACGTGAAACATGTGATTGTGGAGCGCGACAGCACCACCACTTTCGCCACCGTTGAATACATAGGGAAAGACGGAGAGAGCTACACCTATAATTATGAGCTGACTGTCCTTTCCGGCGAACCTGAATATGATTTTGACTTTGAAGGAAACATCATGCAGGCAATCTCGGAATCGCAGAAGAGAAGCCAAAACAAAAAGAATAAATCTGCCCATTCCCGAAGAAACCGCAATATGGTGATATCCGATGAAACAGGAATGCGCCACATCTACTGGGGATGGCACTATAATTATGGAGCCCCTGATGTAAAAGACTGTTTTGAGCTTGGCATCCGCAATGTCATAGGCTATATCTGGAAACGCGGAAAGTCAGAATTTGAGACCGGTCTTGGTTTCGGAATGCAACGCTTGCTTGCCCGCGACGGTTATGCTTACACAAAAGAGGGGAACTCCCTTTTTACAACTCCCGTTGCCGCCGATGCCAACATGGATTATTCCCGACTCGACATCTGGAAATTCAACATTCCGCTCATCTACACCTTCCGTCCATATTCCAAGGTGAGATTCTGTCTCGGAGGAGACATCAACCTCAACAGCTATGCAAAGGCATCCACCAAATTCAGGATTAGGAGTGAAAGCACGAAGAACACTTTCAACCATCTTCAGCAGAATCTCTTCACTGCGGATATCTATGCAGCCATCTACTGCGGTTGCATCGGAATCTACGGAACCTGGTGTCCGATGCCTGCCTTTAAAGCATCTTATGGCCCAACCGCGAAATCAACCTCAATTGGAATCTCCTTATTATTATAAATATGAGAACTCTATCAATGCGCATCACCCTTTCCCTCATCATAGCCCTTCTTTCTTCGGGCGTAGCTTTTGCCCAGACCGAGACCCTCGACACTCTCATCAATATTGAAAAGAAATCAAAGGTGGTCATTACCGAAACCAGATCGGGAGTTACCATCAAGGTGACGGGGAATGATAACGGCACACCTTTCATGTCGTCCGTGACTACCAATTTCGGACCGACGTCTCGCGTCAACACCCGGCAGAACACCCTTTCCAATAAAGTGGGGAAACTCTTTTCCAGAGATCTTGATTCCTCATCTTCGTTCTCATTCAGCACTGACAGACTTGTGGATTTCGGTTCATGGTCGCTATTCCTGAACGGGGTTTGCCTGGGCCTCTCCAACCCTGTGGGACAGGGGAACCCGGGAGGTTTGCAATGGTCAAAATCCATTGAGATCTGTTGGATGAACGCTTTCGGAATCAAATATAGGTTCACCCCCGATTTCTCCATGAGCTTTGGTCTTGGATTCGACTGGAAAAACTATAAGACCACGCTCTGCGATCAATTCATCAATGTCACGGATCAGGGCACTCTTGAATGGGCCTTCACCGGCGACGAAAAGAAAATAAGGATGTCGAGACTCAAGACTTTCGCCGTTCAATTTCCGTTGTTGATCAACAGCCGGATCGGAAATAGTTCTACAAATGTGAAATTCGGTCCGATCCTCAACGTCAACTCATATTCATCAGTGAAGACAAAATATTATGATGAAGAGGGGAAGAAGAGAACCGAGTTCATGAAGGGACTGGACATGAAGAAAGCCACGTTCGATCTCTTCGGAGCAATCACCTATAATGACTGGATAGGAGTCTACGTGAGGTATTCTCCAATCAAGGTGATGAACGGAGGAGATCTGAATTTCTCTCCATTGACTCTTGGATTTACAATAGGAATCTGAGAGCTTGATGGATAGGAACATTCACAACGTTGCAACACTTCCAAAATGAATAATTATAAAAGTTTCCCACTTTTAATATTTTAAACATTAATAATTAATAACTTATAAATTTTATCAACAGAAAAAGTTTCCCAAATTTAATTTTTTCTTCAAAATTTAACGCCCAAAATTTGCCAGTGACGCAAATTTGCAATACCTTTGCACCGCCGTGAAGAATCAGCACTGACAATTCAAGAGGTGTCATTTCGCGGATATTTTTACCACCCTCTCAATTCCTGTGAGATAAATGATCCAGACTGTAGAAAAACGCGACGGACGCATCGTCGGGTATAACGAAGAAAAAATCAAGGCCGCCATCAGGAAAGCCATGCTTTCAACCGACCGCGGAGAAGATGAGTCGCTCATCCAGAAAATCACTGACCGCATCGGGATGACCGGAAGCGAAAAGATGACCGTGGAGGCGATTCAAGACCGCGTGGAGATCGAGCTTATGAAATCCAAGCGGAAAGATGTGGCCAAAAGATATATCGCCTACCGCGACCAGCGCTCCATTGCTCGTCGCGCCAAGACAAGGGATATGTTTCTCGAGATTATCGAGGCAAAAAACAACGACATCACAAGGGAGAACGCCAACATGAACACTGATTCCCCCGCAGGGATGATGATGAAGTTTGCTTCCGAAACCACCAAACCTTTTGTCGACGATTATCTTCTCAGCGCTGAGGCGAAAGCCGCAGTAAGAAACAATTATATCCACATCCACGACAAAGACTACTACCCCACGAAAAGCCTGACGTGTGTGCAGCATCCTCTCGACAAGATCCTGAAATACGGATTCTCCGCCGGCCACGGCGAATCGAGGCCTGCAAAACGCATCGAGACAGCAAGCGTGATCGCCTGCATCTCTCTGGAAACTGCCCAGAACGAGATGCACGGCGGCCAGGCTATCCCCGCTCTTGATTTCTATCTCGCACCTTTTGTGCGCTCAAGTTTCATTGAAGAGGTTAAGAATCTTGAGCAACTCACCGGAAAGGATCTTTCTCATCTTTATGACGTCAAGTTGAAAGATTTCGAAAAGAAAGATCTTGACGGTCTCGAGGGAGAGGAACGCCTTCTCCAGCACGCTGTCAATAAGACCGTAGGAAGAGTGCATCAGTCGATGGAAGCGTTCATCCACAATATGAACACCATCCACAGCCGCGGTGGAAATCAGGTGGTCTTCTCATCCGTGAATTATGGCACCGACACTTCCGCCGAAGGAAGATGCGTGATCCGTGAACTCCTCAATTCCACCTATGAAGGGGTCGGAAACGGGGCAACCGCCATCTTCCCGATCCAGATCTGGAAAAAGAAACGCGGTGTGAGCTATCTTCCGGAAGATCCGAACTACGACCTTTACAAGCTGGCATGCAAAGTGACGGCAAGAAGATTCTTCCCTAATTTCCTAAACCTTGACGCAAGCTTCAACCGCGACGAGGCCTGGAGAGAGGATGATCCTGAAAGATATCTTCATGAAGTGGCCACAATGGGATGCCGCACGAGAGTATATGAAAACCGATTCGGGGCTAAGACTTCCGTAGGACGCGGCAACCTGTCTTTCACAACCGTCAACATCGTCAGGCTGGCGCTTGAAGTCATGAACATTGAGGATGAGCAGGAGCGCATTGATGCCTTCTTCGTGAAACTCGACAAAGTTCTCGACATCACGGCCCGTCAGCTCGACGAAAGATTCCAGTTTCAGAAGACTGCTCTTGCAAAACAGTTTCCCCTCGTCATGAGCTCTCTCTGGAACGGCTCGGAAAATCTCAAGCCCGACGACTCTATTGAAAGCGTGATCAATCAGGGTACGCTTGGAATCGGATTCATCGGCCTTGCGGAAGCGCTGATCGCTCTCACCGGCAAGCATCACGGAGAGTCGGAGAAAGCACAGGAGCTCGGGCTTAGGATCATAACCCACATGCGCGACCGGGTGGCAGGATACAGCGACACCTACAAACATAATTATTCCGTCCTTGCCACTCCGGCGGAGGGCCTTTCCGGAAAATTCACCAAAGTAGACCGTGCAGCCTTCGGAGAGGTGGCGGGAGTGACAGACAAAGACTACTACACAAACTCAAACCACGTTCCCGTTTATTATCATTGCTCCCCGCGCCACAAGGCAAAGATCGAAGCCCCATATCATGACCTCACCCGAGGAGGCCATATCTTCTATGTGGAGATCGATGGCGACGCAACCCACAATGAGGAAGCCATCATGCAGATCGTAGACATGATGGACAAATATGATCTGGGCTACGGTTCGGTGAACCATAACCGCAACCATTGTCCGAAATGCGGCTATGAGAATGCCGACAAGAACCAGACTGAATGTCCGAAATGCGGAACGCGGTTCGAGACCATCCAGCGCATCACGGGCTATCTTGTCGGGACCACCGACAGATGGAATTCAGGCAAACTGGCCGAACTTAAAGATAGGGTTGTCCACGAATAAACATGAACAGGACAATCTTCAGAGTGCTTGACATCATACGCGGAACCACGGTCGACGGACCGGGGTTCCGCACATCAATATATTTCGCGGGATGCTCACATCATTGCCCCGGATGTCATAACCCTCAGAGCTGGGATGAAAAAGGCGGCACTCCAATGACTCTTGAAGAGATCATGGAAATTGTGAGGGAAGAGGATTTCAACGTAACCCTCTCAGGAGGGGATCCCCTGTTTTATCCCGGGAAAACGAAAACAATTGTGGAGGCCTTGAAAAAAGAGGGAAGGAACGTATGGATCTACACCGGCTACACCTGGGAGGAGATTAAAGCGAATCCTGTTCTGGCAGACGCGGTGTCTGGCGCCGACACTATAGTTGACGGACCATTTATCGAAACTTTGAAAGATCCCGATCTTCTTTTCAGAGGATCCTCCAATCAGCGAATAATCAACATTAACACCCATGAAACTAAATAGAATAATTCTTTCCGCTCTCCTCGCAGCCACAGCTGCAGGCTTCTCTGCCGAAGCAAAAGTTGAACTCCCTGCCCTGATGGCCGACAATATGGTGCTCCAGAGAAACACCAACGTCAATATCTGGGGTAAAGCCAAACCGGGCGCTAAAGTCACCGTCACCCCCTCCTGGGACAACAAGACTTATACCGTCAAGGCAGATAAGGATGGAAACTGGATAACCAAAGTCGCCACCACCGAAGCCGGAGGCCCCTACTCCATCAAAATCAGTGATGGAGAACCCGTCACGCTTGAGAATGTGCTTCTCGGAGAAGTATGGATCTGTGGCGGTCAATCAAATATGGAACTCCAGATTCATGGTTTCATGCATCAGCCGGTAGAGGGAGCTGTAGAAGCTATTCTCGACGCTCCCAACCACCCCACCATGAGATTCTTCACTGTGGAGCGTGCTTCGCTCGACTCTCCCACTGACGACTGTAAAGGGAAATGGGAACTCTCCACTCCTGAGGCTGTAGGGAATTTCTCCGCATGCGGCTACTTTTTCGGACATCTCCTGAACTCGATGCTTGGAGTGCCCGTGGGTCTGATCACATCCAACTGGGGAGGATCAACCATCGAGGCTTGGATGGATGAGCCCACTTTCAATAAGGTTGAGGGGATCGACAGCGAGCACTCCCGCTCCCTACCCTATCACAATTCAAAAGTGGCACACCTCTATAACGGCATGATCCACCCTATTGAAAACCACACCGCAAAAGGATTCATCTGGTATCAGGGAGAGTCAAACCGCGGCTATCATAAGGATTATGCGAAACTCCAACCTGCCCTTATCGAAAACTGGAGGGAGAAATGGGGAGATCCTGAGATGCCGTTCTATATGGTACAGCTTGCCCCCTACCGCTATGATGGCGACGACAATATCGATCTCCCGCTCATGATCGAGGCCCAGTATGCAGCTGCAGATGGCATGAAAAATGTGGAAGTGGTGGCCACCAACGACATAGGAAATCCTATTTGTATCCATCCCGGAAAGAAAAAAGAGGTTGGCGAACGTCTTGCTTTCCTCGCGCTGAAAAACGACTATGGGATCTCGGGACTTCCCAATCCGGCCCCCAGATACAAAAGTATGACAATCGACGGCAATAAGGTGACACTTGAATTCACGAATCTGGATTCTGACCCTAACTGGTGGGCCGGAAACAATTTCCACAGTTATACGGAAAACGGCTACATCCGCCCGAAGGGATTTGAAATTGCAGGAGAAGACCGCGTTTTCTATCCGGCAACAGGAGGATTCGGCCATGGGCAGAACACTATCGAGATCTATAGCGACAGTGTGCCCAATCCTGTGGCAGTGAGATACTATTTCCGCAACTATATGCGGGATGCCAATGTGAAGACGGGCCTCGGACAGCCCCTCGTGCCTTTCCGCACGGACCGCTGGGAATAAGTGAGTTTGCGGGGGAGGCGGATTTTGCTTAACTTTGCAGAAAATTAGAATCAACCTATGGAATTCAAGATAGAGGCCACCTACCCCGGCACCAACGCGCGCGCCGGCGAAATAACCACCGATCACGGTTCGATCCCTACGCCGATATTTATGCCTGTCGGAACAGTGGGGAGCGTCAAGGCCGTGCATATAAGGGAACTGCGCGAGGACATCGATGCAAAAATCATTCTCGGGAACACCTATCACCTCTATCTTCGTCCAGGACTTGAAGTGCTCCGTCAGGCAGGGGGACTCCACAGATTCAACGGGTGGGATCGTCCGATTCTGACAGATTCCGGCGGTTTTCAAGTTTTCTCACTTGCCGGCAATCGGAAACTTAAAGAGGAAGGGGCTTATTTCAGAAGCCATATCGACGGCTCAAAACATCTCTTCACTCCGGAAGGGGTTGTCGATATCCAGAGGGTTATCGGGGCCGACATAATGATGGCTCTTGACGAATGTCCTCCGGGCACGTCAGACTTTGACTACGCTAAGAAATCTCTGGCGCTGACCCAGCGCTGGCTTGAACGCGGTTGGAAACGATATCAGGAAACGGAAGGGATTTATGGCTACCGCCAGGCTTACTTTCCGATAGTTCAGGGTTGCGTTTATCCTGAACTGCGCAGGGAGGCTGCAAAACATATCGCCGGGCTCGGAGCTGATGGAAATGCCATTGGCGGCCTTGCTGTAGGCGAACCGACCGAGAAGATGTATGAAATGATCGAGGTGGTCAATGAAATCCTCCCTGAAGATAAGCCCCGCTACCTCATGGGAGTGGGCACTCCTGCCAATATTCTTGAGGCAATCGACCGGGGTGTGGATATGATGGATTGCGTGATGCCTACGAGAAATGGAAGAAACGGAATGCTTTTCACCAGAAACGGAATCATGAACATGAGAAACCGCAAATGGGCCGATGATTTCTCACCCCTTGATGAGAGCGGTACAGCTTGGGTTGACAGGGAATATTCCAAAGCATACGTGCGACATCTTTTCATAAGCAACGAGATTCTGGCCATGCAGATTGCTTCGATCCATAATCTTGCCTTCTACCTCTGGCTCGTGAAGGAAGCCAGGAAGCACATTGTTGACGGAGATTTCGCTGATTGGAAGAAGGCGATGGTTGAAAACGTCACACGCAGACTCTAATTCCTCTCCCTATATGAAATATAAGTTTGGCCTTACGATTCTTGACAGATATATCCTCGGGAAATTTCTCGGAACTTTCTTCCTGACCATCGTTCTTATGATGGCCATTATCGCCATGTTCGACGTCACCGAGAAACTGGATGCCTTTCTCTCCGCCCCTTTCAAGGAAACGATTTTTGACTATTTCCTTTCCTTCCTGCCATATCTGGTTCTGCAGCTTTCCCCCCTGTTTGTTTTCATCTCCGTGATCTTCTTCACCTCGAAAATGGCGGGAAATTCAGAGATCATAGCCATTCTCTCAAGCGGAGTGAGTTTTGGAAGAATGTTGAGGCCATATATGATCGGAGCGGCGATCATAGCCGCCCTCACTTTCGTGCTCAGCAACTATCTTATTCCTCCGACCAATATCCGCCGTATCGCCTACACCAACCAATACGTCAAGAATAAGAAGGTAGCCTCAAACACAAATGTGCAGCTTCAGGTTTCACCAGGAGTCGTGGCCTATATCGGCAGATTTGAAGACCGCAACAAGACCGGCTACAGATTCTCACTTGATAAATTCGACGGCAAGGAACTCGTTTCCCGCACCACAGCATATACCGCACGCTACGACACGACTAAAACGTATCACTGGGTTCTTTCCGACTACATGACCAGGGATTTCGACGGCATGGAAGAGAAGATCACCCGCGGCACCACACTCGACACGATCATTCCGTTTGAGCCGAGGGATTTCATGATTTCCGTTAACGATCAGGAAACACTGACCACTCCGCAACTCATGGAATATATCGAGAAGCAGAAACAACGCGGTGTGGCCAATATCAAAGCCTTTGAAATAGAAAAAGAGAAAAGGATCGCATCCACAGCCGCAGCCTTTATCCTCACTCTGATAGGGATGTCGCTCTCATCCAGAAAAGTGAAAGGAGGGATGGGGCTCAATATCGGCATCGGACTTGGACTGAGCTTCAGCTATATCCTCTTTTCCACCGTCACAGGCTCTTTTGCCATCTCCGGATTGACGTCGCCATTCGTAGCCATGGAGATTCCCAACGTGGTCTATCTCGGAATCGGAATATTCCTCTATTACCGCGCATCAAGATATTGATGCAATCAAGCCCCATAGCCACCAACCATTCTCCTACGGACAGCTTTCCATCACTGCCTTCCGCGTTGGGATATACTTCTGTATTGCAATTATTAAAATAATTGTGATAGGTTTTCTACTAACCTGTTGGTTGAATTAAATTAGTGCATATTTCACTTAACCTAATTGACGATTATTAACAATTCTTTGAGTAGTTACAAATTTTTCTATTAACTTTGCAGAATCACTCCTGAGACAAACCTGTCGCAGACCACTCGGTGAGACACTACCCCAAACAATTATGACCAATCAGAACCAGAATACCAACAGGATTGCAGGGTGGCAGCGCAAGTTGCTTGACCTGACGATGCGTAACGCGATGCTTAACCTTCGTCCGTCAAAAACAATCATCACGCTCATTGAAAACGATCCGGAGACAATCGTGAGGTTGCTACGCGAAAACCGGCTCGGCGAAGTCATTGGCAATGATAAGGAAGAGCGCCTTGAAATTCTAAAAACGCTCTATCGTGAGAGCAGGCATTCGTTCAACGAAAATGGTACAAACACCCTCTTCGTATCGTTAGGCACCATGAGATGGTATGATAAGGATTCTGCCGACGCGAGAATTGCACCACTTATCTTCATCCCTCTGGAAATAGTCAGGAGTAAGGCCATGACATTCGAAGTTAGGATGCTTGATGAAGACCCGATGCTCAATATTACCTTGCTCGAAATGTTGCGTCGCGATTATGGGGTAACATTTCCGGAATTAAATCCTATGCCGATGTTGGAACTTGAGCCGGAAGTTGTTGAGGGGACGATGAATCAGAATGGGATCATTGACATTAGCACCGACCTACCCGACTGGAAGAGTATTTTCAAGATTCTTTCAGACCATATTGATGCAATCAACGAATATCAACCCACCGACAGGAAATGGCAGATGCCGATACAATCATTTATCGGTCTGTTTTCGTTCACTAAATTCCTGATGTGGCACGACATAAATGAACATGAATCCCAAGTACGAGCCCATGAGCTTTTGGACCATCTGAGCCGGAACAGTCAGCTGCACAACACTCAGGAAACGCTAAATGCAGCTGAGATAGAGGCTCGGTCGCCTATGGACCTCATGCTTCCAATAGATTACGATTCATCGCAACTTGTGGCGATCGCAGAGGCCGATCGGGGGTCATCGTTTGTGCTTCATGGGCCTCCGGGCACAGGCAAGTCGCAAACCATTACCAACATTATCGCCAATGCCATGTTTAAGGGGAAGAGCGTATTGTTCGTTTCGGAAAAGAAAGCGGCTCTCGAAGTGGTGCAATCAAGATTATCAGCAATCGGTGTAGCCCCGTTCTGCCTGGAATTGCACAGCAACAAGGCTCAGAAACGGAGTTTCTTCAGCCAGTTGAATCGTGAACTAATAGACTTGGTGAAATTCAGGCATGATTGCGTGGACTTTCCAGCGGCATATACGGCGAAGTCGCAGCGTTTGGCAGAATCGCTGAAAAGACTTGTCGAACTTACCCGCGCGTTGCATTGCGATCGGGAAGACGGGATGTCGCTCTATGGTTTCATTACCGAAACGAGCAAGATAGAGGGTGAACTGCTTACTCTCAGCGAGGAGGAACTTACCAATCTCAGAGCCGGCGATATCAATGAGATCATCGATACCCTGCGCCAACTCGACACGGTAGTTCAGATTCTTGGACATCATCCCTCTTCATCATCGCTGAAGGGTCTATATCCGTTTGAGAACACTATCGAGGCTCAAACGAACCTTGAGCAAACCTTAAAGGAGTTGCCATCAGTGATAGATAGAGTGCGCAGGAAAGCCAATGGAATCATCAACCGGTGGTTTATGAAACGCACTCCGGAAGAATTGCTTTCGCAACGCAAGGAATGGCAGCGGCTTTCAGAACTTGCCAAATTGGATATCGGCGAAAGTATTGACGCAAAAGAAGATGCCACAAAGCGTTGGCTCGATTCAACCTCAGGGCTGAGAAAATGGCATCATTTCGCAACGCGCACTCATTTATTGCGCCGGTCTGCTCCAACAACTTTAAACTATTACCTCGAAGGTAAGTCGGGTGCAGAGTCAGCGAATGCGTTTGCCAAAGGTTTTCACTACGGCAAAGCACAGCAAGCAGTGAATGGCGACAACACTCTCCGGAGTTTCAACGGTCTGCTCCATGAAAACACATTGCAGGCATACCGGGAAGCTGACGGAGAGTTTCGTGAAATCTCCACTCAGGCGCTCAGCGAAGAGCTGCTCAACCGGCTTCGCAGTATGGAGCTCACCGAAGAGGAACTTAAAGAACTGGCCGTGCTTGAACGCCGTATCTATAACAAAGGGCGCGGTGTGTCATTGCGGCAGATTATCAACGACTCACGCCATGTGCTCCACCGCCTGTTCCCCTGTATGCTGATGAGTCCGCTCTCTGTCGCACAGTTTCTTGATATGAAGCCGGGGCTTTTCGATCTCGTGATTTTCGACGAGGCCAGCCAGATGGAGACACCCGACGCGATCGGGGCTATTGCCCGCGCAAATCAGACCGTGATTGTCGGCGATCCAAAACAATTGCCCCCCACCTCATTCTTCAGCTCAGGACTTGGCAAGACAGAAGAAGCGTCTGAGAACCAAGATGCCGACTCCATACTTGAAGATGCTTTGGCCATAGGGATGCCGTCGCTATATCTCACACGGCATTATCGTTCGCGCCACGAAAGTCTAATTTCCTTCAGCAATAATATTTTCTACGATGGCCGGCTGCTTACCTTCCCATCAGTCAACGACTCCGAAAGAAAGGTTACACACATCGACCCCCACGGCATTTACGACTACGGCAAAACACGCACCAACGTTATTGAAGCCCAGGCTGTTGCAGACTACGTTATAAATCGCCTTGAGCAATCTGCGGAGTCAATAGGTATCGTTACTTTCTCCAAAGCACAAAGCAATCTGATTGAGGAGATGCTGACAAAATCCCTCTCGCGCAACAAGGTCGCAGCCAGAAACCTTGACCATGCCACAGAGCCGGTTTTCATTAAAAATCTTGAGACCGTGCAGGGAGATGAGCGCGACATTATAATCTTCTCTGTGGGGTATGGCCCTGATAAGGAGGGGAAAGTATCGCTTAATTTCGGACCGTTGAACCAACAGGGAGGAGAACGCCGACTCAATGTCGCTGTTACTCGCGCCAAGTGTGAGATGGTGGTGTTCAGTTCCCTAATGCCTGAGCATATTCCCGCCGACGCAGCACTATCCAAGGGTGTCTCAGCTCTACGTTCCTTTATTTCCTATTCTATTGACGGGAAGCTACCGGAGGTAGAAAACAAATCATCCTATAATCGTGATGAACTTGTGGAGCAAATTGCATCGCGCCTGCGCAGGGAGGGATATATGGTCAACAATAACGTTGGCCGGAGCGATTTCCGTGTCGACATAGCCATTACCGACGCTACCGATCCCGACTCCTATTGTATTGGCATAATTATCGACGGACTGAACTACAGGGCACTTCCAACCATACGCGATCGCGAAATCACCATCCCGGCCGTGCTCGAAAATCTTGGCTGGCGCATCCATCGCATCTGGGCTCTTGATTGGCTTGACAATCCCGACGCCGTCATACGCCATATTTCTGAAATGGCAAAACCACAACATCTTGCAACACCCCCTCTTCTGAAAGCTGACGCAACCCGGTCTGATAGAATCCCTGATGGTAGTCAGCAGGACGAAGCACACTGTTTCCGGATGTAACGACGTCAAGATCGATCGGCACAAGCTTGAGTTCACGGCTGCGGGAGTCGCGCCCGTGTGAAAGCTCGAATTCCTTACATTGTCTCTCGAATTGGGAAAGCGGAATCTCCAGTTTTCCCGAAGCAACCGCATTAAAATAATTCTCGCCGGAGTGTCCAACAGGAGCCGTCTCATAGATATCGGAAACATGAAACTCCTTCAATACTCCGGAAAGCCAGCCGATGGCTTCACGAATCATCATCTCCCTGTCGCCACAATTCGAGCCAAGGGAGACTGTCACTATCTTATCCTGATCCTGCGGTTTCATTTCAAGGCCTCACACCTTCTGACGCCGCATCTCTGCGGAGTGTGATGAATGTAATTTCAGGATATGCGTTCAATAACCGCGCAGGCATACCGACTTCTCCGGCCCCGATATTGACATAAAGTTGGGTCTTCTTCCCGGCATGGTTCTCACGCTCGTAAAGTCCACCCCACTGCGGATAACGCCACATCGCCGGCGACCATTTGAAATCTCCTATCCGGATCATAGCCTGCATCGCGTGGGTGTGGCCGGAGAGAGTCAGATTGAAATCCGTGTTATCAGCCACATATCGGTTCCAGTGTTCCGGATTGTGAGAGAGCAAGATCTTGAAGCGGCCATCGTTCTGATTGAAGACTGAATCCGGAGATGGGCTGAGCGCAAGCGAGAGGTCTCCATACGTCGGGAAAGGGGGTTCCCCCCAGTTTTCTACTCCTACAATCATTATCGAATCGGAGTCCCGGGAAATTATCCTTCGGCTATTGTTTAGAAGATCCCACCCCATTTCCATTTCAAGATTAGCCAGCAAAGCATTGTTAGCTTCCCTCTCGGCAGGAGAACCCCAGTCAACATAATCGCCATAATCGTGATTTCCCAAAACCGACATGATTCCATATTTTGCCTTCAGTTTCGAGAGTGTCTTGACAAACGGAAGCAATTCCTCGGTCTTACGGTTGACAATGTCGCCGGTGAAAACGATAAGGTCTGGATGCAATGAATTCACACTGTCAACAAGCGCCGACAGAAATGAATCGTCGTGACCCCACGTCCCAACGTGAAGATCACTGAGCTGAACAAGTGTGAAGCCATTAAATTTCTCAGGAAGTGCCTGACTTGAAATCTCCACCCTCTCGACCACAATGTGACGACGAGTGAACACAACTCCAAGAACCATGACCACCACAACGGCTACTCCTGCCACTGTTCCAAGAACCATTGCGGGATGGCTGCGTGGTCTTTTCCCGGAAATTCTGTTGATGATGCTTCCGATCCATGAGATGAGGAGATATGTGATCTTCCCCAGATAGACCGACAGATAGGCATAAAGAAGCCACATCAGATAGACGATTCCTGACGATTCTGAACGTTTGGGAAGGAAATAGATCGCAATAAAAATCATCCATAGAACCACCGACACAAGCATATAGATGCCCTCCCATCTGGGATGACGGAGATTCTTTCTGAGGTCTCTGTAGATGCCTAAGTCGATAAGGACACTGAGCACCAACGTAATTATGGCAAGAATAACCGGGATTCTCATGGCAGTCTGTTTTTTTATTCCATTCCTCCAAGAAGAGCCCGGAGTTTGTTGCGCAATGGATTGGCATACATCGTCAGCATCATCTGCCACATGAATTCCCGTTCCTCAGTCGTCACGTCGGTGAGATCAACCTTGTCGAGCTGTCGGTTGAAATAGTCCAACACCTCATCCTTCTGAGCGGGAGTGTATTTTCTTTCGAAGCGTTTTGTGGAATGAAGAAGGTCGAATGCCACATAATTGATGCTGAAGATCTCATAGCTCCGGTGGATCGCCTGATCAATGAGACACCCCACATGTCGGGCCGCGCTATTGTTGTCAGGGAAATCTCCAATCTGATCAAGCTTGCTGTTGATGCGCGGTGTCAGCTGGAAGTGCACCTTCCCCTTGAATTGCATCAATCCGGTCTCCATTGAGAAGAGGTCGTCGCGCTGGGATTTCTTGAAATCCGCATCCCTTTTCTTCATCAGAAACTCTTTGGCTTTCAGATAGTCGTTGGGATCATACTCGTAGGATATGCAAACAGGCATGAGATTTATCTCCTTGACTTTGTCAACAAACGTGCCCTGTCCGCCAATCGCAAGCATCTTGACGAGAGAATCCTGAGTGTGGTCGCTGCTGTCTTTGGCCCGACCCTCCCGCTGGGCGATCCAGACGGATTCATGCTTCTCAAGGATGCAGTAATGAATATAGGCCGACAATTTCTTTGCAGCTTCCAGACCTTCGCGAAGACCGGTGTTTCTCTTCACGATAAAGCTTTTGTTAAGCCTCACGAGATCGGTGATCCAGTCATAGATCAACAGATTGTTGCCGATAGCAACCTCCGATGTGGGGATTCCTTTTCTAAGAAAAGCAAGGTTGAGGAATGAGGCGTCAAGCACAATATCCCTATGGTTGGTGATGAAAGTATAGCTCAACGATGGATTGAGATATTTCACACCACCAAGCGAAATGCCCGAGGTAGTGGTATTTGCAAGCATCTCCAGGAAAGGGAACATCACCTGCCGCTGGAAATCATATTTATTGTCAATTTTAAGAAGCTCCTCCACAAGCGCGGGAATAGCATCCTCCGGCATCGTGTATTTCACGGCATGCAGAAAACCTGGTTCCTTCACCAGCTGTTCCATCCGCGAATGGAATTCGGAATCGTCGTATGGAGCTATATCACTGAAATCAAACTCTTGATGGTTCATTGTCTATGTAGGGTTTTATCGGGTGGAGTCAGACGTTCCCGCCGGTCCGGATGACAAGCGAAACGCGCTCCATCTGCAAAGTTAAATGATAACTTTTAAAATAAAAACAATCCGGAGCACTAATTTTCCTAAAATTGCATTTATTATTTCAACTTTGTCTGTAATCACGCCATTTTTCGATGAGCGAAGCCATATCTGACGGAATCTCCGACTCAAAAAACATCTCTTTCCCCGTAGCGGGGTGAATGAATCCGAGAGTTCTCGCATGAAGGGCCTGGCGGGGGCAAATCTTGAAACAGTTCTCCACAAACTGACGATATTTCGCAAACGTAGTTCCCTTCAGGATCCTGTCGCCCCCATAGCGCTCATCGTTGAAAAGAGGATGGCCCTGACTGAGCATGTGAACCCTTATCTGATGGGTCCTTCCCGTTTCAAGAACACACTTCACAACCGTGACATAGCCGAAACGTTCGATCACCTCATAATGGGTCACTGCATGTTTCCCCACCTCAGGATCGTCAGTCACCATCATCTGGAGTTTATTTCTCGGATTGCGCACAATATTTCCGACGATGGTGCCTGAATCCTGCTGGAAATCTCCCCAAACCATCGCCACATATTCACGCCGCGTGGTTTTACGGAAAAATTGATTTCCCAGATTGGTTTTGGCCTCCGGGGCCTTGGCAATCACAAGAAGGCCGGAAGTTTCTTTGTCGATTCTATGCACAAGTCCAAGCCGGGGATCGCTGACGTCATAATCGGGATTATCCTTGAAATGCCATGCAAGAGCATTGACCAGCGTGCCGGTATAATTCCCGTGGCCGGGATGCACCACGAGCCCGGCGGGCTTATTGACCACAAGCACCCAGTCGTCCTCATACACAATGTCGAGGGGAATATTCTCGGCTACAATCTCAAACTCATATCTCGGGCGGTCCATGACGATGCTCACCACATCGAAGGGCTTCACCTTGTAGCTCGACTTGACAGGTTTCCCATTGACAATAACACACCCGGCATCGGCAGCCTGCTGAATGCGGTTGCGCGATGTTTTCTCCATGCGGTCAACAAGAAACTTGTCGACCCTCACCATCTGCTGCCCCTTGTCGGCAACGAAACGGAAATGTTCAAACATTTCACGCCCGTCGTCTGAAATATATGAAGGTTCATCTGTTAGCTCGTTTTCATCAACAAGCCGAAGCTGTTCTTCCATAGATAGAATGTTTAAAGGTCGTCTCCCGTTTCTGATCCGCTATCAGGTTCAACGGGTTCAACTGAGGATGCATCTCCATCCGCAGTCTCCGAATCGTCGGTTGCGGCACGATAGAATTCCTCATTCTCCAGAGAATCCCTGAGTTCTCCGAGACGTCCGTCGTTAACCTCAACCACAATTGCAGCATTAAGCGGCACCCGTTGTGTTTTCTTAACGACTCTTCCGTTTGCCATAACCCTCACGATTCTGTCGTTCTCACCCAGGACTCTGACAACCTTGATATTTTTGAAACCAAGCTCCTCAAGGCGAGCCATTCCCTGACGGAAAGAGAAACTTTTCAGCGCGTCGTCGGCCGGATTATTATCGTCATCGATCACGACCTCCTTCGGATGAACGGCATTTATATAAAGGAAAATCTTTCGGCCCGGTTTCACGGTGGCTCCAGACTTCGGGAATTGTTCTATGACGTAGCCCGGTCTGACGTCATCCTTATAGAGAGAGTCGCGGATATCAATCCGGAAGCCTTTGTCGTGAAGAATTTTTATCGCATCGGTGTAAGACATGTTCTCCACTCCTGGCACTGATTCCCCTTCCCCATGCCTTGTGAATATCTGGAGAGATAAATAGACAATCCAAAGGCCGAGGAATGCCACTAATATGACAACAATTACGTTGGCCATCACGGGGTGGCGCGTCATAAATCCTTCCGATCCTTTGGGTATGAGACTCTTCATTGTTTCTAAATATTTATTTGGGAGCCCAAAGTTAACTATTTTTTTCCATTGAACCGTTATTCCGCCCCTCTTTTCAGACAACTTTTTGATTCCCATCTTCTCTCCGGAGATGAGAAAAAGGGGCTGATATAATTAAAAAGAATCTCTGAATATTAATAAATGTGAATTGGAGGGTCTGGAATGGCTCTATTTCAAAACTTTTTATTAATTTTGCATTTCAAAGTTTGAAATTGATGCGAAGAATCATATATCTATTACCGTTTCTGCTTCTCCTCACATCTTGTGGAGAATACAATAAAGCCCTGAAAAGCAAAGACGTTAACTATCGTTTTGATTACGCGAAAAGGGCTTTCGACAGCAGAAAATTCACTCAGGCGGCATCCGTGCTTGAGACAGTCTACACACCACTCCGAGGAAGTGCCAACGGAGAGGAAGCTCTTTTCCTCCTGGCGATGTCGCATTATGAAAACAAAGACTACGCGAACTCCGGAGTTTATTTCAAAACTTACTATTCCCGCTATCCTAAAGGGAAATTCGCGGAACTCGCCCGCTTCTATTCCGGCTATGGCTATTATCTTGACTCCCCCGATCCGCAGCTTGATCAGAGCCAGACAGTGAAAGCCATCGAGGAACTGCAGGGATTCCTTGACTATTTCCCGAACAGCGACAGGGTGACAATCGCCCAGAACGCCATCTTCGAGATGCAGGATAAACTCACGTTGAAAGAGCTTCAGAACGCCCAGCTTTACTACAACCTCGGAAACTTCATGGGAAATAACTATGAGGCCGCCATCATCACTTCCAAGAATGCTCTCAAGACTTATCCCTATTCCAAATTCCGCGAAGACTTTGAGTTGCTTATCCTCAAATCAAGGTATCAGGAAGCCCGCCTTAGCGTCGACGAGAAACAGGCCGACAGATATCGTGACGTCATTGATGAGTATTACTCCTATATAAATAACTATCCGGATTCCAAAAACCGGAAGGAGGCAGACAATATCTTCGAGATCGCCAGAAAGCACGTTCAGGAATAAATTTTCTTAAGGAAACCAAAATTTAATCATATATCTCCGTCATGGACTATAAAAAAACTAACGCTCCGCTCAACACCGTTACCCGCGACATGATCGCGATGGCAGAACAGACTGGAAACGTCTACGAGACTGTTTGCATCATTGGCAAGCGTGCCAACCAGATCGCAGTGGAGATGAAGAAAGAGCTTGAAAAGAAACTGCAGGAATTCGCCTCGACCGATAATCTCGAGGAGGTGGCCGAAAACCGTGAGCAGATTGAAATCTCACGTTTCTATGAGAAGCTTCCAAAACCGACTCTCATAGCAACTCAGGAATATATCGAGCATAAACTCTATTTTGCAAATCCCGCCAAGGAGAAAGACCGTCTCAACGACTGATTCGTTTTTTCAATCCTCTATGGCATGACCCTTTCATGAAATTTTAAGCCGGAGATATCTTCCGGCTTTTATCTTTTATGAACAGACAAGCGATCCACATCTTCAATCCCGAAACCGACTATGCCCTTGCCATGGGCAGAAAGGAATATTCCATGCCGGCGGCTATCAGGAAATTCCGGAGAGAGATGGAGCTTTTTCCTGCTACATTCTCCAATCCGGGAGACTATATCGCGGTCGACGATGACTCTGACATCAATGATAGGAAACACGGACTGGCTGAATTAGCACTCCGGCGCAAGTTGAAGATTATCGGAATCAAGGATATCCCCGGGATAGTTAGAAAGCTGGGGAGAGAAAATGTGGAACTAAAGCCATGGGGATGGAACCACACCTTAAGGCGAAATCTGGTGAAAGCCGGGGTGGAGGAAACTCTTCTGAAGACCGAGGATGAGATCGACACTTTGAGGGAACTCTCCCATCGGCGCACTGCCATTCTTTTCCAGACATCATTGTCAAGAGTGCTTCCTGACATCAGAATAGTTTCTGCACTGGAATTCCATTCATCCGATGAGGCAATGTGCTTTCTTGAACAAGAGGGCGACGCTTTTTTCAAAATGCCCTGGAGTTCTTCAGGCAGGGGCGTGATTCACGCCTCAAGATTCCCCAAAGAGAAAATCAAGCAATGGCTGGATGGCTGTGTCAGGCGCCAGGGTTCTGTCATGGGTGAGCACGCATATCATAAGAAACTGGATTTTGCCACAGAATGGATGATTAATCCCGAAAACGTTGAATTTCTCGGACTTTCCCTTTTCCAGACATCGGATGAGGGACGCTACGGAGGCAATGACGTCATTCCTCAACAAGAGATTTCAGCCATTATATCCTCCTCAACTCCTGAATGGGGAGAACGGATAATCGAGGCACAGCGCTCTGTCCTTGCCGACATCTGCCTCGGGCGATATGTCGGGCCCGTGGGAATAGATATGCTTTCAACTGTTGAAGGCGCACTCGTGCCGTGTGTGGAATTGAATTTCAGGCAGACCATGGGAATGGCAGCATTGATGCGCTGCCGGATAAACTTGGAAGAAACATGAAAAAAGGTTTGAATATCTCAATCGTAGGATGCGGGAATGTTGGTTCCCACCTTGCCGGGTGGTTGGAGACAGTTCACAATATTAACCGAGTGAACTCCAGAACTCTTGATGACCTTCCCTCGGAAAATGACATCATCATCATAGCTTCAAAAGACGATATCATTCCCCGGGTATCGGAAAAAGTCAGAGGAAAGGCCAGACTCATTGCCCACACCTCCGGATCGGTACCGGCATCTGTGCTGAATGGTGTCTCCCCTCTGACAGGTGTTTTCTATCCCCTCCAAACATTCACAAAAGGGGTAGAAATGGAGAAAAGTGATGTCCCTGTGTTTATTGAAGGGAACAATGAGGAGGCCAGGGAGATTCTTGCCGACGTGGCCAGATCTTTCACCGACAGAGTATTCTTTGCTGGCTCCGAAGAGCGAAAAAAACTACATGTTGCCGCAGTGTTCGCATGTAATTTCACAAATGCGTTGATCGGGATGGCAGACGAGCTTCTGAAAGAGGATGGCTATGACTACACGGTCCTTCTCCCTCTTATCAAACAGACAATAGGAAAACTTTCGCACATTGATCCGCGAAATGCGCAGACCGGTCCGGCCGCCCGAGGAGACTGCAAAGTTGTGGAGTCACACCTCCGGATGCTTGAATCTCATCCGGAACTACAGGAGATATATGGGATGATCTCTCAATTTATAATGAATAAGCAAAAGAATAACTGAATATGAGCTCGATCAATTATGACCTTAAAAAAATAAAGGCCTTCGTCTTTGACGTTGACGGAGTGCTCTCTCCTTCCACTATTCCGCTGGGAGAAAATGGAATGCCCCGCCGAATGGTCAATATTAAGGATGGTTATGCCCTGCAGCTCGCCGTAAAGAAAGGCTTCTCAATCGCGATAATAACAGGGGGAACGGATGATGCTGTTTTCAAGCGCTTTGCGGCTTTGGGGATTGAAGACATTTTCATGGGTGCATCCAACAAGCTTCCTATCCTGAAATCATGGATGGAGAAAACGGGGGTAACTCCTGAGCAAACGGCATACATGGGCGACGACATTCCCGATCTGCCATGCCTCCGTCATGTAGGACTCCCGACCTCCCCTTTTGATGCCGCCTGGGAAGCGAAACAATCTTCTGCTTTCATATCCAAATTTTCCGGAGGCTACGGATGTGTGAGAGACATCCTGGAGCAGACTATGAAAGCTCAGGAGAAATGGCTCTCTGATGAAAAAGCTTTCGGATGGTAAATCACTGATTTGATCTTAATTCTTTAAGTTGAAGACAAACATGCTGAGAAATCTTGATAAATACAAAATCCTTCTTGCAAGCAAATCCCCGCGTCGCAGGGAACTGATGCAGATGCTCCGCATTCCGTTCAACGTGGTCACCCTCGGAGGGATTGATGAAAGTTTCCCTGATAGCATTCCGCTCGTCGACGTTCCTCAATACGTTTCAGGAATTAAGGCTGATGCTTATCAGAAAAGAATTGCTTCCAACGAACTACTCATCACGGCCGACACCATGGTGATATGTGAAGACCGGATTCTCGGAAAGCCATCTGACTCGGAGGAGGCAAAAGAGATGCTGCGTCTTCTTTCGGGAAAAACTCATAAAGTTGCCTCAGGGGTCACGATCACCACACTCGATAAACGGACATCATTCACCACCGTGACGGAAGTGACCTTCACCGAGCTTTCAGAAGATGAAATCGACTATTATGTCGCCACCTTTAATCCCCTTGATAAAGCGGGAGCCTACGGAATCCAGGAATGGATCGGAGGAGTGGCGGTCAGCTCCATCAGCGGAAGCTATTATAACGTGATGGGCCTTCCTGTCCATCGGCTTTTCCAGGAACTGAAGATATTCTGAACTCTTGGTTTGAAAAAAGCCTCCCGGAGAGTCCGGAAGGCTTTTTTGATACTTTTTTTGGGGTCTTATTCTCAAGATTCCACGATAGGAAGGGTGTTGGGGCCTTCATATCTATATTTGGCTTCCCAGCCGAGAGCTGATGCTCCGAGAACAGCAGCGTCGCTTTCCTTAAGCTCGGAAAGGAGAATCTTGGTGTTGCCCTTGTAGATGGGAAGAATACTCTTATCGAATGCTTCCTTAAGAGGACGGAGAAGGAGCTCCCCGCTCTTGGCAAGACCGCCGAAGAGGATAATAGCCTGTGGGCTTGAGAAAGCCACCATGTCTGCCATAGCCTCGCCCAGGATTGTGCCGGTGTATTCAAAGATCTCTTTCGCAAGTTTATCTCCTGCGACAGCAGCGTCATACACATCTTTAGATGTGATATCCTCAATCTGGAGATCACGAAGTGATGAAGGCTCAGTGCGAACCTCAAGGAATTCGCGGGCTGTGCGTGCTACTCCGGTAGCGCTGCAATAAGCCTCAAGACATCCTGCACGACCGCAACCGCACATACGTCCGTTGTTGCGCTTCACGATCACGTGGCCAAGCTCGCCGGCAAAGCCATCGTGTCCGTAAACAAGCTGTCCGTTGACCACAATGCCTGAACCAACACCGGTGCCAAGCGTAATCATAATAAAATCTTTCATGCCGCGGGCAGCGCCATAGGTCATCTCGCCGAGTGCTGCGGCATTGGCATCATTGGTGACTGCCACTGGAATACCATTGAACGCCTTGCTCACCTTTTCTGCGAGAGGAACTTCAAGGCCCCATGGGAGATTGGGAGCGTTAAGGATCTGGCCGGTGTAATAGTTGCCGTTTGGAGCACCGATTCCGATTCCGTGAATCTTGTCTTCAGCCTCATTGGCTTTGAGAAGACGCATAACGCCTGCATGGAGTTCCTCCACATAGTCATCGAAATTGGAATGTTTGCGTGTCTTGATCGAGTCGCTCGCCACTACCTGGCCTCTTGCATCGACAATGCCGAACACTGTGTTGGTGCCGCCTATGTCAATACCCAATACGTAAGGTTTCATATATGTTTAAATTTTTAAGGTTATTTCAAGTTTGTCATAACTACGCGGTTCAAAGATAATACTTCTTTTTCATTTAAACCCACAATTCGGAGATTTTTTTTCTTCCGACCTCCATTTTTATCATTTTTAACCCTTGTTTAATGAAATCAGGCCTACCATTTGTTATAGATATACGCCGGGAAGTCTTCTTTTCTTCCCCGCCGGATTAAACTTCAGAATATGGAAATCAAATCTCATTTCAACCACGTCAACTTCAACGTGACAGATCTTGACCGGAGCATTGCTTTCTATAAGGAGGCTCTCGGTCTTGAGAAAACCGGAGAGATCAATCATCCGGATGGAAATTTCAAAATCGTTTATCTCTCACGTCCCGGTGAGACTTTCAGGCTGGAACTCACATGGCTTCGCGACCATCCCAATCCCTACGATCTCGGTGAAAACGAGTCTCACCTCGCCATGACGGTAGAGGGGGATTATGATGCAATCAGGGAATACCACCGTTCGCTCGGATGCATCTGTTATGAGAATTTCGACATGGGTCTCTATTTCATCCACGATCCCGATGATTACTGGATTGAAATCCTCCGCGAAAAATAATCAACCTCTTCTTTCATACAAAGAGAGTCAACCATAGGGGGAAAAGATTGTTATTACTATAGAAAGCCGGTTTTTAGATATCCTCGCTTCCGGAGAGAACAAAACCGATTTCCACTCTTCCGCCATCCGGCGGCATTTAATCTAATGTTAATTATAAACCAATTATTCAACGCACATGAATTTCAATAATTTTACAATCAAATCGCAGGAAGTGGTCCAGAAGGCTATCGAACTGACACGCCAGAACGGCCAGCAACAGATCGAACCGGTCCACATCCTGAAAGCTCTTATATCGGAGAGTGAGACGATTGTCAATTTTGTATTTCAGAAACTTGGGGCAAATCTAAACGCCGTTGTCACAGCTGTAGACAAAGACATCGCTTCCCTTCCGAAAGTGTCGGGAGGTGAAGTGTTCCTCAGCCGCGAATCTAACGACGCCCTGCAAAAGGCAATCGATTTCTCGAAATCCATGGGAGATGAGTACGTTTCTGTGGAAGCCGTGCTTATGGGAATTCTTAAATGCAGATGCAAGGCATCCCAGATTCTCAAAGACGCAGGCATTACCGAGGATGGCCTTAAGGCCGCAATTGCCGAGCTCCGTAAAGGAAACAAAGTCACTCAGCAAAGCGCGGAGGAATCTTATCAGGCACTCAGCAAATATGCCATCAATCTCAATGACCGTGCACGCAGCGGCAAGCTTGATCCTGTGATCGGGCGTGACGAGGAGATCCGCCGTGTGCTCCAGATTCTTTCCCGACGCACAAAAAACAATCCTATGCTCGTAGGTGAGCCGGGAACAGGAAAGACTGCTATCGCCGAAGGTCTCGCCCATCGAATTGTCAGAGGTGACGTTCCGGAAAACCTGAAGAGCAAACAGATCTACTCTCTCGATATGGGAGCGCTCGTAGCGGGTGCCAAATATAAAGGAGAATTTGAGGAACGCCTGAAGGCAATCGTCAACGAAGTCACCCAAAGCGATGGAGAGATCATCCTTTTCATCGATGAGATCCACACTCTTGTCGGGGCAGGCAAGGGAGAGGGAGCGATGGATGCCGCCAACATTCTGAAACCGGCACTCGCCCGAGGCGAACTCCGTTCGATCGGTGCAACTACCCTTGATGAATACCAGAAATATTTTGAGAAGGATAAAGCCCTTGAACGCCGTTTCCAGAAAGTGATGGTCGATGAGCCTGATGAGCTTTCAGCGATATCGATCCTCCGTGGTCTGAAAGAGAGATATGAGAACCATCATAAGGTAAGGATCATGGATGAAGCCATCATAGCCGCCGTTCAGCTGAGCGTGCGCTATATAACCGACCGCTTCCTCCCCGACAAAGCGATCGACCTTATTGATGAGGCAGCCTCAAAGCTTCGTCTGGAAATGGATTCCATGCCGCAGGCTCTCGATGAAGCCTCCCGCAAGATCAAGCAACTTGAAATTGAGCGCGAGGCGATCAAGCGCGAAGGCGATCAGTATAAAGTGAAAGAGATCGACGAAGATCTCGCCAATCTCCGCGACACTGAGAAAGCCCTCAAGGCAAAATGGCAGGCTGAGAAAGCTGAAATCAACAAGATCCAGCAAAATAAGATTGAAATCGAACAGCTCAACCATGAGGCGGAAGTGGCCGAACGTGAAGGTGACTATGCAAAGGTGGCTGAGATAAGATATTCAAAGATCAAACAGAAAGAAGACGAGAATAAGGCCACTCAGGAGAAACTCCACCAGCTGCAGGGTGAAGGTGCCATGATAAAGGAGGAAGTTGATGCTGAGGATATAGCCGAGATCGTTTCACGCTGGACCGGAATCCCTGTCAAGAAGATGGCTCAAAGCGAGAAGGAGAAACTTCTCCATCTTGAGGAGGAACTCCATAAGAGAGTGATCGGACAAGACGATGCGATCCGTGCCGTCAGCGACGCTGTTCGCCGTTCAAGAGCAGGTCTTAACGATCCCCGCCGTCCTATCGGCTCTTTCATCTTCCTGGGAACAACAGGTGTCGGAAAAACCGAGCTGGCAAAAGCTCTTGCCGAGTATCTTTTTGACGACGAAGACATGATGACGCGAATCGACATGTCGGAATATA
>CAYROR010000004.1:0-11307 GCA_964425935.1 uncultured Sangeribacter sp.
CCAACGACCCCGAGATTACAAATCACGTGCTCTGGCCAGCTGAGCTAAAGAGGCAAATGGGCGAGCGACCTACATCGCACAGCTCAACCCGCTACCCTTGCTTCGGTCAAGACCTGGGGGATTTACGGGGAGCAAGTCGTGAAGGACTCACCCGGTGCAAAATTACTACTTTCTGCGATACTGACAAAATTTTTCAGTCCATTTTCACATTTTTTCACATTTAACCACACTTCCGGATTTGACCACCATCTCCCATCGCATCAGCAAAACCATTGATTATTATTTATTTATACAGAAACGCCACAATCCTCGGGACTGTGGCGTTTCAGGCAATGTGGTTTCATTTCTCGGCTTTGGAATGTCGCGCCCGACGACTGTTTCCGCCGCGGGTGCGGCTCTTTTTGTCGTGGGGATTATGTCGAGGATTCTTGCTCTTCTCGGCAGCCAGATTCTTATTGGGATTCCCTTCATCGGAGACAAGAGCGAAATCGAGCTGCTTGCGCTCCAGGTCAGCACGGGCCACCTGCACCTTCACGATGTCGCCGAGAGTATATTTGTTGTGATACTTCCGGCCGATCAGGCAATAGTTCTTCTCATCATAGTCATAATAGTCGTCGGCCAGATCGCGCACGGGCACCAGACCCTCACATTTGTTCTCGTCGAGTTCCACATAGAAGCCCCATTCCGTCACTCCCGAGATCACTCCCTGATATATCTCCCCGAGCCTGTCGCGCATGAACTCCACCTGCTTATAGCGGATGGAGGCACGCTCGGCGTTGGCGGCGAGCTGCTCCATGTCGGAGGAATGCTTACACTGATCCTCAAGCTTCATCTTGTCGACGCTTCTGGCGCCGTCGGCATATTTGGCCAGCAGACGATGAACCATCATGTCGGGATAGCGCCGGATCGGCGAAGTGAAATGGGTGTAATAATCCACAGCCAGGCCATAATGGCCGATGTTGTCGGTGGTGTAGACGGCTTTCGCCATGCTGCGGATGGCGAGCATGGCGAGCATGTTCTCCTCCCCTTTACCCTTCACGTCGCGGAGAAGGCGGTTGAGGCTCTTGTTGACCTCGCGGGCGCTCCCCTCCGACTTCACCTTATGGCCAAAGCGCAAGGCGATCTGAGAGAAGTTGGTGATCTTCTCGGGATCGGGATTATCGTGGACGCGGTAGACAAACGATTTCGCTTTCTTCCCCTCCGGCACTTTTCCGATTGCCTGCGCCACGGTGATGTTGGCCAGAAGCATGAATTCCTCTATGAGCTTGTTGGCATCCTTCGATTCCTTGAAATAGACGCTTATCGGATGGCCCGTCTTGTCGATCTCGAAGCGCACCTCCGCGCGGTCGAACTCAAGGGCGCCATTTTCGTAGCGGCGGTGGCGCAGCTCCTTGGCGAGCTTGTCGAGAGTGAGCACCTCGCGGGCGAAATCCCCCTCTCCAGTTTCAATGATCTCCTGCGCCTCCTCGTAGGTGAATCGGCGGTCAGACCGTATCACGGTTCGGCCGATGCGGCTGTTGATCACGTTGGCCTTCTGGTCAAGCTCGAAGATGGCGGAGAAAGTGAGCTTCTCCTCATCGGGGCGCAGCGAACAAATTCCGTTGGAAAGATGCTCCGGAAGCATCGGGATGGTGCGGTCAACGAGATAGACACTCGTGGCGCGCTGCTGCGCCTCGCGGTCGATGATGCTGTTTGGAGTGACGTAGTGAGTCACGTCGGCGATATGGACGCCCACCTCCCAGTTGCCGTTTGCCAGCTGCCTGATCGAAAGGGCATCGTCGAAGTCCTTGGCGTCGCGCGGGTCGATGGTGAAAGTGGTGACACCGCGGAAATCCTCGCGCTTCGCAATCTCCTCGGGCGTGATTCCGGCTCCGATCTTGCCGGCGGCCTTCTCCACGTTCTCGGGATATTTATACGGCAATCCGAACTCCGCCAGGATAGCGTGCATCTCGGCAGTGTTCTCCCCTTTCCGGCCGAGGATGTCGACCACCTCGCCGCGCGGGTTCATCTCCTCATCGCGCCATTGAACGATTCTCGCGATGGCCTTGTCGCCGGTTTTCCCACCCTTAAGTTTGGAGCGGGGGATGATGATGTCGGCTGCAAGAAACTTGGAATCGGTGATCAGGGCGGCATAGTTTTTCTCCACCTGGAGGGTTCCGATGAACACCTGGTCTTTCGGCTCCAGGATCTCGATGACCTTAGCCTCCGGCTCCTGCCCCTTCACGCGTGCCGAGATCTCCACCTTCACTTTGTCGCCATTCAGGGCATGCATGGAATTTCGCTCAGCCACGAGGATCGGTTCGTCGTCGATCAGCACGGAATTGCGGCCATTGCTCCTGCGCACGAAAATGCCCACATTCTCCGTGCCACGGTTTGAGATCGCCTTATAACGTCCCAGGCTCACCTCCTGGATGAGCTCGGCCGCCGCCAGTTCGTCGAGAAGATTTATGACGTCCATCCGGTTGGCGGGATTGGTGGCGCCCACCGCGAAGGCAATCTGCTTATAGTTGAAAGCCTGCCTGTTTTCCTTCTCCAGGAAAGCCATGACTTTGTCCTGAAGAACCTTCTTTCTCATGCGCGGGGCTCTTACCCCGTCATTGCTTTTATTCTTCATATATAATATCTTTTTTTCAAAACCTGATATGCCGAGGGCCCCTCTTCCGGCGTCCCCTTTATTATATAACGCAAATAACAGCATTAAGGTGATGCCGAATCAAGCCCGAAGCCTCATTTTTCCACCGTCGCGGGATGGAAATGGGCGAAGACTATCCTTGCTTTCGCCGGCCCGACGGCCGCCGCGAGGCTCTCCTCGGATGCCTCGCGGACCCTCTTGACACTCCTGAATTCCTTCATGAGTGTCCGGGCCGTGACCTCCCCGACCCCCTTTATGCCGTCGAGCTCGCTTCTCACCTGCCCCTTTGAGCGGCGCAGACGATGGTGGGTGATTCCGAAACGGTGGGCCTCGTCGCGCAGATGCTGCACCACCTGGAGGCTCCGGCTCTTCTTATCGATATAGAGCGGGAGCTGGTCGCCCGGGAAATAGATCTCCTCAAGACGCTTTGCGATTCCGACCAGCGCCACCTCCCCGCGGATTCCCATCTCGTCGAAAGCCTCCACCGCGGCATTGAGCTGCCCCTTTCCGCCGTCGACCACCACGAGCTGCGGCAGCGGCTCCCCTTCCGCCATCATCCGGGAATAACGCCTGTGGAGCACCTCCTTCATCGAGGCGAAATCATCGACCCCCACAACCGTCTTTATGCAGAAATGGCGATAGTCTTTCCGCGACGGCTTCCCGTTGCGGAACACCACGCAACTTGCCACGGGATCCGTGCCCTGAATATTCGAATTGTCGAAACACTCGATGTGGCGCGGCTGCACCGACAGCCGGAAATCACTTTTCATTTGCTCCATCAGCTTCTCGACTCCACGCTCGGGATCGAGCTTCTCAGCCATCTTCTCCTTGTCGGCCATATACTGCCTGACGTTCTTGAGCCCGACCTCCAGAATCTTCTTCCTGTCGCCACGCTTCGGAACGACAAACTCCACCCCCTCGAACTCCGTGTCGGGAAGGAAGGGAACAATGACTGTGGAGAAATCCCTTTCGAAACGTCTCCCCACCTCCACGATGGCGAGGGAGAGGATCTCCGCGGGAGTTTCCGCAAGCTTCCTGCGGAACTCCATATTGAGGCTCTGCACCACCGCCCCATGATGGATATGCATGAAATTCACAAACGCGGAATCGCCGGATTCATCGTAGGCAAACATGTCGGCATCCGCATCATCCGAACGCGCAATGACCGACTTGGCATTGTAGCGTTTCAGGATCTCATATTTCTCCTTGACGGCCTGCGCCTCCTCAAACTTCCACTCCGCGCTCAGGCGCTCCATCTCCTCGCGGAGATGCTGTTCGAGCACCATCGTCTCTCCGCTCAGGATCTGCCTCACCTGGGCAACAAATTTCCCGTATTCATCGGGAGAAATGAGCCCCCGGCACGCACCTCCGCATTTCTTGATGTGATAGTCGAGGCAGAGACGGAATTTCCCTTTCGCCACTGCCCTCTCCTCCAGGAGATGGCGGCAGCTCCTGAGGGGATAGATGTCGCGGATGAGCTGGAGAACGAGCTTCGCGCTCTGAAGATTGCTGTAGGGGCCATAATATTTCCCGTCGATCCCCTTCTCCCGCGTCATGAACACCCGGGGATAAAGCTCTTTCGTCACCACGATCCAGGGATATGACTTGTCGTCTTTCAGGAGCACGTTGTAGTGCGGCTGATACGTCTTGATCATCGCGTTTTCCAGATGCAGCGCATCCTCCTCCGATGAAACCACGATAAAACGCATGTCGACGATATTTCTCACCAGAAGATTCGTGCGTGTGGAATCATGGCGACGGTTAAAATAAGACGACACCCGTCTCTTCAGCCGTTTCGCCTTTCCGACATATATCACCTTCCCCTGCCGGTCGAGATACATATACACCCCCGGGGCCTCCGGCAGATTAAGGATCTTCTCCCTGAGATGCTCTCCGGGGCGGTTGTTGAATATATCCTCGCGTGTTCTGTCAGGGACAATCTCGATGTCGAATTTTCCGGTTTCATCGATATTTCTTCCGGCATCGGCAAGGAGTTCCTCAATGTGGCGTGTCTTGCTGTCCATAGTCATAATTAAAGAGAGACGGAGAGACAGTAGCCCCCGCTCCGTCTCTCCGCAATAAAGAATATTCTTCGGAAACTTCCGGTTTGATCGCGATCAGTATTTCAGAAGTGTTGTCACCTCGCAGTCTTCCGGAAGAACGTCGCGCCCGTTGAGAGCGGTCAGTTCGACGATGAAGTTGATATAGATTTTTTTCGGATTCATGCTTTTCACGAGGTCATAGCATGCGCGCATCGTTCCTCCGGTGGCGAGAAGATCATCATGGATCACCACCACGTCATCCGTCGTGATGGCATCGCTGTGAAGCTCTATCGTATCGACGCCATACTCCTTGGCGTAGGATTTCTTCACCGTGACCGAAGGGAGCTTCCCGGGTTTGCGTGCAGGGACAAACCCGCATCCGAGTTCAAAAGCGAGGATGCTTCCGCCGATGAATCCGCGTGATTCTATCCCCACCACCTTGGTCACTCCCTTCCCTTCATAGAGGGCGGCGAGCTCCTTGCTCATGACGTGGAGAGCCTCTCCGTTCTTGATCATCGTGGTGAGATCGCGAAACATTATCCCCTTCGACGGAAAATCCGGCACATCGCGGATCAGGGATTTCAGCTGATCGATTTGCATATCTGATTTTGTTTATAGATTATCGGGATTTGAATTGTTCCACGTGAAACAATTTTGATTTATCTTTTAGGGTCTCTGATATTTATAACGTGAAAAGCTCACAGAGATTGTATCAGTCTACGGTTATCTTCCGAGGAGCACAAGGAGAATATTGACGTCGGAAGGAGAGACTCCGGGAATGCGGGAGGCCTGTCCTATCGTGACAGGCCTTATAGCCTCGAGCTTCTGCCTGGCTTCCGTTGAAAGAGCCTTCAAAGAGGAATAATCAATCGAATCCGGCAGCTTCACATATTCCAGTCTGGCCGTCTTCTCGGCAAGCTCACGCTCCCTCCGGATATACCCGTCATATTTGATAAGAATTTCGGCAGCCTCTACAATCTCATCCCTCCTCACAGCCTCAATCCGCTTAAGACGCGATGCAAGAGCAGGAATCATTCCGGCAAGTTTCAGGATGTCGAGTTGCGGACGCTTGATAAGCTCCACAAGTCTCACCGAGGATGACAACGGAGTCGTTCCTGCTTCCGAGAGCTTCCGGTTAATATCCTCCCCCATCCTGACGGTGAAGGCCGAGCACCAATCGATCAGGGCGTCCCTCTGGGCCCGTTTGCTCTCCATTGCCTTCACCCTCTCTTCCGAGGCAAGACCGATCTCGCCGCCGATCGGAGTGAGGCGCATGTCGGCATCGTCCTGTCGGAGAAGAATCCGGTATTCAGCCCTGGAGGTGAACATACGGTAGGGTTCGTCGACACCTTTTGTCACGAGATCATCGATCAGCACCCCTATATAAGCCATGTCGCGGCCAAGCACAACGGGAGGAAGCCCCGCGACATCGCGCGCGGCATTAATCCCGGCCATGAGACCCTGGGCAGCCGCCTCCTCATATCCTGTGGTGCCATTCACCTGCCCCGCAAGATAGAGTCCGCGGGCAAGCTTCGACTGAAGATCGTGGGTGAGCTGTGTAGGATCGAAATAATCATATTCGATGGCATAACCCGGACGATAAAAATGGGCATTGCGCAAGGCGGGGATCAGAGAGAGGGCCTCGATCTGAACTTCCCATGGGAGGGAGCTGGAAAATCCATTGATATAGAATTCGGAGGTGTTCTCTCCTTCAGGCTCGAGAAAAAGCTGATGACTCTCCTTGTCGGCGAAGGTGACGATCTTTGTCTCGATGCTCGGACAATAGCGAGGTCCTATACTTTTTATCTGCCCATTATAGAGCGGAGACCGCGACAGATTTGAATGAAGCACCTGATGCACCTCCGGGCTGGTGTGGACTATGAAACAATCGCGAGGTTTGAGCCGGCGACCCACACCTGGGAGAAACGAGAATTTATGGAAATCGCGGGAGGCAAGCTCCACTTTAGGCTCCGAGCCATCGTCGGAAAACTCCACAACCACGGGGTCGTCGCCGTTCTGCGCTTCCGTAAACCTGAAATCAATCGTGCGCGAATCGATGCGAGCGGGAGTGCCCGTCTTCATTCTCAATGAACGGATCCCGATGGAGACAAGCTTCTCCGTCAAACCTTTCGAGGCTGGCTCGGATATACGCCCCCCCTCAACTTTGGTGGAACCGAAATGCATGAGCCCGTTGAGAAACGTTCCCGCAGTGAGGATCACCCTCCTTGCGGAGAAGCGGAAACCAAGCGCCGTCTCAACGCCAGCCACCGCCACATTCCCCTCATCCCCATCAAAGAGGATATCGGAAACCATATCCTGAAAGAGAGAGAGACCCGGCGTCTCCTCAAGCACTTTCCTCCATTCATCGATGAAGCGCGTCCTGTCGCTCTGAGCGCGCGGCGACCACACGGCCGGACCCTTCGAGCGGTTAAGCATACGGAACTGAATGGCAGTGATGTCGGTGATGACGCCCATCTGCCCACCGAGAGCGTCGATTTCCCGCACAATCTGCCCTTTGGCAATGCCGCCCACCGCCGGATTACACGACATCTGCGCCACCTTGTTGAGATCGGCCGTGATGAGCAGCGTCGAAGCCCCCAGCCTTGCGGAAGCCACGGCCGCCTCACATCCGGCATGTCCGGCTCCGACAACAATCACGTCATATTCAAATTTCATAATCTCAAAGTTTCAGTTTTTTTACTTCATGAAATTCCATAGAAGGAGAGCGGCATCTTCCGCACGCTCCATGATCTCGCGCTCACCCGGACCCTTGTCGTCGATGCCGCAGAGATGCAACACTCCGTGAGCAATCACGCGAAGGAGTTCCCGGCAGTATGGCTGACCGAATTCCGCGGCATTGCTCCCCACCGTGTCGAGAGAGATGAAGATGTCGCCCCCGATCCTGTCGCGACGCGTATAGTCGAAGGTGATGATGTCGGTGTAATAGTCATGGCGGAGAAATTCCCGGTTCACGCGCAGGATCTCCGCATCGTCGCAAAAGAGATAGCCGACGTTGCCCACACGATAACCATGGGCGGCAGCCACCTCCTCAAGCCAGACGCCCACTCTCTCAAGATCCAGATCAGGCATCCTAACGTCTTTAACTTCAAAGTTTATCATATACTCTGCAAAATTACACAAATTTGAGGATTCCGACAATTTTCCACACAATATTCCCGACTTGTAGAAAACCTCCACATCATCCTGAACCTCAATATTATAAATAAAGAATCGGCAAAATTAAAGCCTTTGAGAATCTGTTTTTTCTTCATTTCCTTACAGCCGGACAGGAAAACAGTGTTCCTGAAACGGGAAAAATCATTACCTTTGCGGAAACCAAACCCGACAGACCATGAAGTTTTCAAGAATCATCCTCTCCCTATCATTGACGGCGGCCTCAATGTCAACGCTGGCTGCCACGCCGAAATACAAGAACCCTACTCCGGGCGAATTTCCGATCCTCGCCTGGTATTCCATTCTCCCGGATTCCGCACAGACCAACGAACGCTATGCAGAACTCCGCGACGCGGGTTTCAACATCTCCTTCTCCCATTTCTATCACGACGAACAGGTGGAGCGGGCTCTTGAGGCCGCCAGAGGAACCGGAGTGAAGATCATGGCCACCTCCACCGGAGTCTACGGCGACACAAAAAATTCCGTAGACAAGTTTAAGGATCATCCCGGAGTGGCGGGCTATTTCCTGAGGGATGAACCCACCGTGGCCGGATTCAAGGATCTATCCTCATTCCGCGACCGCATCATGGCCGCCGATTCCACCCATCTGCTCTATCTGAACCTCCTCCCCTCTATGGTGAGCGCGGCCGAAATCGGAGCCCGCGACTATGAAGACTACGTTCAGCGCTACGTCGACGAAGTGAGGATCCCCCTCATCTCATTCGACTTCTATCCCATAGTGGAGAATAAGGATGCCGGCATCATTTATCCGCGCACCTCCATCTATGAGAACTTCGAGATCGTCTCAAAAGTGGCAAAAAGAAACGGCATCCCCTTCTGGGCCTTCTGCCTGGCAACGGCCCACGACCCCTACCCTATCCCGACGCCCGTGCATCTCCGCTTCGAGGCATTCACGGCCCTCGCCTACGGAGCGCAGGGAATCCAATATTTCACCTACTGGCAACCGGGATCCGAGACATGGAATTTCCATCATGCTCCGATCGACGAAACCGGCAAACGCACCGACACCTATTATCTGATCCGCGACCTCAACCGTGAGATCCGCGCCCTTACCAAAGTTTTCTTAGGAGCCGAAGTCGACGATGTGGCCCACACGGGAGCCGTGATTCCCCCGGGAACCAAACGGCTCACCAGCCTGCCGCAAGGCTTCGGGGAACTGACCGCAGATGGAGAGGGAGTGATGGTTTCCCGCTTCCACAACGGCAAAAACAACTATCTCATGATCCTGAACCGCGACATCGACCATGCCCAGACTGTGTCGCTTCAGCGTCCCAAAGGGATCAGGAGGGTGAATGCCGACGGCAGCCTCTCTCGCGACACAGACTCACCGAAGCTCACGATCGCTCCCGGCGACTACATCCTCTATAAACTCTGACCCCCGGAACCATAGATCCTCAACAGAATGAAGGAATGGCCATGCCTTTTATTGCTAAAGGCATAGCCATTCCTTCATTTCGTTTCCGGGGTATCACTGGAGGCCGAACGGCGCGTCGAGATTGAGCTCCTTCACGGAGTCCATGTCTTTCACTTCGTTGAGAAGCACATCCCTGATCTTATTGAGTGCCGAGGAATCAAAAAGTGGGTAATTCTCGTAATCCTTCGCCTTATCGGGGGCTATTTCCTCAATCTGAGGCTCAGCGTAGGCTTTGGCATCACTTCCCATGCCGATCTTCGATGTTATGAAACCGGTAAGCTCCTTCTTGACCGTCTCCATCAGGGAAGACTTCTTCAGCTCCTCAAGTGAGCCGGCAAATGGGAGACGGAACTTCGCGGAATCGCCGAAGTCAAGGAGAAAGAGATTCATATTCTTTTCCATAATAAAATAAACCATTTAATTATTAAACATTAGAAATCCGGCAGGGGTCCACACCCGCCGTCATCATATAAACATCCGAAATAATATAATAGTTCCCCCTCTATCCGACCACCGTCCGACCCCAGTCCGACCATCGTCCGACCACAGTCCGACCATCGTCTGACCGCCGTCAGAGCGCCGTCAGAGCGCCGTCAGAGCGCCGTCAGAGCGAGGGGGGATCATTTTTAAAAACTTTTATTAACTTTGCAATCTCAACATAAATGACATGAAGATTAGTCAATTCATCATAATAATATTTGTGGCGGCTGCCGTGTGTGGCTGCCGAGATGAGCGCGATGCGCGACTCGCACAGTTGGATTCCGCGCTTTGGCAGAATCCCGATTCAGTATATGACGCCCTGATGGAGATCGACACGGTTTCACTCGGAGAAGGAGACCGGTCCTTCCGGCGGCTTCTGATGGCCGAATCGGCCGATAAATCAGACCATACCGACACAACGGCAGCCACAGTTTCATACCTTCAGGACTATTATCTTGACGGCAACCGCGACCCGGAGCTTCACGCGCGCGTGAACTATATCTGGGTCGAATATATATGGAACGCAAAGAGAAGGCCAAAGGGATGGAGTATTTCCGCAAAGCTCTGCGAAGCTCCGATGAAAAGACCGATTCGCGCCTGATGATGGTTATCTTCGGCCAGATGGCCGATCTCTGCAGCCGTAGCAAACTGCATCTTCATGGGGTGGAATATGCCAAGGGGATGGTAGATAATGCCCGGAAGCTGAATGATTCCCTGATGATGGCAAGGAGCGAGCTTATACTCGCCTATGAATATAGAGGCTTAAACTATAATGACAGCGCACTTAAAATCTATAGGGAGCTGGCTCCGTATTTCTCTTATATTGAGGATCCGGTGCAAAAGACGATCTATGCCACCCAACTTGCATCCTTTTATCAGGAATGTGGAGACTATGAGAAGGCGGACTCTGTGATAAGGAGCAGCGGTATAGAGGTCGATGCGAGTTCCCGCTCATCGGTAGAAAGCATTGTCAATGACATTGATCTTCACCTTGGCAGGACAGAGGATCTGGAGCGCCGCTCTATTGATCTACTCGCCAACAGCGAGGATATTTACGCAAGGAAAACGGCAGCCCGAAATCTCGCCCGTATCTATCTTGACCGCGAAGATGGCAGGCGCGGCTTCGAATATGCCGATAAGTTCTATCTCATCGCGGATTCAATATCGGCAATAGAGGCGGCCGCCACCATTGGCGAACTCAATGAGTTCTACTCACAGTCGCAACTTGCGGAGGATAATCTGGAACTTGAGAAAAATAACTCCATCCTGGAGCAGAAAAAATTCTGGCTGGTGATAACCGCTATGACCCTCTTTATAGGGTTGGCTATAATACTGATTATCTGGCAACGCAATAAAATCAGGAGTCTCAAAAAGATCAACGACCTTGAGAAAACGCTGGATGAAAGGAAAAAGGAACTTCAGGAAATGCAGGAAAAGCTTGCAGAGAAAGCCCGCGAAATTGAAAATAAGAATGTAGAAATATCCATGAAAAACAGTGAGATAGAACAGAAAAGCCTCGAGATTGAAAGCAAGAACGCCGAAAT
>CAYROR010000004.1:11407-78456 GCA_964425935.1 uncultured Sangeribacter sp.
TGAGCGGAAGAACAGCGAGATTGAACAGAAAAATCGCGAGATTGAAAGCAAGAACACCGAAATTGAGCGGAAGAACAGCGAGATTGAACAGAAAAATCGCGAGATTGAAAGCAAGAACGCCGAAATTGAGCGGAAAGACAGCGTGATTGAGGAAAGAAACCGCGAGATTGAAAGCAAGAACGCTGAAATTGAGCGGAAGGACAGCGTGATTGAGGAAAGAAACCGCGAGATTGAAAGCAAGAACGTTGAAATTGAGCGGAAGGACAGCGTGATTGAGGAAAGAAACCACGAGATTGAAAGCAAGAACGCTGAAATTGGGCGGAAAGACAGCGAGATTGAAAGCAAGAACAACGAAATTGACCGCAAGAACAGCGAGATTGAAAGCAAGAACGCTGAAATTGAGCGGAAAGACAGCGAGATTGAAAGGAGGAAGAAAAAACTTGAAATGATCGTTTCAAAGATTGATAACGTGAAATTCAAAAATGAATTCCTTGAAAATAACCGGTTAGGCGCAACAGACGGTGAACTTGCCAGACTCGACGAGTTTATTAAGAAATTTGATCAGAAATTTTATGAGAGTATGGAAGAACTGAGATTAAACATGGAGCTTAGCGACCGTGACTTCTACGACACCCTGCTTATCCGTCTTGCAATAAACTTGAAAGGCTGTGGCGGTATTCTTCAAAGCTCATCGGAAGCACTATCAATGCAGCGCATACGTCTATTTGCAAAAGTTGTTGATAAACGAGGAGCAAAAAAATGGGAAGAATATATCCGCAGCTTCAGAGTTAGGTAACATTGATCAGACGCGGTATTCTTCATCGCAACCAATATGAAAGGAAGAATCGTATGAAGAAAAACCTAACAAATCTAACATTTGGGGGCATGTTAGATTTGTTAGGTTCTGAATTTATGGCCATTCGGATTAAAGTATCTAATTTTGCATTGTATTGTAATGGGGAAGCACAATTTCCCTACTAACCTTAACCAAATATCCTGCTCATGGACAAAAAACTCTTTATTTTTGGGCTCGCTTGCCTGAGCCTCTCCCTGCCGGCCATAGCAGCCGGAGAGGATGTGGACATGACACCGGGAGCCTCGGAAACAGTCCCTGAAAAAGGGCCTCCTATTCCAAAGCTTCCTGCGCGTGCGCCACAGGTGACCATCACCGATGGTGCTCTGCTGACCGTAGACCGCATCGCAGAGGATGCGTCGCTTGTCATCGAGATCCTCCGCGACGGAGAGAGCATCTTCTCCACATTCACCGTGGAGCACTCCGTGGCGATCCCCCTTCTTGACGGTCCGCACACTTACACCATCCTCCTCACTGTCAACGGTACCCTATGGACCGGCACCTACGAGGTGGAGTAAGTGAATCAAATGCCGAAATTATTAACCTAAATCAAATTTATAAAAATGAGAAAGAAACAGATCCTTCTGACTCTTGCATCTGCCTTCCTCCTTTTCGGAGCGGCGATGAACATCATGAACGCCATAAACAATTATGGCCTCGCAACGAACAGTCTCCACAGCGAGATCCTCGCCCAGACAAACGGTGACGACAGCCCCGGGGGAGACAACACCGGAGATAACACCGGGGGAGGAACCACTACCGGCGAAAATGGTCCGACCCCTCCTCCGAATCCGGGAGGATATGGACCCGAATATCGAAGGGGTTATTTTCTGGACAGTGTAGAAAAGGAAGAGGAATTCGTCTCAAACGGGAGAGGAGAGATCGAATTTTATGGAGAACCACATACGGGGTATCTCATAAATAAAAAATATATAGTTAAATATCTTAAGTTCTTCTGTAATTATAGCGGAAATCCTGACGATTGGTGTAATACCAATGAAGCCAATAAACTAAAATTTATAGGTGTCAAGGATGTAGATAACACTGGATCAGGAAGCGAAACCGGTACAGGGACAGGCACCGGAGACGAAGGTAATCCTACAGTTCCTAAACCCTGATTGGATTATCAAGACCCCGATCATCAATCTGAGACCTTACACAACGACAGCAACCGAAAATGTCTTTGAAAATCAATCAGAGCAGACTTCTTTTGTATTGATATGATTTTTTAGAGTTAACAGTGTATTAGAGCCTATGGTTGTAAGTACAAACAGACAACCATAGGTTCTTATGCCATATTATCAAGAAGGGATGAATTGAATTATCAAAAATTTTTTTATTTACAACCATTAATAAATATATCTGAAATCATGATAACTAAAATAAATATATCGCATAAATATTATGTTAGTACAGTATGCCTGATTATGTTGGCTCTTTATTCGTGTCATCCCAACTCCTCCAATGAAGAGACCGGAGAACTGACGGTAATCAAGTTTGAGGAGAGCGATGGCTCTTTCAGGCCAACAGATGAGCTCAGTAATATCACCTGTGTGCAGCTTGAAATGACTGACGAATCCATATTGGGAGAGATCAAGAAGGTAGTGGATGCCGAAGGGAATCTGGTGGTGCTGACAGCAGATAATGAGATAGCGGTATTTAACCGGGAAGACGGGAAATACATCCGGCATCTTGGAGCTCCGGGAGAAGGCCCGGAGGAATATATAGCAGTGCAGGATATATTCTACGAGTCCGGAAATGGAATCATCAATGCCTACGACAGAGTCAAGCAGGAGATAGTCAGCTATAAGCTCAGCGGAGAATTCGTGAAGAAAAGGAAATTGCCTCGAGAGCTCCGCTGGATTGAAAGCATGGAGAGCAATCAGGAAGGCACCATTCTCGCATGCAATAAACTCACGGGAGTGAAGCCGGCTCAGGAATTCGCCTTTACTCTGATAAGTCCTGATGGGGAATATGAAAACTTCGATTCCTTTGCCCCTGTGACTGTTGATGGATTCGTGAGAGCCTTCTCAAAAAAGCCCATGTCGGTTTGCGGAAATGAAATGAAGCTTGTTAAATTCCTGTCAGACACATTGTTTTCTATAAAGAAAGAAAAGATCGAGCCTCTGTATAAACTGGATCTGGGAAAGAAAATTGTATCGAAGAAAGTGGCGGCTGATTTCGGATATGATGTGGAGTTCTACAGATATTGCGACAGGGAGAAACTTCTTGAGGGCATAGACAAGATGTTTGAAACCGAAAGATATATACTTCTGGTTGCCCACTGGGAGAGTGAAAATGGCTATTATTGGTTGGATAAGGAAACCGGAAGTGGCTATCATCTGGGGTCAACAAGTCTGGTGGAGGCGCAAATAAGGAAGGTTGTCTATGAGGGTTCAATAATAAATCCAGTGGGATATAACGAAAAGGAAATCATCTCTATCTATCCGGAGGGTGACAATCAGGAGTTCATCACCGTCCTTTCCGAGGATCCGGAGGCGGTGCTGCTGCCTGAGAGCGTGATCTCTGCCATCCGGAATGTTGATCCGGAGGGGAATCCGTTCCTGCTGATTTATTCGCATTGAGATTTTTCAGTATAAAGATAGCTCACCATTTCCCTTAAGGGTGCCGTGGGCTTACAGTTGATGTTTGTAAATTATAAAATACTAAAAAATGAAGAAGATTATTACGGCAGTTCTGATGTTGGTCTGCACCCAGTTATCGGTCTTCGCCTACGATTTTATCGAGAAGGGGATAGCCTACAGTATCCTCAAGGACGGCACATTGTCCGTAACCAACAAACTCAAGAAAGATGACGACGAAAAGGATCAGTCCCTGGCCTATAAGGGGAATGTGGTGGTTCCTGCAACCGTCAGTCATTCCGGTAAGCTCTACAAGGTCTCCACAATCGGAAGATATGCATTTAATATGTGCAAGAGTCTCGAGTCAGTAAAAATCTCGGAAGGGGTAAGCGTGATTGAACAGGAAGCCTTTATATTCAGCAGTCTGACATCATTGAGCATTCCGGCTTCAGTGTCTAAACTGGCTCCGTTGTTCATCAGTTGCTGTTCCAGACTCTCTGATATAAGGATATCACCTGACTCCCGCTTCTTCAAGTCGGAAGGGAACTGCATCTACAACAAAACCATGACGGAGCTGATATTTGTAGATCCGTCTTTGAAAAGATATCAGTTCCCGGCTACTGTGAGAAGTGTCGCCGACTTTGCTTTTGCGGGGTCGAAGATAAAAAAATTAAAAATCCCCAACACAATTACACATATTGGCGGCCAGGCATTTGAATTAAATCATATCCAGGATATAGAGTGTCATAAAGTGTTGAAGAAACTTCCCGGATCACTTGACTGGACAGATAAGGTACCTCTACCTTTTTGGGCTACTAGGCCGCAATGAATAGGACCAGTTCACTTAAATACCAATTTTATGTGAATCCGTTCCTACTTATTTATTCACATTGATCTTTTATCCATTGTCTAAATAATCCCTTTCATGTCAAGACTGTCAGACAGACTTTTCTTCATGCTGACAGCGATGGTCACCGCCATCGCCATCGCAGTCGCACTCTGGTATATCTATCGGCTCTACGGGGATACGCACAGGCAACCCGAGGCGTCAGCATCGGAGGAATACGCGGAGGGTTTCGGGAGAGGTCTGGAGCTTGTCGGCTCTCTGATCAATCCTGAGCTTACCCTGACGGAACATAACAAGAAGGGGAAGCTGCTCATGGAGGGGCTGAGGCTCGGTGAGCTCATGGACGGCAACGCGTGCATAGTCCTGCTGTCTACAAACAACTGCCAGGGTTGCACCAGAAACGAGGTGTCACGGCTCAACAGAATCGCAGAGACAGGAAAGATCCTCTATATCTATGACTCCCCGGTTGGCGACTATGTTAGCGACAACAATATCCCGGCCTCACGCTATTATGAGCTTGAGAAGGGGCAGTTGCTTCCCGGTCTTGAAAACGGTCAGGAAGTGCCGGTGCTCCTCTATGTGGAGGATGGGAAAGTGATGGCCTCCTGTTTCGTAAGTAACTCCACTGAACCGATGACTTCAGAATTCCATAAATTCCTAAAGAATAGGCTGAATGATGAAGAGTGAGATGACAGCTAAGCCCCCCGACCCCCTAAAGGGGGAGATGCAGAGTAACTTATATAAGGAGAACCTGAACTCCCCCTTTAGGGGGCAGGGGGGCCGAGGCCTGCATATCCTCCTGCTGGTGATCATTACTCTCCTCCTCTACTGGCGGTCGGTGGGGAACGAGTTCCTGATGATCTGGGATGACCAGTGGCAGGTCTTCAACTCATATACCGACACGGGATTCTCTGCGGAGAATATCAGCAGGATACTGACCCATATCTATTATGGCCAATACTCGCCACTCAACCAGCTCGTATATACCCTTCTCTATTACATATCGGGATATAATTCCCTGGTTTATCATGGCTTCTGCGTCCTGCTCCACGTGCTGAACGTGGTGATCGCCTATCTCTTCCTCGACGCGTTGTTGACAGCAATGCATAGGCTCCCCTGCCCCCTAAAGGGAGAGATGCAGAGCAACTTATATAAGGAGAACCTGAACTCCCCCTTCAGGGGGCAGGGGGGCCACGACCACAGCTCCACCGCTGCCTTCATCGGGGCGTTGCTCTTCGCCGTGCATCCGGTGAATGTGGAGGCAGTTTCGTGGGTGAGCGCGTCAAAGATAGTACTCTGCTCCTTCAACTATCTTTTGGGGCTGTATCTCTACGTCAGGTACACCGGAAGCCGCTCGCGGCTTACCTACCTCGCGGTGCTGCTCCTGTTCGCACTCGCCTTCGGAGCCAAGGAGCAGGCCGTGGCATACGTGCTCTGCTGCATGGTGATCGACTATGCCGTGAAACGCCGGGAGAGGCTATCCGATCTCATCATGGAGAAGCTTCCCATGATCTTCCTCGCCCTCTTCTTCGGAGTGGTTACAATGATCACCCACTGGTATTCAGGCTCAGGTCGGATGCCGGTTTACGATGGCCCCGCCGACCGCATCGTGCTCGCATCCTATTCCCTCTACGAATATATCGTCAAGACGATCCTCCCCTGCAAGCTCACCTACGTCTATCCCTTCCCCTATCAGCCGGGGGAAAATATTCCGCTCCATCTGTGGATATACCCGGTGCTTGTCGTGATTGCGGGCTGCCTGGTATTCCACTACCGCAGGAACCGGCTTCTGGTGTTCGCCGTGCTCTTCTTCCTCGCGAACCTGGTGCTGATGCTTCATTTCATACCTATGTCGCGTTTCACGGTGACCTGCGACCGTTATCTATATGTGGCGCTGTTAGGACCGGCGGCATTGGCGGGTTGGTGGGCGGCCTGCGGATTGCGTAGCCGGCGAGTACTGACGCTTGCCATCCTGATCCCCTATCTCCTCTATCTCTCTGCCTATACATTCACCTATCAGGGTAGATGGGACAACTCCACCAACCTCAAGAGACACGTGAGGGAAGTGCTACGGGAGAGAGCTGTCGGCAATGAACTAATAAGCCCGCACCCCCTTGATGGTTGAGGATTTGTGGGTCTTTTCCAGGATTATTTTGGATATAAGGAGAGGATGCATTAAATTTGCAAGTGAAAAAAATGCCTTCGATATGAATTCAATCGAGATCCTCAACTACAACTGAGAAAGATGGGAAAAGATCAGACAATACTGTTTCATTCAACGGTGTTCGGCCCGATCAGGAGCCGAAGGCTCGGAGTGTCGCTCGGAATCAACCTCTCCCCGGCCGACGGGAAAGTGTGCTCGTTTGACTGCATCTATTGCGAGGCGGGCTATAATTCGCAGGGAGCGGGGAAAGCCGGACTTCCGCCGCGCGAGAAAGTGGCCTGCGACCTCCGCGAAAAGCTCTCGGCAATGAGGGAGGCGGGAGAAAGCCTTGACGTGATAACCTTCTCCGGCAACGGGGAACCGACCATGAACCCGGAATTCCCCGCCATCATCAACGACACGATAGCCCTCCGCGATGAGTTTTATCCGGAAGCCAAAGTGTCGGTGCTCACAAACTCCACGCGCATATTCTCGCCCGAAACGGCAGAAGCCCTCAAGAGGGTTGACAACAATATCCTGAAGCTGGATTCAGCCGTGGAAAGCACCATGCGTCTCATCGACCAGCCGGTGTCGGAAAAATTCACCGTCGGGAGCGTGGTGGAGGCGCTTGGGCAGTTTGAGGGAACGGGAATCATCCAGACGATGATGCTCCGCGGGGAACACAACGGCAAAACCGTAGACAACACCACGGATGAGGAGATCAAGGCTCTCATGGAGGCCTACCGGAAGATCCGCCCACGCGAAATCATGATCTACAGCCTCGACCGCTCCACTCCGGAGGAGAAGCTGGTGAAGATCGGGATGGAGGAGCTCTCCCGCATCGGGGAAAGGATCGAAAGGGAAACAGGAATCCCGGTAAAAGTGAACTGACGTGATGATCTATCCTTCCAGACTCCGTCAGGGCGACGGAATAGCGATTGTCTCGCCGGCCTCGACCGTGAAAGAGGAATATATCGACGGCGCGGCCCGCCTTCTCTCGGAAGCGGGCTACCGGCCAGTGGTGATGCCTCATGCAAAAGGCCCAGCCTCGGGCAGCTACGCAGCCTCTGAGGAGGGCCGCACATCCGATCTTCTTGCAGCCCTCACGGATCCCGGGATCAAAGCCATCTTCTGCGCCCGCGGAGGCTACGGCTGCGTTCATCTCCTCCCCCATATCCCACCGGCCACCGTCAGGGCCAACCCTAAATGGCTGATCGGCTATTCCGACGTGTCGGCGCTCCATGCCCTCTGGCTGAAGAGCGGCGTGGCTTCGATCCACGGCCCCATGGCGAAGCATCTCTCCGAGGAGGGGCACTCCCATCACGCCACAGCCCATCTGCTGCGTCTTCTCTCGGAAAGCCCGGAGATGGATTATCGGTCGGAGGCCAATCCCTATAACCGGGCGGGGCAGGCCACCGGGCGCCTGGCAGGGGGAAATCTCGCCGTTCTCAACGGCCTTTCGGCAACGGAATTCGACATTCTCGGCAGCAACGACGACAAGGATGGGCGCATAATCTTCGTAGAAGACATTTCAGAGCCCATATATGCCGTGGAGAGGATGCTGACGAGGCTTTGGTTGTCCGGAGCCCTGAAGCGCGCCAGCGGGCTTATTTTCGGCCGGTTTACGGAATATCGTCCCGACAGGAATTTCAAGACCATGGAGGAGATGGCCGACTCCTTTCTGCGACGTGCCGGAATCAGTGACATTCCGGTGGTGTTTGGCTTCCCGACGGGACATGTGGCCGACAATCTCCCTCTCGTGGAGGGGGCAATGGTGGCCCTGACTGCCGGGCCCGACGGAGGACGGCTCCGGACACTAAACCATCAAAACATGAACCAATGAATGAGGATCTGACACTGAAGGAGGCCCAGAGAAGGGTTGACCGATGGATCCGCACCACGGGAGTGCGTTATTTCTCGGAGCTTACCAACATGGCGCTCCTCACGGAGGAGACCGGCGAGCTGGCAAGGGTGATCGCACGCGTATATGGCGACCAGGTGGCCAAGGAGGGAGACCTCCGCAAGGGGCTCGCCGAGGAGATGGCCGACGTGCTCTGGGTGCTGATATGCCTGGCCAACCAGACGGGAGTGGACCTCTCGGAGGCTTTCGAGGCCTCACTGAGAAAGAAAAGCGAGAGAGACGCCGACAGATTCAGAAACCTCACCACTTAAACCACAGCCTGACAAGATGATTCCAAGAATAGCCATCATAGTTCCCTGCCTGAATGAAGAGGAGGTGTTGAGTTCCACCGATTTCCAGCTTCATGAGCTTCTGGGGCGCCTGAAGGAGGCGGGGCTTGCCGCCGAAGGGAGTTTCGTGCTCTATGTTGACGACGGAAGCATCGACGACACATGGGCTAAAATCCGGGGAATGGCCTCCGACGATACCCGGGGAGTAAAGCTGAGCCGCAATTTCGGCCATCAGGAGGCTCTGCTTGCAGGAATCGGAGAGGCCATCGGCTGTTCAGACGCAATCATCACCATCGACGCCGACCTTCAGGACGACTGCGGGGTGATCCCGGAGATGATCGGGAAATTCCTTTCGGGAGCCGACATAGTGTTCGGAGTGAGATCCGACCGTCACCGCGACACCTGGTTCAAGCGGGCCACGGCCCATGGCTTCTATAATCTCATGAAGACGCTGGGGGTGAACATGGTTTCTGACCACGCCGATTTCCGGCTTCTGAGCACGCGCGCGGCTGAAAATCTTCTGGAATTTGAGGAGCGCAACCTGTTTCTGAGGGGGATAGTGCCGATGCTTGGCTACCGGCAGGAGATGGTGACCTACGAGCGCAAGGAGCGTGAGGCCGGGAAGACGAAATATCCGCTGGCCAGGATGTTTGAATTCGCGGTGAATGGAATCACGTCGTTCTCCGTGCGTCCCGTGAGGATGCTTTTCTGGATCGGGACATTGTTTATGGTGACGGCTCTCGGAGTGGGAGCCTACGTACTCATCCGCCATTTCTCGGGCTACACCATCGAGGGCTGGACGTCGCTGATGCTCTCGATATGGTTCTGCACGGGGGTGCTCCTGATGGGGCTGGGGGTGATCGGCGAATATATCGGCAAGATCTACATCGAAGTCAAGAAACGCCCCCGCTACAAAATCTCCGACCACACATAAACCGACCGATTATCCTCAGAAACTGATTGACTGCACCTGTGCCACACCTCCGGTGTGGAGTCAGAGAGAGGACTTGGCACCCCGGGCTTTGCCCGGGGATAATATTCTTATCCCCCTCCGGGGGGGGGGGAATAATCCATTGAAAATCAGAAGAATCAATAAACAAACTCCGATAAAATGCAAATTTCAAGCCTCTAAACTCCGATAAAATGCAAATTCCAGGCCTCTTAAATTAGTGTGGCTTCTTTTAAACTCATCGCCACCAAATCTGACTTATGACTTTTTTGAGGCACGTTGGCGCTGTTTGAGGTTTAAATCCTGTAAGATGCGGCCAAGGGTGTCTTCTTTTGCTATCAGCATAAGATCGTCGTCTAATTGCAGGGCATACAGAACACGGGCATAGATTCCGATGGAAACGGTAGGAGATCCTTTTTCAACTCTGCTTATTGTAAGGGGCGAGCATGTAGCACGTTCAGCAACTTGTGCTATCGAGAGGTTACGACGTAACCGGGCGAGCTTTATCTGCTCACCCATAATAACCATTTTTTTTCCAGTTTGCGGGGCAAGTTAGTCCCCATAGTGTTCTTCGCCATGCTCAATATATCATTTAATAGTGCAAAGTTAATAATATTATTTATATATGATGTATTGAGCAGCTAATTGTGACCGAAAAACCGTGGGTCAGAGGAGCTGAAGGAGGCGGAGCTCATCGAGGAGTTCCATCCCTGAGAGAGAACGGCGCAGGGAGATCACCCGGGCGAACTCATCGACAGCAGGATGAATCCTGGGATTCATAAAGATCCTGCGGGCTCTCAAAAGGGCGTTGCGATAAAGATTCTCAATCTCATCATCTTCCAGCGAACACGTTTCACGCCCTTCACGTTCCACCTCCTCATAGATCTTTTTCATCACCGACTCGGGAGCCTCCTCCTTCATCCTCACCACCGAACGCGCGAGGATGTTGGACACCACCATGGCGGTGGTGCGATGAAAATTCCTCACCAGATTGTCCCAGCTCGACTTCGGGGATATCGCCAGGGAACCGGGGAAATAATATTCACTTGAAAATTCCACCATTGGGCCGTCGCCGTCGATGCTCACTTCGGCCACACAGTCCATTGCGTCAAGACTTGCCAGAGAGATAACCATCCCGGCCAGGCCGTAGGCCTTGTCGTCTTCATTCTGATATGCGAGTGTCAGTTTATGTCTGCTCATAACGGATCTTTTTTCGCGGTCTTTTCCCGCAATGTTAAAACGGAAAGGAGACGGTTTTAGTTTACGCCCCGCCTCCTCTCATCTCAGAACCTCACGCTCAGTCCGGCAGTGAAGTTCACTCCCTGAGATGGCTGATTGGGAAGAATGATGTTAGAGCGGTTGAGGATGTTGTCGGCCTGCCCCCAGATGGAGAAATCAGGAGTGAAACTCCATGAAACGCCGAAGGAGAGATCCGTGAAATCAGGAAGTGGATGGCGGATGATCTTTCTTTCAGGCAACTGAATGATACCCTCTCCGCTCACGATATCGGTGGTGGTGGCGCTATATACGGCCCTCTTCCCTCTCCAGTTGAACCCGGCATTGAGGCGCAACCTCTCAACAGGTGATATTCCCAAATTCACGTCGGCAGTTATCTTCGGGCGGTCATAACCGTTGAAGAATCCGGTTTCACCATTCTGCTGCTGCACAGTCCCGGCCACTTTCAGAGAGAAAATCCTGCCATATTCGTAGGCGATATTTCCGGAGAAGGAGACTCCATGGATATTGAGTCCTTCAGAGTCAGGAGTAGAGAAGGCAATCCGGTCGTCGAGCCCGGGAATTGAAAACATTTTTCCGAAAAACCATCCCATATAGGAATTGTCGAGCGGCACATTCCTTGTAGACTTGAATCTTGCCTCAGCTCCAAGAGAGAATCCCGAGAAAGGGCCTAAATTAAGCCCGAAAGCAGCATCCAACGGGGTGAACGACGGGCGGGTGGTGAGGAGCACCGGCATTGAATAATAATCCAGCTCGTGGAGGCGGGAAAGGGTGTTGAGTTCCGAGCCCCCGGTGAGATTGACAAACAGCCCCACCTGCCCTGTCTGCATGGAGAATTTCATATCGGGAGCTATATGGAGGAAGGAGTAGCGGTTCCCCTTCGGGCCTGCGTTAAAAGCGAGATCGACGTCGGCGCCGAGCCTCACGTCGAGGAGGCCGCGGTTGAAGCGATAGTAGGGGGTGAGGGTCATCAGGGAATAATTACCGTTGGCCGGGATGAAATCTTCCGATGGAATCCACTCAGCATAAGGATCGTTCTCACCGGCGGATCTGTTTCCGATCCCTCCGCCGAGCGCCACGATGTCGAGTGAGGCATCCAGGCCGATTGAGCTGCCGTTGTCCCAGGGCATCCGGAGGCCGCCTTCAAGGCCGACAACCGTTTCCCTCGACCCTTTGTACCGATGAGACAGATAGGTTTGGGGCAACCAGAGGGAGCGGTAGCCGAAATGGCGTATGCGGCCTGTGGCATGCCAGGTCATGTCATTTCCGGGAGTTGCGGGAGAATGCCAGTCAAGCCGGAGGGCAACGTCATTGAGGGTCTGATCAGGCACCTCCGTACGGTTGCGGGTGGCTATGTCGGCATAGTTGAATCGCCCGAAATGATAGTCGAGGGCGGCATCGAGCCTTCCATACCCATCCATCACCTGCGAGGCATAGATTCCAAGCGACTCGTCATATCGGAACCGCTTCACGTTGATCTCCGGATCAGGTTTCCAGAGCGATGTGGAGTTATGCTGGAGACGGAGACCGATGAGGGTCTCCTCGGTGTCAACGATCCTGTAGCCGGCGCTCAAGGTTGAATTCAGCCACGATCCGAGCCCCATCTCCAGATAACCTGGATTGTCGGAGAGCCTCCTGTCGGCATCCCACGGCGTTGCAGGCATGGCGAGCGGAGAGGGCCTGAAGGAGGCTGTCACCCCAGCCAGGTCATAGGCCAGCGGAGAGGATCCCATGGTGGTCCTCAGGGCCTTTGGAAACATATTTATGCGGTCGATGCGGATCACGTCGGGCACATATTTACCCTCGACGCTTATCTGCTCATGGAGCTGCGCGCCCGCGGAGAAAACGCAAAGCGTGGCCGCAGTGAGAGCCAACAGTCGGCCCGCGTTGTTTATCTTGAGAATATTCATGAGTCTGATGGTTTGGGTTATGTATTATTTCCCGGATTTCCATTCGGAGAGGCGGGTGGAGATCATGTCGTGGATGTCGAGCTCCTTGCCGGGGTAGTTGGCGCGCAGGCTCTTGAGATATTCCACAGCGAGATAATCCTTTCCGCGGGCATGGCAGACGTCGGCCAGCGCAATGAAGCCGCGTGCGAGCCAGTATTCCTGGGAAGTTCCGGCGTCAGTGAATTCGGAGAGCACTTTCTCCGCAGCGGCCACGTCGCCCGAGTCGAGAAGATGCTGACCGAGCGTGACGGCAGCCTTGGCACCGGAGAGGCTGTTGGGATTGGCTGCGAGACGACGCAGGATCTCCTCTCCCCCACGGGAATTGCCATCGCCGAGCATCGCGGAGCCTTCATAGAATTCGGCTTCCTCCATCTGGTCGGCTGAGAGTCCGGAGCTCCGCTTCACGAGCCGCGCATACTTGAGGCGTTCGGAGTCTCGCCCGGTGTTTCTCATGATTCCGGCATAGGCATCAGCCAGATAATCGTTGCCTCCGCGGCGTTCGAGCTCACGCCATGCCTTCTCGGCATCCTCACGCGATCCGAGACCCTGCTCCTCGATGAGACGCGCCTTCATCTGGAGCGCCTCAGGCACCTGAGAAGAATCCCCACGCTTTCTGAGCAACTCCTCGAGAGCCTCAAGGGCGCCGTTATAGTCATCGAGTTCCTCGCGTCCGGTGGCAATGTCGAGGAGAGCCTGGGCGATATGGCGCCCGTCGGGATATTGCTCGACGTATTTCTCAAGACGCGAGATATCGGTCACGTTGTCGCCGAAAGCGGTTTCGGCACCCTCGAAAGCGAGCGACTCGATTTCCGACGGATTGATCTGAGGCGCCCCTCTGACTCCTCGCAGGAATTCAGCATATTCCTCCACGCCGCCATTTTCGGCATAGAATTTCCGGAGGTCTTCGTTGGCGAGAGAGGCCTCCTCGCTCGACGGCCATCGTGAAATCACCTCGCGATAGGTTCTGACGCCCGACTTGGAGTCGCCTGATTTCATGTAGGTCAAAGCCAGATTGATCATTCCTTTCCTTGCCTGGGCACTCTCGGAGTGAGACTTGCGGAGCTGCTCGAAGGCAGCCACGGCCTTTGAGGTCTCCCCGAGGCCGGAATAAGTCTGCCCGGTTTCAAGCAGAGCGGCGGCGATCCAGTTTGAGCCCGGGAAGCGTTTCGGGAGGGCGGCGAGCTCCGAGAGCTTCATGTTGATGTCGCCGGCCAGGCCATACATCACCGCCCGGCGGTAGGTGGCGTAGTCGGCATCCGGGGCTCCGGACTCGATGACGTCGGTGTAGAGGCGTGTTGCCTGACGATAGTCACCGGCATAATAGAGGGCGTCGGCGCGGCGCACAGTGGCGTCGGAACGAAGCCTCTCAGGGAGGCCGGGAGAGGTCTTGAGCGCTGAGGCGAAAGATGAGGCCGCGGCCTTGTATTTGTCTTGCCAAAGCTGCGAATATGCAAGATTATAAAGAGTCTGGGCACGGTTGTCAGACCCCCGGTCGCCTTTCAGGGCGGCCTCGTAGGCCCTTTCGGCTGCGGCATATTTCTTCTGGGCGTAGAGGGCATCGCCGAGCCAGAGATTGATCTCCTTTCTCAGAGGACCGTCCTGACCGATAGATGCGGCTTCGGAGAGATAGCGTTCGGCAACACCCGGATGATTGGCCGACATCTCCTGCATGCCGAGTTCATAAAGGATTTTCTGCTTGGCGGCCACAACATCGCGCGACGGATTCGGAATCCTGTTGATGCTCTCGAGAGCCCGGGAATAATCTTTTTCGTTATAATAGGCCGTGGCGAGATACTCACGCAGGCGGGGAGCGAAACGCGAGTTAGGATAGTGGCCGAGAAATTCATTCAGCAGGGAGACCGATGAACTGAAGGGGATGTTTCCGCCGTGGGTGCGCGCGGCAATATAGTTGAAGAGAGCGGCCTCAGTGACTGCGGGATCGAAGCTCATCTTCGCAGCCTTCTCGAAAGAGATGGCCGCCGCATCGGGATCGTTTTCGCTGACCGCGATCTGACCGAGATACAGATAGGCACTCTGCGCCAGATCGTTGTTGAGATCGGTGAGTTCGGAGAAGCGGCGTGAGGCCGTGGCCATGTCGCCATCGCGGTATGCAATGACACCGAGGGCATAGATGGCATCGGCGGCCACTCCATGTCCCTCACCCTTCATATATTCGGTGAGGAAAGAGGAGGCACCGTCGTAGTCGCCGGTCTTGAAGAGGGAGAGGCCCACGATCCTGCGGGTTTCCGGGAGAAGCTCCTCCACGGGATCCTCCTTGAGAAGGCGTCGTCCTCGCGCCGCCGCCTCGCTATAGTTTCCGCGGGCATAGTCGATCTGTGCGAGATAATAGAGGGGATGGATTCCGGCCACCGGATTCGCCCCTACCTTTGCCTCCACCTCCGAGAACGCGGCGTATGCCTTGTCGTAGTTCCCGGCGAGATATTCGATATAGGCAATGTAATAGTCGGCGGCCAGAGTGAACTTCCTGTTGTCGCGGAGCGAATTGAAAATCGGGAGAGCCTCGTCGGGATGTCCTGTCTCAAGGAGAGAAAGAGCCAGGCGGTAGTCATAGTTCGGGCGGTCGCCGGGGTTTATCCGGGCGAAGTCGATCTCCCGGTAGGCCGCGAGTGCTTCGGGAAACTTATGAGCGAAAAAGAAATAGTCGGCGGCGGCAAGCCTGGCAGGGAGCGCCTGGGGAGAAGCGGGCCAGTTTTCGGCGAAATCGCGCAGGAGATCGACACATCCGGCATCGCCGCGCTCATAAAGAGCCATAGCGAGGAGATAGGCACAGTCTTCCCGCTCGGCGGCGGCAAGCGTCACGTTCTGAGTGTCGAGATGCTTCAGCTGGTCGATGACGCCGGCATAGTTGCCGTCTTCGATCATTATTCTCGCGCGTTCGAGATATCCCTTGGCGAGGGGGCTCAGACGGTCATGCCTGTTGATGGTCTGCGCGGAGGCCGACCAGAGACCCGCCGCGAGAAGGAGGGATGCCACAGAGGCGAGAAAACGCCCCGGGCTGCTGAAATGACTTTTCATTGGGTGTTTGTTTTGTGTAGCTTCGCGTCGATTCGCGAAACCACGAGTTGGGGAGGGATTCCGGAAAGACAGTGATAATCCTCGCGAGAGCAGGGACGGTTGCCGAAGATGGAACAGGGACGGCACACCATGTCGAGCTGCACGGCATCGGCGGGATCCTGCCGGAACCCGTAGAAACCGGCATAAGGATGCGTGGCGCCCCAGATGCTGACGGTCGGGAGCCCGACGAGCGAAGCCATGTGCATGTTGGCGGAATCCATGGCGAGCATCACGTCGCAGTTGCTCATGAGGGCGAGCTCGGCGGTCATGCCGGCCTTCAGCCCGGCAACATTGATTATCTGCTGACGCCCGGCAGCCAGAGAGGCAATCTCGTCGGCCTCCTGTTTTCCGGCTCCGAACATAAAGATCTTCGTATTGTCACGTGCGGCGAGCGAATCGATCACTTTCTTAAGCAGGTTCAAAGGATATATCTTCCCCTTGTGGGCAGCGAAGGGCGCCACGGCGATCCATCTCTCTGCGGGCATCTTCGGAGAGGAGATAGCGTTGAAGAGGAGAGGATCGGCCTTGCCGGAGGGGAAAAGGGAACGGAAAGACTCCGCCACATTGATGTGGAGGGCATCAAAAGCGTCGCGATATCGCTTCATGACAGGCTCCAGGGGGATCAGGGTCTTGTTTTTCCCCCGCGTCAGGGCCTTTCGGGCCCGGCGGGCCTTGTCGACGTGGGAAACGGGGATTCCCTGAAGCCGGGCGAACATCCGCAACACTTTTGTGCGCAGCACGTCGTGGAGATCAACAAAGGCATCGAAATGGAACGCGTTCCACAATTCTGAATAAAGGCGCCGCAACCCGGCGATTCCGTGATAGGCGGAGAGGTCGATGCTTTCCACAACAAGGTTGGGGGGACGGTGGAGAAACAATCCGGCGGGCACACGCTTCGTCACTACCACGAATCTCACAGCCGGATTCGCGGCACACGCGCCATAGATCACGGGGATTGTCATCGCCACATCGCCCAGAGCAGAGAACCGCGTGACGAGCACCGTGCGGTATTCAGTCTTTTTTGCCATAAAGCACCGGATTGGTGGCCGGGTCGTTATACATCTTCATCTGCCGGTAGACTTTCATATATTTCTTTCCGGCAGCGATCTGGTCAAGGAGCTGATCGATGGCGAGCGTCAGGTCATCCCTCTGTTCGAGAAGGACTCCGAGCTTTGCGCGGCATTTTTCGATGTGTTCTGCAGAGGCATCGGTGCGCTCGGTCTGCTCCTTCATGTGCCAGATCTTCAGGGCCAGGATCGACAGCCTGTCGAGCGCCCATGCGGGGGATTCAGTGTTTATAGTAGCGTCAGGGAGAGTGACCACGTCGGCGAAACGGTCGCGGAACCAGGAGTCGATTTCCTCCACCATGTCGGTCCTCACCTGGTTTGAGGCGTCGATTCTGCGTTTGATCAGGAGAGCCTCAGCGGGATCGATGTTGGGATCCCGGATAATGTCTTCCAGATGCCATTGCACTGCATCAACCCAGTTTTTGGCATAAAGGATGTTTTCGAGCGTATTCTCCTGATAGGGATTAGCCACAGGGAAATCAATGTCGTCGTGAACGTGATAGTCTTTGACGGAGGCGTCGAAGACTTTGTTTGCAGATTCCGCTGTCTTCATGCTGAGAGGAATTTAAGGTTAAAAAAAGGGAGGCCGGCACTGTGGTTGCAGTGACCGGCCTCTGGGGATAGGATGGATTTAGGGAGGTAGTCCATAGCAGAGTCGAACTGCTCTTTAGAGAATGAAAATCTCTCGTCCTAACCGATAGACGAATGGACCGACACAATCCTTAAGCCAGCTGCGGCAGGGCTGTGGGGCCGGCGCATGCTGAAGGAATATTTTCTGTCAACGCGCCTTCCGCTCAGGAAAGTTTGTTGATGTGGCTGCAAAGGCCGCTGCAGAGGTTTGCGGCTTTGTTCTTGGAGATAATGTTCTTGCGACCCAGACGCTGAAGAAGAGCGTTCACTTTGTTGTAAGCTTCCGTAGCCTCAGCTTTGTCGGTCATTTTGCGAACGCGACGCACAGCGTTGCGGGCAGTCTTGGCCCAATAGCGGTTCTCAAGTCTCCTTTTTTCCGCCTGGCGAATCCTCTTTAATGATGATTTATGGTTTGCCATTGTTGTTTTCTGCTTTCTCTTTGGTTTTAAATTTGTAGCCCATAGCAGAGTCGAACTGCTCTTTAGAGAATGAAAATCTCTCGTCCTAACCGATAGACGAATGGGCCTCCTTTTCGCAACTGCCCCTCAATCGGGGGCATTTTGCGCTGCAAAGTTAGTATGAATTATTTTACCATCCAAATTTTTCACCTCAAATTTCTGTTTTTTCTCTCTTTTCTCCCGTTTTCCCATCCTGAAATTCTTCAGAATTGTATTTTTTTCTCTTTTTACCCATTTTCAGCTTCTGCGGAGATTAAAAACTGACTTTCCGCCGTTATTATATCATGACACTATGGCTAAATCCACGCCGCATGACGCGGATCTGGCCACTTTCCCGAAATAAATTCCACACACAGATATGAAAATCTTCTGCAAAAACACCGGCACCTACGTATCCGCTATCGGCGGAGAGAAAGTGATCGATCTCATTCCGCGTCTCGGCGCCGAACTCCCCTTCTCCCCCATCTGCGCCCTCGTAAACAACAAGAACGAAGACCTCTGCTTCCCCCTCTTCGCTCCGAAACAGGTGGAGTTTCTACCCGCTTCCCACCCCTCGGGCCGGAGGGTCTACGTGCGCTCGCTGTGCATGATGCTCTATAAGGCCGCCGAAGAGGTGTTTCCCGGATGCACGCTCTCGATCGAACATTCAATGTCGCGCGGGCATTTCTGCCGCATAATCTCAGAAGGGAAACCTCTCGCGGTTTCTCCGGAGAAGAGCGCCGAGCTCCTCAGCCATCTCCGGAACCTCTCGGACACCGACATCCCATTCCGCAGGAAGGAGCACCTCACCAAAGACGTGATCGAAACTTTCCGCAGACAGGGTCTTGACGAGAAGGTGACACTCCTCGAATCGCTCCATAGGCTCTACACCACATACTACCGCCTCGGAGGGCTGGCAGATTCCTATTACGGACCTCTCGCTCCGTCGACGGGATTTATCAGGGAATTCGACATCCGGCCCTATAAGGACGGCTTCCTGCTTTTCCCATATTCCGCGGAAAAAACCGAGGAGATCCTGCGCGAGAATCCGCCCCAGGAGAAAATGTATGCCGCTTTCACGGATCAGCTGATGTTTAACCACGTCATCAAGGTCAGTAACGTCGGAGAGCTGAATATGGCAGTCAGAAACCGTCAGACGGCCGACCTCATCAATGTGGCAGAGGCGATGCACGATAAGCTTCTCGGACGAATCGGCGACACCATAGCTGCAAGGCGAAAGGAGGGTGGCGCGGGAATAGTGCTCATCGCAGGGCCTTCATCGTCAGGGAAGACCACCTCCACCAAACGCCTCGCCATCCAGCTGATGACAAATCTCATCGTGCCGAAGATGATATCGCTCGACGACTATTTCGTGGATCGCGACCATACTCCCCTCGACGAAAACGGAGAATATGACTATGAAAGTCTCTATGCCCTTGATCTCGACCGCCTCAATTCCGACCTCACGCGGCTTCTCGCCGGAGAAGAGGTGAATCTCCCGACTTATTCATTTGAGCTCGGGCGCTCCATCGAACGTCCGCGTCCGCTGAGACTTGAGAAAAACGACGTGCTCCTCATCGAGGGGATCCACGGTCTGAATCCGGAGCTCACCCGCTCTATAAATGCCGACAATGTCTTCAAGGTCTACGTCTCCGCCCTGACCACGCTCAAGATCGACAATCACAACTGGATCTCCACGAGCGACAACCGGCTTGTTCGCCGCATCGTCCGCGACCATAAATACCGCCACACGTCGGCTCTCGACACCATCCGGCGCTGGCCGAGCGTGCGTCGCGGGGAGGAGAAATGGATTTTCCCCTTCAGTGAAAATGCCGACGCAACCTTCAATTCCTCACTGATTTTCGAGCTCGGAGTCATGAAAGCCTACGCCGAGCCTCTTCTTCGCGACGTTCCCCATGACCTGCCCCAATATGCGGAAGCCTACCGTCTGCTGCGCTTCCTCGACTGCTTCGAGCCTATCCCGGCCGACCAGATCCCGACCACGTCGCTGCTCCGCGAATTCCTCGGCGGCTCATCTTTCCGCTACTGACATATTCCCCGGTCAGTCTCCAAGGTCCGGCCGATCGGAATCAGTTTTCCATTTCGCGGAGGATGGAGAGGGCTTCGGAGACTGTGGGGACACGGTCGATCAGAATCATCCGTTTGCCGTTAGGCTGGCGGATCTCGCAGCGTTCCGGATGGCGCTGGATAAATGAGAGCACCTTGCCGAATGCATTGCTCTGATAGTAGGCCTTATTATCATCGCCCACGAAATATATCCTCATCTTGCCTCCTTTGAGCGCGAGACGCTCGATTCCGAGCCGACGCGCCGACATTCGGAGAGGAACCACCTTTATCAGTTCTTCCGAGATCGGGGGGATAACACCGAACCGGTCGCGCAGGCGCTCACGGAACTGCTCGATCTGTTCAGGCGTCTCCATATTGTCGAGCTGCTGGTAGAGGCTGATCCTCTCGCTTTCCTGAGGCACATAATCGGGGGGAAGACGCAGTTCGAGATCACTCTCTATCGTGCAGTCGGCCACAAATTCCTCCTCCTTGCCAGCCGAGATTTCCTCGAAAGAATCGGCAAATTCCTGAGTCTTGAGCTCAAGCACGGATTCCTTCAGAATCTTCTGATAGGCCTCATAGCCGAGATCGGCAATGAATCCGCTCTGTTCGGCACCAAGCAGATTGCCGGCTCCGCGGATGTCGAGGTCTTGCATGGCTATATGGATTCCGCTCCCGAGATCGCTGAAATTCTCAATGGCCTGAAGTCGGCGGCGTGCCACGGGAGTCAGCGGATTTCCCGGAGGCACAAGAAGATAGCAGAATGCTTTCCGGTTGCTTCTCCCGACGCGGCCTCTCAGCTGATGGAGCTCGCTGAGTCCGAAGGTGTGGGCATTGTTGATGAGGATGGTGTTGACGTTGGGCATGTCGATGCCGTTTTCCACGATCGTCGTGGAAAGCAGAACGTCATAGTCGTGGGCGGCGAAATCCATTATCGCCTTCTCGAGTTTTTCGGGAGGCATCTGGCCGTGGGCCTTGACGATGCGTATGCCGGGCACGAGCCGCAAGAGAGTGTTCTCAATTGTGTCGAGATTCTCGATGCGGTTTGAGATGAAAAACACCTGGCCGTTGCGGCTCAGCTCGAAAGAGACGGCCTCGCGGATCACCTCATCGTCGAAGGTGGAGACGTTGGTCTCTATGGGCTGACGGTTAGCCGGAGGAGTGTTGAGCGACGAAAGGTCTCTCGCTCCCATAAGCGAGAACTGGAGGGTGCGCGGAATCGGGGTTGCGCTCATCGTCAGGGTGTCGACATTCACCTTCAGCTGTTTCAATTTCTCCTTCACGGCCACGCCGAATTTCTGTTCCTCATCGACGATCAGGAGGCCGAGATCCTTGAATTTCACCCCTTTGCCAATCAGCTTATGGGTACCCACAATGATATCTACCTTCCCATCGGCAAGATCGGCGAGCACCTGCTTCACCTCCTTAGGTTTGCGTGCACGCGAAAGGAGTTCCACTCTTGCGGGGAGATCCTTGAGCCGCTCGGAGAAGGTGCGGTAATGCTGCGACGCGAGCACCGTTGTTGGAACCAGGACAGCGGTCTGCTTGGAGTCGGCGGCAGCCTTGAAGGCGGCACGGACTGCAATTTCTGTCTTTCCGAACCCTACGTCGCCACATATCAGGCGATCCATCGGTCGAGGCGACTCCATGTCGGCCTTCACGTCGTCAGTAGCCTTGATCTGATCCGGGGTGTCCTCATAGATGAATCCGGCTTCCAGCTCATGCTGGAGATAGGAATCGGGGGAGAAGGCAAATCCCTTCTCTTCCCTGCGTGCGGCATAAAGGCGGATAAGATCGCGGGCGATATCCTTCATCTTGGTCTTGGTCTTATCCTTGAGCTTCTGCCATGCTCCGGACCCCAGCTTGCTTATCTTCGGGGGCACACCCTCCTTCCCGCGATATTTGGAGAGCTTATGGAGGGCATGGATGCTGACGAGCACGATGTCGTCGTTCTGGAAAAGGAGTTTTATCATCTCCTGCGGATGACCGTTGGCATCGGTTTTCACCAGCCCCCCGAACTTCGCGATTCCATGGTCGATGTGAACTATGTAATCCCCCGCCTCTATCTGCTGGAGCTCCTTCAGGGAGAGGGCGAGTTTTCCACCCCTTGCCTTGTCGCTCCGGAGGTTGTATTTATGGAAACGGTCGAAAATCTGATGATCGGTGAAAAAGCAGATTTTCGATTCATTGTCGGAGAATCCTTCATGCACAGTGCGGTCAACGGGAGTGAAGGGGATGGTGTCGCCGCGATCTTCGAAGATGGCCTTGAGCCGCTCGTTCTGATAGGGGGTGTCGCTAAGGATGAATAGCCGGTAGCCCTCCGCGATAAGCCGGGAGAAGGATTCGGAAATCAGATTGAAATTCTTATGATACAGAGCCTGGGGAGAACAGTCGAAATTCATCGAGGCATCGGCCTGCAATGTGCCTGCGGCATCGGCCTGAGAGCCGAATTCCACAATCTTCATCTCACGGAGGGCCTTGAGGAAACGGTCGTAGTCGACCACCTTCGACATCGCATCGCGATCGCCTTCACCGGTGACAACCACTGCCTCAGAGATGGATTCGGAACAGATGGACTTCACACGGCTCTCGAGCCATGACACGGACTGGCAGAAAACAACCGCGCCCTTTCCGGCAAATTCAAACAGGGAGACTCCGGAATCGGCATGAGCTCCTCCGGCAGCAGGCACGAGAGAGACCGAGTCGAGTTTGCTCTCTGAAAGCTGCGTCTCAACATTGAAAGCCCTGATAGAGTCAACCTCATCGTCGAAGAAATCGATTCGGAAGGGGAGCTCTCCGGCAAATGAATAGACGTCGAGAATCGAGCCTCTGACGGCGAATTGTCCGGGCTCATAGACATAGTCGACCTCCTTGAATCCAAGCTCCCGGAGCCTACGCCTCACGGCTCCCATGTCGCTTTTCTTCCCGACGGAAAGGATGATCGTGTCGTCGGAAAGCTTTTCGGCAGAAGGCACTTTTTCTGCCAGGGCTTCCGGAGAAGCCACAACCCATACGGGATGGTCTTTCCGGCCCCATCGGTCGAGAGTCTCGGTGCGGAGAATCTGCGAGGGGGGATCGGGCTGGCCATATTTTATGTCGCGTCGGTAGCCGCTCGTGAAAATGGCCACCTTCGCAGCCCCGGCGGTCTGACACAGATCATTATAAATGTAGCCGGCAGAGTCGGGATCATCGGCCACAACAAGATAGGGGGTCTTCCCGGTGGGAAGACCCGCGAAAAGGAGCGGAGCTGCGCTTCCGCGCAGGCCGTTCAATCTTATGGATTTCGTCTTCCGGTCCTTGAGGAGAGTCATGAGGGCTTCAATCCTCGCGGGAGTAGCGAAAAGACGGTCAGCTTCGTTGAGAGTCACTTTCTCTTTTTGTTTTTAGTCTTAACCGGAGCAACCTCCCTGCCGAGTGTCTTGGCAAGAGCGGCAGGATCCGACAGAATCTCCTGAGCTTTCTTGAAAGCATTGTCGAATTTGAGGTCATAGAGGAGCTTCCCGCTGTCGAAATAATAGCGCTGCACTATCTCCGCGCCGAGATATTCGCTGAGTTCTCCCCGCTTGTTGTCCATATCCTTCATGATGTCCCTGGAAAGGAGCGGAGCGAGAGAATCGAGGGCAGCAGCCGTACGGCTGTCGAGATATCCCTCTTCGGAAGCCACTTTCCGGAGCTCCGCCATGAGCTCATCGAGATCGCGATCGGAGTCATCGAGTTTCTTGTCGTTTTTGAAACGGACGGTGTCAACGCTATTCTTGAAAGCCTCGAAAATCTCGTCGGTGACGGTGAATTCCCAGGGGGAGGCGATGGAATCGTGGGTGTTGGCATATTCATTTGCGAAATTCCAGATCCATCGGTCGCCAACGAGATTATACGTCAGACGGCTCACCTTGTCCCATTGTGTCTTAATATCCGGCGTGAGGCCGCCTCCATCGCGCACCTCTCTTCCGTGAAGGGTCTTATAGACGTTGGTCAGGGAATCGGGCGTGCGGGCCACGCTTCCATCAGGATTGCGTCGGGAATAATCCAGCGCCTGGATGAGGCGTCCGGAGGGTATATAGTATTTCGCCACCGTCACTTTCAGCAGGCCGTCGTAGGGGAGCTGCATTGTTCCCTGCACAAGACCTTTGCCATAGCTTCGCGTTCCGATGACAACCGCGCGGTCAAGATCCTGAAGCGAACCGGCAGTGATCTCCGATGCAGATGCTGAACCGCCGTCGATCAACACCGCAAGCGGGATGTCGGGGAAAATGGGAGTGCGGGTGGTCTTATAGACCTTCTCATGCTGCGGACCGCGCCCTTTGGTACGGAGCACTTCCGTTCCTTTCGGAACGAAATTTCCCACAATATCGATTGCCGATTCCACAAGTCCGCCACCGTTTCCACGGAGGTCGAGCACGATCTTATCGACCGCCGGATTCTCCTTGAAACTCTCGAGAGCCTTGCGGACGTCGTCAGCACTTCCTTCAATAAACTGGGTGAGGCGAATGTAGCCGGTATTGCCGTCGACCACACCCCAATAAGGCACGGAAGGCTCCACAATTTTAGTCCTGACCATGTCGAAAGTAAGGATCGAATCAGTCACAAACGGACGGGCAACAGTGACCGAAACAGGAGTTCCGGCCTGTCCTCTCAGATATTTGGTCACCTGATCTGGAGTCATCGAGGAAGTGTCGATTGAATCCACGCGGATAATCTTGTCGCCGTTGCGGAGTCCGGCTTTCGCGGCGGCCGCCCACTCCATGGGATAAGAGATCACCGTTCCTCCCCTGTCGGCCATAAGCATGCTTCCGATTCCCGCATAATCAAGTTCGCCGGTAGTCATCTGGCGCAGGCGTGATTTATCGTCGGCGTCATAATATTCCGTGTAAGGGTCAACGGTGCTTAGAAAAGCGCTTATGGCTGCGCCGAAGGCCTCCTTCGGACGAATAGAGTCGACATAGTTGAGTTCAAGCTCTTTCACGATGGCGTTGAAAGTGCTTAGATTACGGGCCACAGCGGCATCATGGCTCTTTTCCGGATTCTCGGGGGTGTCGGCAATGGCATTGCCCGGGATCATGGAGGCGAGCAAAAGCCCAAAAGGAATGAGGCGGTTCAGACGTGGAGGTGTCATAGGTGTGGATTTTTAAACGGTAAAAACCGGGGAGACAGCAATGCTCCCCGGTTATATAAACATCAAAATGACTCCGCAGGTTTATCGACAGGGGGATAGTCGACCGTGAAATGGAGTCCACGGCTCTCCTTGCGCTCCCGCGCCTGACGCATTATCAGATATGCCACGTTGATGATGTTTCGGAGTTCACAAAGTTCGCGGCTCGGCTTGCTGACCTTGAAAAGCTTCTCGGTCTCCTCATAAAGGATGTCGAGGCGATTCCACGCTCTGTCGAGGCGCAGGTCGCTCCTGACTATTCCCACATAGTAGCCCATGATCTGGTTGACCTCTTTCTCCGACTGGGTTATGAGCACCATCTCCTCCGGGTGGACGGTTCCTTCGTCGTTCCATTCGGGCACATCCTCGCGGAAATCGTAGCCCTTGATGGCTTCGGAAGCATGACGCGCAGCCGCGTCGGCATAGACCACCGCCTCTATGAGGGAATTGCTGGCTAGACGGTTGCCGCCATGAAGCCCGGTGCAGCTACATTCGCCAACGGCATAGAGCCTCCTGATGCTCGACTCCCCGTTGAGATCCACCTTGATTCCTCCGCAGAGATAATGGGCGGCAGGAGCCACGGGGATCATATCTTTCGTGATGTCTATTCCGAGGGAGAGACACTTTTCGTAGATGTTGGGGAAATGGCGACGTGTCTCCTCGGGATCCTTATGGGTGACGTCGAGATAGACATGATCCGTGCCGTGGAGCTTCATCTCCGAGTCGATGGCACGGGCCACGATGTCGCGCGGAGCGAGCGAGAGACGCGGGTCATACTTTTGCATGAATTCCTCGCCGTCGAGATTGCGGAGAACAGCGCCATAGCCCCTCATAGCCTCCGTGATGAGGAAGGATGGGCGATCGCCGGGATGATAGAGCGCCGTGGGATGGAACTGGATGAATTCCATATCCTTGACGGTGCCTTTGGCACGATATACCATCGCTATGCCGTCGCCGGTGGCGATGAGCGGATTGGTGGTGGTGGTGTAGACAGCTCCTACGCCCCCCGTTGCCATGACGGTTGCCTTGGCAAGGAAAGTGTCGGTGCGTCCCGTCTCCTCGTCGAGAACGTATGCCCCGTAGCAGGTGATGTCGGGAGTGCGTCGGGTCACGATCTTTCCCAGATGATGCTGGGTGATGATCTCGAGGGCGAAATGGCGTTCGAAGATATCAATGCCGGGATGATTCTTCACAGCCTCCACAAGGCTGGTCTGGATCTCAGCCCCGGTGTTGTCGGCGTGATGGAGAATCCGGAACTCAGAGTGTCCCCCCTCACGGTGAAGGTCGAAATTTCCATCCTCCTTTTTGTCGAAATTAACTCCCCAGCCGATAAGTTCCCGGATCTGGGCAGGAGCGTTTTCCACCACTTTCCTGACAGCGTCGGGATCGGAGAGCCTGTCGCCGGCAACCATCGTGTCGTGGATATGTTTGGAAAAATCATCGACTTCAAGATTGGTGACACTCGCCACTCCTCCCTGAGCGAAAAAAGTGTTGGCTTCCTGAAGGTCGCTTTTGCAGATTATGGCCACAGAGCCTGTTTCCGCAGCTTTCAAAGCGAAACTCATGCCGGCGATTCCAGAGCCGATCACGAGATAATCATATCTATAAACCATATACTGATGATTGATAACTATCTTAGAAAAGATCGATCTCAGCTATGGCAGCCCAGGGATTCCCGAGGGCAGTCACGGTTGGTTCGATCCTGATATAGCGCGTTTTAACGGGATTGGGGAAACGGTAGGAACGGGCCACGGGATCGTTGACAAGATTGCCAAACTCAAAAGTTCCACACTCCTTCCAGGTTTTTCCATCGTCGCTCACCTTCACGACTCCCTGCTCTATCATTCCGAGGCCACGCTCGGAAGCCTGAGGCGTGTAGACAAGTCCTTTCAAATCTTTCTCTTCCCCGAGATCAATCTGAAGCCAGCAGGGGCCGGCCGTAGTGCTTGCCTGCCACCAGGTGGCCGGATCACCGTCAACGCTCTTGGCAGCGGAATGGCCTATGGTGGAAGAAGACTCGCTAATGATCCAGCCGCTTTTCGGAAGCAGCTCCGGTTGCTCGGGAGCGACGTCATAGTCAACATCAGGCTGAACATAAAGATAAGCGGCCACCTCGGAAAGGTAGGGATCAAGCCGGGATTCCTCAACCGTTATCCTGACGGCATCTGCCGTGACATCCGGGAAGCGGAGAATGCGCTTATGGCCGATGTTGGTGGCAGAAGCAAGAGGTTTCCATTCTCCGTTTACCCTCGCCTCAACCGAATGACGCTCAATTCTCTCACCGCTGGTGGCGATAGGCTCGCGAAGTTCAAGACGATTGAAAGTGACCGGTTTTCCAAACTGCAACGTAACAGGCTTAGCTGCGGAAACAAATGTCGCGGAATTCCTGTCGAGCAGTTTGCGCGGGCCCTTGGCGTCGGCGATAAGCGACTCGGAATAAGTGGCCCGGATTCTTCTCCCGACATCGGCAAGCACCAGAGAATCTCGCTTGGCGAACCGTCCGGCCTTGTTGGGAGGCACGTTGAGGAGCAGGATGGCGTTTCCACCTGTGGAGCGCTCATAGATGTCAAAGACGTCGTCGGCCGTACGCACCTTCTGTTCATCGTCATTACGATAGAACCAGCCGTTGCGGATGGAGACATCTGTCTCAGCCGGCTGATAATGGAGATAGCGACCCTCATAGAGTTTTTCGCGGGAGCCGAGATCCTCAGGAGTCATATCGTGGAACTGGGTGAGAGTGTCGGGATTAGCTTCGTAGGTCACCACATTCCACTCCGTGTCGCGGGTGCGTCCCGCCTCGTTGCCACACCAGCGGAGATCCTCACGCCCGAACACCACGGCATCGGGAGCCAGAGTGCGGATAAGTTTCTTCCAAGCATTGTAGTCGTAGGTCTGTCCTCCTTTTCGCTTGGGATGGGCGCCGTCAAACCATACCTCATCAATCGGTCCATATTCCGTCAGCAGCTCGAAAAGCTGGTTCAGGAAATATTCGTTATAATCATCAACCGTAAACTCGAAGGTTGTCTTGTTTTCAAACGGACGCCCCTCCACCGGTCTCGGAATCGTGCGGGGAGTCTTTGAACTGAGGTTACCGTATAAGCCATCGGGACTCTCTATCTGATAGAGATCCGCCGGCGAGAGATAGACTCCGAGTTTCATGCCATATTTCTTACAGGAGGCAGCGAGATCTTTCAGCACATCGCCGTTGCCTCCGAGCCAGTCGCTTTTCATGACCCCGTGATCGGTGTATCGGCTCTGCCATAACACGTAGCCATCGTGATGCTTCACCGTCAGGATAACCATCTTCATTCCCGCATCCTTCAGCGTCCGCACCATCTGGTCGGTGTCAAGGCCGGTAGGTGAGAATGCGTCGGCAGCCTCCAGACCGTTTCCCCATTCCCTACCGGTGAAAGTGTTGGGACCGAAATGGATGAAAGTAATAAACTCCCGGTCGAGGGCATCGAGCTGTCTTTTCAAAGGCACCACATGGGCGGCCTTCCTGATAATGTCTTCCTTAGAATCCTGAGGCTCTATGAGGATGGTGTTGTTAAATCTGACGTCGCTTTTCTTTTTTGCATGAAGAGTCGACTCCATTCCCGGCATTCCTCCGGAAAGGATGATAAGCGAAATAATGACGCTGTTGAGTATCGGTTTCATGGATGATTAATGATTAATGATTAAGATGAAGATAACTAAAGAGGGAGATTGAGGAAACGACTGGAATTACACCCTATCTCAACAGTCAGGTCATGACCTTTCAAGACGGAGAGAGGAGTGATGACGTCGGAAATGGACACATCAGTGTCGTCAGTTTCCGCCAGCATCATCTCCACAGGCACCTCCGCGACCGCGAGATCATTGAACTTCGGACCGAACGACACCCAGATTCCGGCATCGGTCAGCATACGTGCCACCGTGGGCTTACCCCGGAATCCATGGACCATCCACGATTGCTCCGGCTTGATGTCGCGTTTCAGGCCTATGATGATGTCGTGGGCATGCACATTGTGGATCACCAGAGGCTTGCCGAGATCCTCGGAAAGCTTTATCTGACGCCGCATAACCTGAATCTGCGCATATAGCGGGCCACCCTTCAGGAGATCTACCCCACACTCACCGATTGCAGCGACCTGCGGATCACGACAAACCTCCTCAAAGAGCTTCCATTCATCTTCAGATATAGCCTCGCGGGTGCGCCAAGGATGTATGCCAACGGAATATAGCTGGCCTTCGATAGGTTTGAAATCTGCCGGTTCGGTGCATACAAGCGCCTCAAACTGAGGAGCCGAGCGATGGGTATGTATATTGAGAATCATTTTTCGGATATTGAATTAATGTAGGCCTCTGAAAGCTGAGGCGAGCTCTGACGACTCAGGGAACAGGATCATAACCGCTTCCGCCCCAGGGGTGGCAGCGAGCGATGCGCTTCGCTGCAAGCCAGCAACCGCGGAAAGGGCCATGTTTCCTGATGGCCTCGAGGGCATACTGGCTGCATGTGGGCTGAAACCTGCAGGTGGCAGGTTTCAGTGGGGAGATAGCCCCCTGATAAAACCTGACAAGCCCTATAAGAATCCATGACATCAATCTATTCATATTCTCGTCAAGTTTCCGGGAGCGACAGTTTATGAGTCAGTTTCTTCAACAACGCCCGCATTTTCGATTCGATGGTGGAATAAGGGAGATTCTTGTCGTGGATATAGACAAATCCCAGACAAATAGTCCTTATCTCCGGCGCCTCATCGACAAGTTTCTTAAAGGGGAGACGGTTGAGCCTATAGGCCTCCCTGATCCTTCGCCTCATGAGCACCCTGTCGACGGCATGGCGGCGTTTGCGCTTTGGGACAGTCACCATCATCTGCACGCAATCCATCGGGACAGGCACCCTGTCGCGGAAGCTCCCTTCAAGCTCCTCGCTTGTGAGGGAGCGCCAGCTGAGCCTGAGCGGAAACTCATAGATGGAGTTTCCCTCCCTGTAAAGAGCTTCCACAAGAGTGCGGTGGCTGAGACGTTCCCCCTTGTGAAATGTTAGACGAGGTTGCGGAGTCTGATCATGATCCATATTCTGCCGTTGTTGTTATCAGAGAACAAAATTAGCAAAAAAATGAATACCCTCCCCCACACCTCGTCGCAATTATAGCATTCCGCAAGGGAATGAAGATCATTTCATGCGGAACTTCAGCTCGCCGCCAGCCATAATATCAGAATAGGAAATAAACCTCTCTTCAAGTTTATTGCCATTCAGGAAAGCCGTCTCAATATATGGATGATCAGGGCCGTTTCCTTCGGCCACGATCCTGAAGACTCCTCCGGGCACAGCAATTTCCACCTCATCGAAAAGAGGACTCCCGAACCAATATCTACCCGACCCGGGTTCCACTTCATAAAGTCCTAATGCCGAGAGAATATACCACGCCGACATCTGGCCGACATCCTCGTTGCCTGAAATGCCATCGGGAGAAGTTGTGTATTGGGTCTTCAGAATCTCCCTTATGAGATCGGCGGTCTTGTCGGGTTGTCCGAGCATGGTGTAGAGATATGCAGTGTGATGTCCAGGTTCGTTGCCATGCGCATACTGGCCGATCATGCCCGACACGTCGGGAGAAATATCGGTTCCTTCAAGCACGGATTCGATTGTGAAAAGCGAATCGAGTTTCGAAATCATCCTCTCCTTCGAGCCGAAACATTCCTTCAGGCCCTCGACATCATGAGGCACAAGCCAGGTGTATTGCCACGCGTTGCCCTCACAATAATCGTTGGCACGATGGGAAGTGTCGAACACGTTGAAAGGTTCACGCCAGTTTCCATCGCTGTCTTTCCCCCTGATGAAACCAGAGGAGGGATCGAAATAATTCCGGTAGGAATGGCTGCGGTTTGTGAAATATTCATAATTGGCGGAATCCCCCATTTCGCGGGCTGCGAGAGCGAGAGCACCGTCTGCGAGGGCATACTCCATATCGTAGGCCACGGATTCATTCCACTTGTCAAAAGGAATGTAGCCGTATTCCTCGCGCAATCCATTTCCACGTCCGGGATGCATCGCAGTCTTGAGCAATGCCTGATAAGCCTTTTCGCGGTCAATTCCCGGAATATTTTTCACGATCGCATCAGCCACAACGGGAATGCCAGGATTTCCGACCATGCAGTTGGTCTCATTGCCCCAAAGATGCCACACCGGGAGACGTCCCTGCTCATCACAGATGTCAATCATCGTATTGACCATGTCGGCATAACGTTCCGGTTGCAAGATGCTCAGCAGGGGCATCTCAGAACGATAGGTGTCCCAAAGGGAATAAGTGGTATATTTCACCGAGCCGTCACCTTTATGAATCTCTCCGTCGGATCCTCTCCAGTCGCCGGAAACATCACTGAATTCCGAAGGAGCTATCATGGAGTGATAAAGAGCCGTATAGAAAATCTTTTTCTGCTCATCGGTTCCACCATTGATTTTCACCTTCCCAAGTTCCTCATTCCAGAGATCAGCGGCATTCTCAGCAGTGGCATCGAAATCCCAACCGGGAAGCTCCTTCTCCATGTTGTCCCAGGCGCCCTCCACCGACACCGCCGACACTGCAACCTTCATCAGCAGTGGCTCATCAGCAGTGGTTGAGAAATCGGCACGCGCGAACAGTCCGTCGTCGCCCTTCATCCCGAAGTTTTTGAAAGGACGCGAGAACTCTGCGGCAAAAAACACCTTCTGGTCCGGTGCCCATCCTTTGGAATGTCGCCATCCCTGCACCCGGTTGTCGCCAACGGCCTCGATATGAACATCGGCGGGAGCATCCCAGTTGCCGCCGTCGCGTAGATCAAACACTACTCCCGCTTCCTCGGAATCAGGGAAGGAGTAGCGATGCAGCCCCACACGTGAAGTTGATGTCATTTCAGCATTGACTCCATAGCGAGTCAGAGGCACGGAATAGTAGCCCGGCCTGACCACTTCACGGGAGCGGTCGGCATACGACCACACTCCGGAGCCGATGGAATCCACTTTCCCACGTGCATATATAATGTCGTTTCCAACCACAGGCATGACGGTGACGTCAAGAAGATCCCCTATGCCGGTGCCCGACAGGTGAGTATGAGAAAAACCAATCACCGTGGAATCTGACTGATGATAACCTGAACACCAGTCCCACCCTTCAGTGACGCTTGTAGGTCCTACCTGAACCATGCCGAAAGGCACGTTAGCCCCTACAAAAACATGCCCGTGACCTCCGGACCCAATGAGAGGATCCACGTATGACGTGAGTGGAGCCTCCTGAACGCTGTCATGTCCACAGCCACTCAATGCCACCGACAGCATAACTACAAAACTCGAAACCGAGCCAAAACCTATCTGTTTCATGTGTATTTGAATTATAGACCCAAAATTAACTATTTTCTCCGATAAAAACACACAATCCCACCACGTTTTATAATATTTCCGCCTCCTCCACGTTAAATAAATGCTAAATCAGGGGAAAACCATGCCTGACAGCCAAACACAATCATGAAATATATCAAATCTCTCACACTGCTCATTCTTGCGGTTATCGCAACTTCGTGCACCACTTTCTCCGATGAACCCACAGGATCCGGAACTATTTTTATTCCCTACGACGTGGTAGACTGCACCATCACCGGCACAGTCATGAATCATACAACTTTCGGGAAAGTATGGAACGTCAGCGAGATGACAGTATATCGCGACTGGAAGGTAGACTCAGATACAGGCAACCTCTCTTTCGTAAAAGAGGAGCAGAGAACAGAAACCTTCAACGACAAAACTCCCTGCTACGTGTCCCTTCCAAAAGAATTCCAGTATTCTGAAATTGGTGAAACCGTGGAAAATCTTCCTCTTCAGATGATCGTAGAGACCGGAACAATCGGAGAGTCGAAGAACATCATCACTCTTGGATCTGTGATAAAGATACTCCCCTCGGATGAATTCAACAAACCGTAAGAGGTTTTGTATTGACTTCCGGGATATGCCGGTTAACGGCATCTTCATCTGCAAGAAATGTTGATAATCTCAAGGCGACGGCAAACCATTTGCGTCGCCTTTTTGTTGAACATGAAAACCAAAATTCAAGATTATGAACATTTCAGAACTACAGAATCAAGCAAAGAATGCGGCTCAGGTGAGTCTTGACGCCGCAAAAGTGGCAGCGTCCGATGAACTCCAAAGCCTCAAGGAACAGGGTGCCGCAGCACAGCAGGCAGCACAGGAAACAGCCGCTGATCTCAAGGATCAGGCCGCCGAGAAAGCCGCCCAACTGAAAGAACAGGCCGCAGCGAAGGCTGCTCAGCTGAAGGATCAGGCCGCCGATGCAGCGGCAGTGGCAAAAGATAAAGCCGCGGGCATTTTCGACGAACTCAAATCGAAAGCTTCCGATCTCCTTCACGCAGGAGCCGATAAGATGTCGGATCTCGCCGACAAGCTCGGCAACTGATAAGGAATTGACCATATTTCTGGCGTTCCAGCCGAATTATCGAAACAGTGGTAAAACCAGCCGGGTCTGATTTATTCAGCCCGGCTATTTTTTCATTTACAATAATACCTCTTTAAATTCCGTTTACTAATTGCTCAATCAGGGTCAAACCATTCCTGAGAGCCAAACACAATCATGAATTATATCAAATCACTTGTCATCCTCCTTTTTGCCATGGCTGTTGCATCATGCTCATCGTCTTCGAAGGATGAACCGGATCCGGGGCCCACTTTTGTTCCATACGATGTGGTTGACTGCACCATCACCGGTAAGGTAACACAAAATATGGTTCTCGGTCTATCGTGGGAAGTGTCCGAAATAACCATATATCGCGACTATAAAGCAAACAAGGATGGTTCCCTTACGCTTATCAAATCTGAGCAACGTAAGGAAACATTCCCTTCCGGAAGCTGTTTTGTCAAGATTCCGAATAGCTACACCGGAGCCACACAGATAGGGACTGAAGTGACAGCTCTTCCTCTTCAGATGTCGATTGAGGAAGTGACATACGGAAACACCACTTTGACGTTTGGCGACGTAACGAAAATGCTCACTCAGGAAGACCTATCGGAAGGGTCAAAATAACCCACACACTCCCCTACACCACCAATCGACGTTCTGATTTCAATCAAATCAGAACGTCTTTTTCTTTTCCGCCTTTCCTTCCGAATTCAATTTTATTTGGCATACCAAACAAAATTGAATTAATCGGGAATTTTATTTGGTATACCAAACAAAATTCCCTAACTTTGCCCCCATGGAAATCATCGAAAGGAAAAAATATATTGAACATATCCTGAAATATATCGGCAAGGGGATGATAATTGCCCTTACCGGCCAACGACGCGTAGGAAAAAGCTACGTCATGCGGGAGCTCGTAAATGAAATAAAAGCTATGAATCCCGATGCCAACATCATATACATAAATAAAGAGAAAAAAAAATATGATGATATTAAGAATGACAATGATCTCTCAAGATATCTTGAAGATAAACTCACAGAAGATGGCGACAATTATTTGCTGATTGATGAAGTGCAAGATATCACGGGCTTTGAAAATACTCTCCGAAGTCTCAATTCTGATGAGGAGTGTCAGATTGTAATCACGGGCAGCAATGCAAAAATGCTCTCTTCCGAGCTCTCCACCTATCTTGGAGGACGCTATATTGAAATTCACATCCAGAGCCTCTCTTATCGGGAATTCCTGAAATTCCACAATCTGGAAGATTCAGATAACAGTCTGCTGAAATATCTTGGATTTGGAGGACTACCCCATCTTTATAGACTGGGTCTGGAAAACGAGGATATGGTCTGGGAATATATCCAGAATATCTATAACACGATAGTTCTAAAAGATGTGGTTCAACGTGAAGGCTTGCGCAACGTCACACTTTTTGAGAATCTGATGTCCTACGTTAGCGACAACACAGGCCAGCTTGTATCGGCCACTTCACTCTCAAAATATCTGAAGTCTCAACGTGTCGACCTCACTCCATTATCGGCTATAAACTATCTGAAATCCGCATCTAACGCCTATATAATCAACAAGGTGTCGCGTTATGACATTCATGGTAAACGTCTTCTGGAAACTAATGACAAATACTATTTCGAAGATCTTGGGCTTCGAAATATGCTGGCTGGAACCAACCGCACGGGAGACATTGAAAAAGTGATTGAGAATGCCATATATCTCCATCTAAAAAACCTTGGATATAAAGTTAACGTGGGGACATTGCCAGTAGGAGAGATCGATTTCGTAGCAGAAAAAGAGGGGAAGCCTATATATATACAGGCAGCGTATCTTATCGTTGATGATAAGACACTGGAGCGAGAGTTCGGGAATCTTCTGAAGATTCCCGATAATTATCCGAAATATGTCATCTCCATGAATCCAATGGCCCACAAACAAAACCATGAAGGGGTGAAACATCTGTCACTTCGACAATTTCTTATGTCTGAAACCCTTCCGGATTCATGATCTGATTTTTCTGCTGCGAATATCTCTATAAAAAGGACAGAGTCTCTTTTTATCTACATTCAGTCGCGGGCAGAAGCTCGGCCCTCGTAATAGTTCACGAAAGCTTTGTTTACCAGACGCGTACCTCCAGGAGTAGGATAATCTCCGGTGAAATACCAGTCGCCGGTATGATCCGGGATCGCCTCCCTCATAGCTTCCACCGACTGATAGACAATCTTCACTTCTGCATTCACATCGGGGTGGGTGAGCAATGCGGCTATCTTCTCCGCTATCTCCGAATCAGAGAATGGAGCGTAGATCTCTTTGACGTAGTTTCTGACCTCCCCTTTCGGAAGTTCATCCTGCCTCTTGCATTTCTCATAAACCTCCTTGATGACGCAATCCATTCCCCTCTCCTGAAGAAGCTGCATTGCGGCTTTGAAGGCAATGAATTCCCCCATTCTCGACATGTCGATGCCGTAGCAATCAGGATAACGCACCTGTGGAGAACTGGAAACGATCACCAATTTCCCGGGACAGAGCCGGTCGAGGATGCGGATGATCGACTGTCGGAGAGTGGTTCCGCGCACAATACTATCGTCGATCACCACAAGGTTCTCTCCAGGCGATAGAGTGCCATAGGTGATATCGTAGACGTGAGTGGCGAGATCGTTTCTGACAGAACTCTCGGCTATGAACGTGCGCAGCTTGATATCCTTGATAGCCACTTTCTCCCGGCGCACTCTCCTGCGGAGCACCTCCTCGATGTTGTCATCAGTGAGTCTTCCCTCCTGAGAGAGCTTATGGATCTCGCTGATCTTGCTCTTTATGAGATGATCTTCAAGTCCGGCTATAAGCCCATAGAAAGCCACCTCCGCTGTATTGGGGATAAATGAGAAGACTGTGCGGTCGATGTCGCCGCCGATCGCTTCGAGCACAGGAGCCGTCAGTTTACGTCCAAGCATTTTCCGCTCCTGATAGATGTCACGGTCGGACCCCCGCGAGAAATATATTCGCTCGAAACTGCATTTCGCCGGCTTTCCGGGGGGAAGGATGGCCTCAATGCGGTAAGTGCCGTCTCTGTCGACGATCAGCGCTTCTCCGGGGCCAAGTTCCCTCACATCTTCAACCTTCAGATTAAAAGCCGTCTGAATCACCGGCCGCTCGCTGGCCACCACAACGATTTCGTCATCGGCATAGTAGAAAGCCGGACGTATGCCGTGGGGATCGCGCATAGTCCACATATCGCCGTTGCCCACGATTCCGCAGATGACGTAGCCTCCGTCCCACACGGGCGCGCAACGCCGCAGCATGTTGGCGACGTTGAGATCGCGGGCTATTGCTCCCGAAAGCTCCAGCCCCCTCAGCCCTGCATCCTTATGCACGGAATAGAGCCTCTCGTTCTCACGGTCGAGGGCATGGCCCAGCTGCTCGAGGAGAATAAAAGTGTCGGCATAAAGGCGCGGATGCTGCCCCTTTGCCGTGATGGAATTGAAGATTTCATCCACGTTAGTCATGTTGAAGTTGCCACACAACAACATGTTGCGCGAACTCCAGTTGTTGCGGCGCATGAAAGGATGCACATAATTGATGCCCGATTTTCCGGTCGTACTATAGCGGAGATGCCCCATATAGACTTCCCCGACGAAAGGGGCCTGTTCCATCGGTACCCCCTCCGAGAGGCTCATCTGGATGCGACTGTGCACCTCGGAGAATATTTCGGAAATGGCACCAGTGCCTTGAGCACGCTCCCGGAAGATGTATTCCTGACCCGGGGGGACATCCATCTTCACACATCCGATGCCCGCCGCCTCCTGACCGCGGTTGTGCTCCTTCTCCATGATGAGATAGAGCTTATCGAGGCCATACAGTTCGGAACCATATTTCTCTTTATAGAACTTCAACGGCTTGAGCAGCCTAATCATGGCCACTCCACATTCATGTTTGATCACTTCCATTTCAGTTTTCCCCTTTCTTTGACACATTGTTGGCTATGGCCGCCTTCATGAACGACATGAAGAGCGGATTCGGATTCAGGACTGTCGACTGGTATTCGGGATGATACTGTGTTCCGACATACCATGTCAGTTCCGGAGCCTGCACGATCTCTACCAATCCTGTCTCAGGATTCTCTCCGACGCATTTCAACCCGGCAGCTTCCAGACGCTCGCGATAGGCAGGATTATACTCATATCGATGGCGATGGCGTTCGGAAACAATCTCTTTTCCGTAGGCTTTGGCAGGGATCGATCCTTTGTGCAGACGACACGAATAAGCTCCGAGGCGCATCGTGCCCCCCATGTCGGAGATCCGTTTCTGCTCCTCCATCATGTCGATCACATTATCGGGAGTGTCGGGATCGATCTCCGAAGAGTTTGCCAGGGGGAGACCGAGGACATTGCGCGCATATTCAATCACCATGCACTGCATTCCGAGGCATATTCCGAATGTGGGCATGTCGTGGGTCCTGCACCATTTCAAAGCCGCGAATTTACCTTCGATCCCTCTTTGTCCGAATCCCGGGGCGATGATCACTCCGTCGAGAGCGGAGAGAAGTTCGGAGGCATTGAAGTCATCGAGTTTCTCAGAATGGATATAGACCAGATTGAGGCGTCGACCGCAATAGGTGGCGGCCTGCATCAACGCCTCACTGATAGATTTATAGGCATCCTGCAGCTCAACATATTTCCCAACCAGACCGATCGATACAACCTCTGTAGCGGAGTCGAGTCGGGTCAGGAAATCATTCCAGGCTGCATGATCCGGCTCACTTTTGTGGTCCACCCCGACGAGATCAAGCACAAGATTGTCGAGATGCTGTGCATGCATCAGGAGAGGCACCTTGTAGATGGAGGAGGCGTCGATGCTCTGGATCACTGCCTCCGGAGCTACGTTGCAGAACTGTGCCACTTTTCGTCTCATTGAGGCAGGGATATCCTTCTCCGTGCGGAGGATGAGGATATCGGGCTGAATACCGATAGCCTGAAGCTGCTTCACAGAGTGTTGAGTGGGTTTGGTCTTCAACTCCTTGGCGGCTTTCAGATAGGGCACGTAGGTGAGATGCAGGCTGATGGCATTCCTGCCGAGTTCCCATTTCAATTGCCTGACAGCCTCCAGGAAGGGGGTGGATTCTATGTCGCCCACCGTTCCTCCTATCTCTGTAATGATGAAATCGTAGTGGCCGGATTCTCCAAGACTCTTTATGTTGAGTTTGATCTCGTCGGTGATGTGGGGGATGATCTGCACGGTTTTGCCGAGATAGTCGCCGTGACGTTCCTTATTGATGACCGACTGATAGATTCTTCCCGTAGTGATGTTGTTGGCGCGTGAAGTCCGGATATCGGTGAACCGCTCATAGTGGCCGAGGTCAAGGTCGGCTTCATGGCCGTCGGCCGTCACGTAGCATTCGCCGTGTTCGTAGGGATTGAGAGTGCCGGGGTCAATATTGATGTAGGGATCTAATTTCTGGATAGTTACTCTATAGCCTCTCGAAAGAAGGAGGCGGGCAAGCGAAGAGGAGATGATCCCCTTTCCAAGTGAGGAGACAACGCCTCCGGTCACGAATATGTATTTTGTTTCCACGGATAAAATGTGTTAGTCCGGGACACAAAATTACAAAAAATTCTTTCACCAGAGCAACTTTTTCATAAAAATTCAAGAAAAAATCCTGACTTGCGGAGAGTCAAACCATCGGAAATTCTGCCTCCCGGCTCCAACCTCAAAATTATACATGGCTATGCCGAGATCGATTTTGGTATATCCTGCAAGTGAGGTGCCTTTGATAGGTTTAACCTTATCGGGCGCGATATATTCGAAGTAGAATTTCTGCTGGTTGATGGCTGTCGGCGCAAGCAACGCCGCCTCAACCCCTTTTTTGAACCACTCAGGAGAATCCGGACTGATATTGCTCACCTGATCAGGACGCTTGATCTTATGGGATCGGTAGCCATCTGCCTCGCCATAACCTATGGCGATGCAGAGCACCGTTTTCTCATCATCTCCGATCTTAAACGCCCCTTCTACCTTTTTATAGGTGAGTCCAACAAAACATGTGTTCAAGCCCAGCCTCTGTGCAAAGAGCACAAGTTTCTCTCCATAATATCCGGCCCTGTAATCCAGGGATTCAGATTTCTTTCCCACCACCATAATATAGTTGGCCACATTGGAGAAAACGCCGTAAGAGAGAAAGCCCTTGAATGCCTTCCTTTCGTTGAGCACCAGCTGAAAATGCAAATCACCTTCCTTGTTAAGTTTTCCGATCTCCTCCTGGAGGGCAGCAACAACCTTTTCATCAAGAGGGCGATCCTGATATTTTCTCACTGAATGTCGGCTTTCCAAAGCCTCAAGCTCTGTCATGATCAAAAAATTTATATGTAATGTTAATTCCGTTTAAATAAAAACAATCCCTTAAGATCAGCTTCCCAACGGGCCAAAGTTGCTGAGAGGATTCCCGGGCTTTGCAGACTCCATAAGCTTCTCGGAGAAACTGAATGAAGCGGCATCCGTATCGGTCACTACCGAAAGCAATGCCGGACCCTCAGCGCTCAGCCACCGCTTCATTGCGCCTTCAAGAACGGAGGGATCGTCAACCGTCTCTGCCTGGAAACCTATCACCTCGGCCATCTTGCCGAAATCAGGATTTTTCAGATCGGTTTCACTCGCTTTAAGCCCGGCCATTTCCATCTCCCATTTCACGAAGGCCAGACTGCGGTTGTCGGCAACAAGTAATTTAACAGGCAGCTGATATTGGATAATCGTCAGCAATTCCCCCATAAGCATCGCGAACCCACCATCGCCACACAAAGCTATGACCTGACGCTCGGGACATGCGAATTTGGCCCCGATTGCCATTGGCATGGCGTTTGCCATGGACCCGTGGGTGAACGAGCCTATCATTCTTCGGTCTTTTTTAGGAGTAAGATAATGGGAGGTCCATACATTATTCATCCCGGTGTCTACTGTGAAAACAGCATTTTCATCTGCCAGCCTATCAAGCAGGCTCATCATATATTCAGGCCGGATGGCGCCAATGGTTCCAGGGGTTCTGACCGGCTCCTCGAATTTCTCTTTAATTTTGGAGTAGTCAGCAAGAGCCTTGTCAAGGAATGTTGTGTCATTCTTTACGTTAACCTTGGGGAGTATGGCCTTCAGAAAAACTGTGGCGTCCGCCCTGATGCCAACATCCACTTTAGCCTTGCGGCCAAGGCGCTCCGCTCTCACGTCGACCTGAATGATCTTCTTGTCAGTGGGGAAAAATCCGGGATAAGGGAAGTTCATCCCTATAAGAATCAGCACGTCGGCCGAAGCAATCGCCTGCTCTGCCGACCACATGCCAAGATATCCCATGTGGCCGACATAATTAGTGCATTCTCCCATGAGTTCAAGCTGGCTCTTATAAGTTGTTCCAACCGGAGCCTTGACTTTTTCCGAAAGCTCATTAACTAATTTCGGAGCTCCCTTTGCTCCTGAACCGGCGAATATCGCAACGCTTGCGGCGTCATTAATCAACTTTGCGGCTGCCTCAATCTCCTCTTCAGATGGTTGCGGCTTCCTGTCGGTATATAGTGGCGCCGTCGAAGCGTAGGAATCGACCGCAGCCTGACCGATTACGTCGGCCGGCAAACCCACTATACAAACACCACCTCTCCCGATAGCTTCCTGCATGGCAGCCTGAAGCATGTGGGGAACCTGAGTTGGAGTAGTGGCTATTTCATTATAGACGTTGCAGTTGGAGAAAAGCAATGTGGGATTTGTCTCCTGGAAGTAGTCAGTTCCAAACACTGCCGAAGCGCATGTGGAGGCAATTGCAAGCACCGGGGCGTTGCTCCGCTGTGCATCATAGAGACCATTGATGAGATGCACATGGCCTGGGCCGCTACTTCCGGCACATGCCGCGAGTTTCCCGGTCAACTGGGCTTCGGCGCTTGCCGCAAACGCTCCGGATTCCTCATGTCGCATGTGGACAAATTTGACGCGCCCATCCCTCACGAGAGCATCCGTGAGATCGTTAAGGCTGTCGCCCGTAATGGCATAAATGTTTTTAACTCCGGCATCTGCGATCATTTCAGCAACTTGGTCCGCCACTTTTTTCGGTTGGGATGTTTCCATAATTCAATTTTTATTTTATATAGAATAACACCCACTTGCCGGGATTTTATTCATCCGCCGGAAATTATTTAGCATTCACCAAGCTATTTTAACATAATAGAAACGAATCGGAGGCAACCTCATTTCTCAAAATGAGCAGAACAGCCCCCGATTGTAAGATGAAGTAAGCAATTTCCGGGCATATTTGTCAGATGGAGTTTACAATTTTTGCGAAAATTTGCAAGATGGAGTTTACAATATTGTAGAAAGGGGAGACGTTATAAAGGCATCGCGAATATGAACTAATACTTCTTCAGGAAAAAAACTATGGCTCTAACTTCAGAAGATATTGTGACTTTGGTGGGTCGTTACCACCAGAAGCTGCAGACGACTACTATGGATTTTGTGAGGTATCTTTATGACAGGATAAACTGGGACGCCCGACTCATCGGTATCAAAGGTGCAAGAGGAGTTGGAAAAACTACCTTGTTAATCCAACGAATAAAGAAGGTCCATGTCAATGTCGATGATGCTATATATGTGACCCTCGATGACTTATGGTTTACCCTACACACCCTCGATGAACTGGTGGAATACCTTTATGCCAGAGGAGTAAAGTATTTCTACCTTGATGAGGTGCACAAATATCCCGATTGGTCCAAGGTAATCAAGAATCTCTACGATTTCTACTCCGACATCAAGATAGTCTACACAGGTTCCGCTCTCCTTGCCATAGATCATTCTATAGCCGACCTGTCTCGTCGGCAGACACTTTACAGCCTCAGATGCATGTCGTTCAGAGAATACCTGGATTACGAAGGTGTGCTTAAGGTGCCTGCGGTAACATTACCCGACCTGCTTGGTCAGCACGTCACCATTTCCATAGATATTAACTCAAAGATTCCTGTAATGAAAGAGTTTGAAGCTTACCTTCACCATGGTTGTTACCCCTTCTACAAAGAGAATCTGCTTGATTATCCTGCGCACTTGGCAGAGGTAGTGCGGCAAGTAATCGAGGGAGATATACCGGAAGCTGAAGATATATCAATGAGTACGGTATCGAAACTGAAAACACTTATGATGGTGATGGCCAAAAATGTGCCGTTGGAGCCCAACATATCGCGATTAGCCGAAAGTCTTGATTGCAGCAGGGAACTATGTCTGAAGATGCTATACCTACTTGACAGAGCTACATTGTTGAAGCTAATGTTCCATAAGGTTAACACCTATAAGCAGATGAAAGGTCCACAAAAGGTAATTGCAGGAGATCCAAACGTCCTGTATGCATTGACGGCCACCGCCAATATAGGCACACTTCGGGAATCATTCTTTGTCAACCAATTGAGCGCGGCAGGAGAAGTAGTTTTAGCAGATCGAGGCGATTACATCATCGACGGTAAATATACATTTGAAGTCGGAGGCAGTGGAAAGCGATTCACGCAGATAGCCAACATCCCCGACAGTTATCTTGCTGTTGACGATACCTTGACCGGTTTCGGAGCCCGCATTCCCCTCTACCTCTTCGGTCTCCTCTACTGAAATTGAGCTGGGATTCTCACTGAGGACGACATGGGCTATGAGTTTCGCTACGATTCCGATTATCTTAGTTCTGATAAGGCGGAAGCTTTTTACTTTTAAAAGAGGACGGAATGCAACCAGTCGGCAACTAAGATGGAGGTATCTTTCTGCGTATTGGAGAATACATGATTCTCGTCAGGGATAAGCTTCAATTCACTATGCCTGATCTTTTCATTATAGCGTTCAGCGTATGTATAGGGCACAATTTGATCATGTGTGCCCTGAACAATTAAAGCCGGGCCATCATAGTTGGCAGCAGTCTCATAGATAGGGAGATGGATGGCCGTCTCCACATAGTTCTTACCAAGGAGCAAAGCCCCTGCTTCGGGAGAATGTGGCAACTCAATATAGTCACCTTTGAAATTCCATGGGTCATAAATGGCCCCCATGGTATTCCCTCGGAGAGCATCGTCGCGAAGCACTGCGGCAGCTGCGAGCAAAACCTCAGCTTTCACAACCTTATCACCAAGCTCTCCGCTCACCATGCTCACAACAACTCCCCCCTGTGAATGTCCCACAAGACTTATATCCTTTACCCAGGGTTGCTTCTGTGCCCACGCAATCACATCCTTGAGATCGTCGATCTCGTTTAAAACCGTCATGTCTTTAAATTCACCGTCACTCCTGCCGTGACCATTGAAATCAAACCTAAGAGTAGCCATTCCCTGTGCTACAATACTTTTTGAAAGGTCGTTGATGAACGGTCGCTGGCAGTTTCCGCTGAAGCCGTGACAAATTATGACCAACGGAACCTTCCCGGCCGTTGCCGGCCGCTCTACTATGCTGAAAAGTTTCCCCACAGAGCCGTCAATGCGGAGGGTATCTGATGATTGGGCATGAGCCGAAAATAAACCGATCATAGCCAGTGCTGCAGTAAGAAATATTTTTTTCATGTTTACCATTATTATTTCAACTGATGGTGTCTCTTGTTGATATAGAAATGGCAAGGTTCTCATAGACGTATGAATCTTGCCATTTTGATATTCAATATAATTCACATCCCTCAGTCGGTGAAGCTCAACTTGCCACTTACGATGTCGTCAACCATCCCCTCGTATGGATCCTGGGAGATTACTTTCTCATTGTTGACACCCTCGTTCTTGGAATAGAATATTTTGCCAAACTCCGGAACAACATATTTAGGGTAGGTCGCATATTTTTCACGGCTTTCCTCCATCAATGGAATATGCTCGTTCTGATAGCACACAGTGATTTCAGGGTGTTCCTGCACCCATTTTGGGAAGAAGATCACGCCATGAAGCCTGTTTTGCTCTGGCATAAAGTTAAGGCTTACGTCTGTGCCGGTTGGTTCGGTCCAGGAAATCTTGTAGACACCGTCGGCTAATTTAACGATGTCTGCCTTCTGATCTCTTACCCATCGGCCTCCTACCATACCGCTGTGTATGCGGTAGTCCACTGTGTTTTCATTCTTTACATAGAGTTCGTACATCCACCCGTTGTCATAGGTGTAAATAAAATGAGAGCCAATAAATTTATCCATAGAATAATTAAATATTAAGGTTTAAGTGTCAGTCTTTCCTTCGGGTAGTGGTAATGTATCAGATATGCCGATAAACAGCACCGGGATAGTGTTAGACCCTGCTGCGGAGGGAAGATCGTTTCTTATCTATTAAACAAATAAAGGATTCGCTCAGTTCACTATTGAGTCCGCCCTAAATGACATCGGGATATTCCAAAAGATCGTGATGTAAAGAAGAGAGGCGAACGTCGGAAAGCAGCCCGCAAATAATAAATAATACAAATAATAAATAATAAAAGAGCAAGGTCTCAATCGTCAAAAAGACTGAGGACCTGAGCGATTATCGGAGCCATATCATAGTAGCGGTATTCAGCGAGGCGTCCTCCGAAAATGACACCCTTCTCCCGCTGAGCCAATTCACGGTAGCGCTCATAAAGAGCCTGATTGCGTGAATCATTGACGGGATAGAAGGGCTCCATCCCCTCACTCCATTCAGCGGAATATTCGCGAGACACTACTGTGTTCGGATTGTCATAGACCTCGTTGCCAAAACATTCGAAGTGTTTGTGCTCGATGATGCGCGTATAAGGAACGTCAGACGCGGTGTAGTTGACAACGGCATTACCCTGATAATTAGGAGTGTGAAGGAGTTCTGTCTCAAACCTCACTGTCCGGTATTCAAGCCGTCCGAAGCAATATCCGAAATATTCGTCGATCTTGCCGGTAAAGAGCATACGGTCAGCCTTAGCCGTCAATTCCTCCCGATGGGCGAAGAAGTCGGTGCTGAGCATCACGTCAGAATTCTCAAGCAACCGATCAATCAACCGGTTGTAGCCACCTATGGGAATTCCCTGATAGCGGTCGGAGAAATAGTTATTGTCGAATGTGAGGCGCACCGGAAGACGGCGTATGATGAAAGCCGGGAGAGCTGTGCACGGACGCCCCCATTGCTTCTCAGTGTAGTGGCGAATAAGGAGCGAATAGATGTCGCGTCCTATGAGAGTCAGAGCCTGTTCCTCGAGATTAGACGGCTCCTGGCGCCCTGCTGCATGCATCTCGGCGACAGCCTCCGCACACTGCTCCTCAAGCTTGCGCGCGGCCTCCTCAGGAGTGACGACACCCCATAGCTGATAAAACGTGTTCATATTGAACGGAAGGTTGTAGAGCTTTCCGTCGGGAGCCTTAGCGAGCGGACAATTGGTGAAGCGGTTGAACTCAACAAGCGAATTTACAAACTCCCAAACCCTTCTGTCGGAAGTATGAAAGATATGGGCGCCATACTTGTGAACGTTTATCCCACTGATATCCTCACATGCGATGTTGCCCCCGGGCTGAGGTCTTTTGTCAACGACCAGGCAACGTTTCCCCTGACGAGATGCCAGATGGGCGAATGTGGCGCCGTAGAGTCCGGCCCCCACTATAAGGTAGTCATATTCGCGCTTCATATAAAATCGATTTTACCGAGTTTCTCCTTGTGTCCCATCAGATAAGCTTTGACAAATCGCCACGCGTCGCCTGTTTTATAAGCCTTGGTAAAGGGCCCCAGGAAGAGGGCCGGGAAAAAGTAGCCGAGCATAGTATTGAAAGCCCTGAGATTCCTGACACTCCAGGTCTGGCCATAATGCCGGTTGAACCATGCGCTGTTCCTCACCTGATAGAAACGTTTCCAACGCTTGGCCCTCGTCCGCTCAACCCATGTCTGCTTTTTGAAAAAGTGGAATTTATCCATTATGGCATCCGGCACATAAATGATCTTCAATCCCGCCTGAATGGTGCGCAGGCAGTAGTCGGTGTCATCATAGAAAATGAAGAGTCCCTTTTCCGGAAACCCTATACGGTCAACGGTTGTGCGGGAAATGAGGATGCCCTCGAACGTAGCGCCGGCAATCTCCATCGGAGCGCTGACCATCATCCTCTTCAGAGGGTCCTCCCCCAATGAGCGGAATAAATGAGACAAGTCAAACCTACGAAACTCCGTAGAAAAAACCTTATCATCCATTATGCGCCGGGGCACAAGGATCCCAACGTCTCCCCCCTCTCCATTGGCAAGCAACCGCTCAAGGCAGTCGTGACGCGGAAACACATCATCGTCCATGCACCATATCATGTCGGCCCCCTCCTTATATGCGATACGCATACCGGTGTGGAAACCGCCAGAACCTCCGACGTTTTCCTGATGAACAACGAGGAGATCAGTCTGCTCGTCGAGCCATTCTCGCGTGCCGTCGGTTGATGCGTTGTTGACAACGACTATGCTTCCGAGCTCAGGAATGGCACGCAGACAGGAGATGGTCTTTTTCAACAGTCCGAACCTGTTAAACGTGACGACTACGGCTATGACATTAGTTTTTTTCATCGTGAAGGGTTGGGAATTTAATCGTAGGGTTGAAAGTTTTGCTGTCGCGATATCCATTGACAACCTCCTCCAGAAATTCCTTCCGGAAGTCAGCCCTACGTCTGATCTCCCGTTTGAACCGATACAGGCGCAACCAGTTTGAGAGCGTCGCCTGCAGGCGTCCTGAATGAAGGCGCTTGGTGACAATCTGGTTGCGGATCTGATAGTAGAAACGGTGTTTGGAACTGAGTGGAGCCGTGATGATACAGGGTCCGGAATTGGTTGTGGTGGCATGAACCACCACACTTGCCGGCACATAGAGTCCCTTATAACCGGCCTCACGGATACGCTGCGTGAATTCGATGTCGTCGTGCCAGATGAAGAACTCTCCGATCGGAAGTCCGACCTCCATAATGACCTTCACGGGCACCAGCATCGACACGAATGTGGCACCATCGCAAGGCGTGGGCTCTTTGATGGCATCAATCACATTGACACGCCGCTTTTTCCGCCGGAACACCGGAATATTCATGGCATTGAGGCTTCCGTCGGTCCATTCCACCCGGCTTGCCATGAAGCCTGCGTCGGGATATTGCTCAAGCGTCTCTGCAAGGATGCTCAATGCGGAGGGTTTAGGGATAGTGTCATCGTCCATGATCCACACAGCATCGGCGCCACGTTCCGCTGCCAATCCCATTCCATATTCGAATCCTCCGGCTCCTCCAGTATTCTCCATGAGATGATGGGCGGAAATCAAGTTATCAGACTCCGCAGCTTTCTCATCGAGCCATTCTCGCGTGCCATCGTCAGATGCATTGTCAACCACAATTATCTCCGTCGGAGCGAGCGTCTGGCCCATAACTCCGGCAATGCATCTCTTAAGAAGATTCAGACGATTGTAAGTAACTATAACAGCAATGATCTTTTTCATCCGGCTCTGCATCCCGCCGGCTTATCGGCGACTGCAGAAAACTATTTCCCTGCACCCGTCAGCATCTCCGGAAGTCTGCCACGACGAAGTTACTACATATTTTTCAAATCGCCAACTCTACTCAGAAAAATTTCAAAAAACCGCGCTCCCAAAACAGTTTTTCAATCTTCCCCATATTAGAATTCCAGAATTATTGTCTACTTTTGTGGAGTCTTAGCTATAATTATCTATCTGACATGACCGACAAATCCTTCGATCCCAACCGCTGGGAGACTCTGAAATCGGAAATCATCGTGTCGCGCCCGCCATGGCTGAGGGTGCGTCATGACGAGGTGCGCCTTCCCGACGGGCGAATCAATCCGGAGTTTTATGTGCTTGAATACCCCGACTGGGTCAACGTGATCGCCATAACTGAAGAGGGGCTCTTCGTGATGGAGCGTCAATACCGCTACGGCCTCGACCTCACTTCTCCGGAAATCTGCGCCGGAATGATCGAGGAGGGGGAGACTCCGGAAGAGGCCGCACGTCGGGAATTAGAGGAGGAGACGGGCTACACCGGAGGGCGCTGGACAAAAATCATGACAGTTTCCGGCAACGCCAGCACAACCGATAATCTAACCCACTGCTTCCTTGCCGAAGGGGTGTCGGCTTCAGGCCAGCGCCATCTTGATGCAACTGAAGATTTAACCGTGGAGCTAATGACTCGCGAACAAGTGTTTGAACTCCTCATCTCCGACCAGGTGAAACAAAGTCTGATGGCGGCTCCACTCTGGAAATTCTTCGCCACTACCTCTAAACAACAGGCGTCGTTATAACTAATCTCAAATTTCCTGACAAATGACTATCGGATTCGACGGCAGAAGCGCAATGTCAAATATGACGGAGGCGGGTAATTATTCCAGACTCGTTGTGGAGCAACTGGCTCTTGAGAATCCTGACAATACTCTGTTCCTCTATACCCCGAAAGAGAGTGGAAATCCACTGCTTTCAAAAATCAGATCGCTTCAGAACGTGGAATTCAGATTCCCGGCACAGTCAGGGTTGAAAGGCTCCCTCTGGAGCACTTTCGGAGTAACCAACAATCTGCGGCCAGACGGAGTGGATCTGTTTCACGGATTGAACAGCGAGCTTCCCCTCAACATAGCTTCCGCGGGTGTGCCATCCGTAGTGACGATCCACGACGTGATCTGCCGACGAATCCCTGAGTGCTGTTCCCCAATCGGCCGGAAAATAACTGACTACATGAATAGCCACGCATGCCGCAACGCCACAAGGATCATCGCCGTCAGCGAACGGACGAAACTTGACATAATGGAGTTTTACGGAATAGACGAAGGCAAAATCGATGTGGTCTGTCAAGGTTGTGACCACTCTTTCACCCAACCGATCTCCCCTGCCAAGCTGACGGAAGTTAAAAAACGCCTCAAACTTCCTGAGAGATATATCCTTCAGGTGGGCACAATCGAAACCCGCAAGAATCTGGAGGCAAGCGTCAGGGCTCTCGCCGCGCTACCTCCGGACGTGACATTGCTCGCGATCGGCAGATCACGCCAGGGTTATCTCAAGAAAGTGAGGAAAATCGCGTCGGAAAACGGTGTTGCAGGCAGATTAATGGTGCGTGATGACATCTCTTCAGTCGATCTTCCCGCCATCACCACCCTTGCGGAAGCCATCTCCTACCCTTCCCGCTACGAAGGATCCGGCATCTCCATCCTGGAGGCACTGAGCTGCGGACGTCCGGTTGTGGCCGCTACAGGATCTTCCCTGGAGGAAGCGGGGGGCAAAAATTCCATCTACGTGAGTCCCGATGACCATCGCGCACTCGCAGAAGCTCTCGGCGCCATCCTCAACGGGAGTGCCGATGTTGCCGCCATGGCTGAAGAAGGACGTCGCCACGCAGCTAAATTCACCTCCCGAGAAACAGCTTCCGCCATCATGGCAACCTACGGCAAAGCCATCCGCGATTTCGGTTGTAGATAACTTTTTGTTAAAAATTTTCCATTTCAGCTCCTCCTCTTCGTTATCTAAGCCCAATTTTAACTAACTTTACGCTCCCAACTCAGAATTGAGAAAAAATTCGCAGATGTCAGAGCCTATATATCACATACCCGCGCTCCTAAACGAAACGATCAACCTTCTGGACATCAAGCCAGAAGGAATCTATATCGACGTCACATTCGGCGGAGGAGGACATTCGCGCGCAATCATGGAGAAGCTTTCGGCCAACGGACGCCTCTTCTCCTTCGACCGCGACATGGACGCGTATGCCAACAGGCTTGACGATCCGAGATTCACCTTCGTTCACTCCAACTTCCGCTTTCTCCAGAATTTCATGAGATACCATCATGTAGTGAAAGCCGACGGCATTCTGGCCGATCTCGGAGTGAGTTTCCATCATTTCGATGAAGCAGAACGAGGATTCTCATTCCGAAACGACGCTCCGCTCGACATGAGAATGGACCGGAAAGCCACACGGTCGGCGGCCGACATTCTCGCCTCCATCTCCGAAGATGAACTCCGCACCCTTCTCTCAAACTTTGCCGACCTGAAACGGACAGGAAACGTGGTGAAGGCAATCATGAAGGCCCGGGAGGCAATGCCCATCTCCACCACCTTCCAGCTTGCAGAAGCCGTCAGGCCGGCTCTCGATCCACGGCAGGAGAAGAAGGAGCTCGCCCAGGTGTTTCAGGCTCTCCGCATAGCCACCAACGACGAAATGGAAGACCTTAGAAAGTTTCTTGAAGCGTCAACCCGGATTCTACGCCCCGGCGGACGTCTGGCCGTGCTGACCTACCACTCCGTTGAAGACCGCATGGTCAAGAATTTCTTCCGCACCGGCAACACCGAAGGCCGCGAAGAGAAAGACTTCTTCGGAAATGCCTCCACTCCCTGGAAGCCCATCACGAGAAAACCGATTGAAGCCTCGCCCGAAGAAGTGGAACGGAATCCACGTTCGAGAAGTGCGAAACTCCGCGTGGCCGAACTTATAAAAGAACCCTGACATCAACCAATATCCTCAAACCGACAACAACCCACCTTCCCTCCCTAAAACCTCTCCCGAAATGGCTGAAAAGAAAAATAAGAAAAAGCATCCGAAGGCTTCCGCTCCTACTTGGGTGTCCGACGTCAGATACGGCCGCTCACTATCCTTGGAATTTTTCAAGAAGAACGCATGGCTTCTTATGGTTGTCCTCGTGGCTACCCTCTCCCTGATGGGCCTGAGATATAAGACCAAGACCCGAATGGAGGAGATCAAGCGCCTCACCAATGAGCTGCAGCTCGCCGAGAGTTCCAAACTTCAGGAGAAAGCTGCCTACATGTCGCTTATCCGCGAAGTGGAGATGAAGAGACTCGTGGAGGAGAATAAACTCGGACTGGAGTTTCAGGAACAACCACCGTATGAACTGGTAGTGGAACATGATTGACATTCTATAAACGCCCCCCTACATTATGAAACAGAACAACAAAACCCACATACTCTTCCGCTACGGACTCATCACCCTGGCATTCTTCCTCTTCGCACTTGCCGTGGCTGTCAAACTCTTCAACACTACGGTTGTGGAAGCTCCTGCCTGGAACGAACGTGCACGTAAGGAACTGAGCAAGACCTCCGTGATTCCACCCGAACGCGGCAATATCCTCGCATCAAACGGAAATATCCTGGCCTGCAACCTGAGAGTCTACGACATCAAGCTCGACCTGCGCCATCACAAGGTGATGCGCCAGACAGTCATTCCCTGGGAAAAAATCGACAGTCTCGCCGATTCGCTCGACTATTATTATCCGCGAGTGAAAAAACTCACTCAGCACCGCGACACCTTTGAGAAATATTCATGGCACACGCGCCTGAAAAGGGAATTCGAGAAGGATCCCAGGAAGCGTCCGCGTGCCCTAAGGATCGCCGCAAAACAGACACTCGAGGATTTCGAGAGAATCCGCCGATTCCCTTATATAAAGGATTTCACAGGCCGTGGATCGCGCATCCCTTTATATAAGGAGGGACGGAACATCCGCATCTATCCCTACGGACGCATGGCCTACCGAAGCATTGGCCGAGTCAACGAGCATCAGGAAACAGGGGAGTTTCACGGTTATTCAGGTCTTGAGAAAGACCTCGACACCCTCCTCTATGGCAAACCCGGGAAGGCGAAGAAAGTCACCCTGACTTCAGGCCTCGGCAACTGGGTGGCACAACCTGCCGTGCGCGGATTCGATATCCTCTCCACAATCGACATCGACCTTCAGGACATGCTCGAGGAGGAGCTCCATAAAATCTGTATCGAATCCAATGCCGAATGGGGCACCGCACTGCTGATGGAAGTGGCAACGGGAGAGATCAAGGCCATCTCCAACATCGAACGTCTTAAAGACGGCACATACGGCGAGGCATTGAACCGTGCGGTCATGGGATTTGAGCCGGGATCTGTCATGAAACCGATCTCGCTGATGATCGCATTTGAAGACGGCCTGGTGAAAAGCGTCAACGATGCTGTGAGCTGCGCTCCGTTCCAGCGCACAACCGACAACCACGCACCCTCGGTCAAGACAATGAAGCAAGTGATCGGCCTCTCCTCCAACACCGGCATCGCAAGGGTGATCTTCCGCGGATATGAGAATAATCCCGCAGGTTTTCGCGACCGTCTGGAATCGATCGGATTTTTCGAGCCAATGCGGACAGGCATCGCCGGAGAGCAGGTGCCCCGCATCGCCAAGCTTCTCCCACGCAATTCCAAAGGCCAGAACATCACCCTGACCTCACGCCATCTTGACCTTGCGCGGCAGGCCTACGGCTATAACACAGAGATTCCGCCACTCTACACCCTCTCCGTCTACAACGCCATCGCCAACGGCGGCCGCTACGTAAGGCCGCATCTCGTCAGAGCCCTTATCGATGAAGACGGCAACGACTCCATCCTCCCCATCAGCTATATCCGCGACCGGATTTGCTCCGAGGAGACAGCGAGAAAGGTGAGGGAATGCATCAAGGAGGTGGTGTGGGGAGAATCATGCACCGCCCGCAAAGTCCGCGACGACCGCGTCTGCGTGGCCGGGAAAACGGGCACCGCGTTCCCGGTTGAGAGAGGAGCCTACGACAAATCAAAACGCCGCTTCGCCTTCGCCGGCTTCTTCCCATACGAGCATCCGCTCTACTCATGCATGGCTCTGGTGCTTGCTCCGGCAGGAGGAAGTGCGGCCGGAACTTCGGGACAGGTGGTGAAGAATATGGCCGTGAAAATGTATTCCAGGGGTATGCTTGAAAACGCCTCCACCTTCACAGGGCAGCGCAAGAGCTCCACTCCCCTCCTCACGGCCTCCGAGAAGGCCGACAGCCACGAGATAGCCACCACTCTCGGAATCACCCAGGCCCGGAAAGTGAAGACCGCCAGCAGCGCCGCCCATAAGAACCCCGCCGTTCCCGACGTGAGGGGATTCGACGCCCCCACGGCTGTTAAGATCCTCGAGAACCATGGTCTCAACGTCAAGGTGGCCGGAAGCGGAAGGGTCGTTTCCCAATCGCTCCCTGCCGGAACGAGACTCTCCCCCGGCAACGAGATCACCATCCATCTGAAAATCTGATTAACTGACAATCCATATCCTTCTGTATATGACTACAAAACTCTCAAGTCTTCTGGAGAACCTGAAGCCTCTCGAAATCATCGGAGAGACCGACCGCAACATCACGTCGCTCCAGAGCGATTCCCGCAAAGCTGAGAAAGACGGACTCTTCGTGGCAGTTAAAGGAGTAAGCACCGACGGCCACAGATATATCCCCATGGTGGCGCGCGCCCATGTGGCCGCCGTGGTGTGCGAGACTCTTCCCCCCGCCCTCGAACAGGGGATCACATATATCCGCGTGGCCGACTCAGCGGAGGCTCTCGGCCTTCTCGCCGACGCCTGGAACGGCCATCCCTCACGAAAACTGAAACTCGTGGGAGTCACAGGCACCAATGGCAAGACCACAACCGCTACCCTCCTCTATGAGATGGCCAAGCTGGAAGGTTGCCGCGCCGGACTTCTGTCGACAGTGTGCAACTACATCTGCGACCGCCAGGTGGCAGCTACCCACACCACTCCCGATCCGCTCACCCTCAACGAACTCCTTGCAGAGATGGTGGAGGCGGGATGTGAATATGCGTTCATGGAGGTGTCGAGCCACGCCATGTCGCAGAAACGTGTGGCCGGACTCACCTTCGCGGGAGGAATCTTCACCAATCTCACCCGCGACCATCTTGACTACCACGGCACTGTCGACAACTACATGCGAGCCAAGAAAGCATTTTTCGACATGCTTCCCCCCACGGCTTTCGCCCTCACTAATGCCGACGACAAATCGGGGATGTTTATGGTTCAGAACACCAAAGCGAAAGTCTATACCTATTCGCTCCGTTCGGATGCCGATTTCCGGGGGAAAGTGATCGAGACCCGTCTTGACGGCACCCTCCTCTCCCTCAACGGCCATGAAGTGGAAGTGAGGTTCACCGGGCGCTTCAACGCCTATAACCTCACCGACGTCTATGGCGCCGCCATCCTCTCCGGATTCAATCCTGAGGAGGTGCTTCTCAACATGAGCCTCCTCGTGCCGGTGGCCGGTCGTTTCCAGCCTTTCCTCTCTGCCAACGGCGTTGCGGCCATCGTGGACTACGCCCATACACCCGACGCCCTCGTCAACGTGCTCGACACGATCCGGGAGATCGTGGGGCCCGAGGGAGAGATCATCACCGTAGTTGGAGCCGGAGGCAACCGCGACCACGGAAAGCGTCCGATGATGGCGCAGGAAGCAGCATGCCGTAGCGATTTCCTCTTCCTCACGAGCGACAATCCCCGCGACGAGGTGCCTGAGGATATCATCGCCGACATGAGGGCCGGCCTCTCAGGAGAGGAGCTCTCCCGCACGGAATGTGTCACCGACCGCCGCGAGGCTATACGCCGCGCCATCGCGAAAGCCAAGCCAGGCACGGTGGTGCTGATCGCAGGCAAAGGCCACGAAACCTATCAGGAAATCCACGGTGTCCGCCATCATTTCGACGACCGTGAGGAAGTTAACGAAGCATTCCTACTCAGATGATCTACCACCTTTTCCAACTTTTCCACAAAACGGATTTCCCCGGAATCCGGCTGATGGACTACATTACGTTCCGCGCCGGAATATCCTTCGCGCTCGCAATGCTCATCGCCCTTGTCTTCGGCCACCGCATCATCCGCCATCTCCAGAAAATGCAGGTGGGTGAAGTGGTCAGGGATCTCGGGCTCGAGGGCCAGATGAAAAAGACCGGAACCCCGACAATGGGAGGCGTCATCATCATTCTCGCCATCCTTGTGCCGTGTCTACTTTTCGGTAGCCTGTCGAATATCTATATGATACTCATGCTCGTGGCCACATTGTGGATGGGAGCAATCGGATTTCTCGATGACTACAGGAAGCTGAAATATCACAACAAAGACGGCCTCAAAGGGAAATATAAGGTGATCGGACAGGTGGGACTCGGACTGATCGTCGGCGTGACCATGTGGCTTTCGCCCGACATTGTCATGAGTGAGAACATGGAGGTGGTCAACCAGACCAGCCACCAGACGGAAATCGTTCACTCGCTGACCAACATCAAATCCCCCCAGACTACGATCCCCTTCGTGAAGAACAACAACTTCAACTATGAATGGCTGACGTCGTGGATCTCCGACGAGAACGCCGCGCAGACCCTCGGATGGCTCGTGTTCGTTTTCGTGGTGATCGTCTGCGTGACGGCTGTGAGCAACGGGGCTAATCTTACCGACGGCCTCGACGGACTATGCGCCGGCACCTCGGCCATCATCGGCGTTGCTCTCGCAATCATGGCCTATCTGGGAGGCAACGTGATCTATTCGGGCTATCTTAATATAATGTATATCCCGGGATCGGAAGAGATGGTGGTCTATGCAGCCGCGTTTATCGGCGCCCTGGTGGGATTCCTGTGGTATAATGCCTTTCCCGCGCAGGTATTCATGGGCGACACCGGCAGCCTAACGCTCGGAGGCATTCTCGCGGTCTTCGCCATCCTTATCCGCAAGGAACTCCTCATCCCCCTGCTCTGCCTCATCTTCTTCATCGAAGACCTCTCGGTGATCATGCAGGTGGGCTATTTCAAATACACCAAAAAACGGACTGGAACCGGGAAACGCATCTTCAAGATGACCCCACTCCACCACCATTTCCAGAAAGCCGGCGACAAGAATATCCTCTGTCTCGTAAACTTCCCGAAAAACCCGATTCCGGAATCGAAAATCGTCACACGGTTCTGGATCGTGGGAATCCTGCTGGCCACCATCACATTCGTGACGCTAAAAATCCGATAGTCTCTCCACTCTAAAAAAACAGAATCCATGATTGTAAACGATATCGACACAGAGGGGCGCCTGGTGGTGCTCGGTGGCGGCGAAAGCGGCACAGGAGCTGCAATTCTCGGCAAAGCGAAAGGGATGGACGTGTTTCTTTCCGACGCCGGAACGATTCCCGGGAAATATAAGGAGATGCTGACTCTCCACGGAATCCCTTTCGAGGAGGGAGGCCACACGGAGGAACTCGTGGTCAACGCATCGGTAGTGGTGAAAAGCCCCGGCATTCCCCCCTACGCTCCATTGGTTGAGAAAATCACCAAACTCGGAATCCCCGTGTTGTCGGAAATTGAATTCGGCGCACGATTCACAGATGCCAGAATGGTCTGCATCACAGGGTCAAACGGGAAAACCACCACTACCCTGCTCACCTATCACATCCTCCGCAAAGCCGGACTCGACGTCGGGCTCGCCGGAAACGTTGGCAAAAGCCTCGCCCTCCAGGTTGCTGAGGATCCGCATGAAATCTACGTGATCGAACTCTCGAGCTTCCAGCTTGAGAACATGTATCGTTTCAAGGCCAACATCGCCGTGATCCTGAACATCACCCCCGATCATCTTGACCGCTACGACCACAAGATGGAGAACTATGCGGCAGCGAAATTCAGGATTCTCCGCAATCAGACGGCCGACGACGTCTTCATCTACTGGAGCGAAGATCCGATCGTGGCCGCCCAGGTGCGCGAGGTGCAGAGCGAGGCATTGCGTCTCCCCTTCGCGCTCGACCATCAGGAGGGAAATGCAGCATGGGTGGAAAACGGCATAGTGCATTTCTCCACTCCGCAGGAGGAATGGCAGATTCCGCGCGACAAACTCTCGCTCACCGGGCTCCATAATCTCTACAATTCCATGGCAGCCGGACTTTCAGCTTCCGTGCTCAACATCCGGAAAGAGAAGATCCGCGAAGCTCTGGAAGATTTCGAGGCCGTGGAACACCGGCTTGAATATGTGGCTACCGTCGACGGCGTGAGATATGTCAACGATTCGAAAGCCACCAACGTCAACTCCACATGGTATGCCCTCGAGAGCATGACCACCCCGACAGTGCTTATCCTCGGCGGGAAGGACAAAGGGAACGACTATTCGGAAATCGAGGAACTTGTGGGCAAAAAAGTCAAGGCAATCGTTTGCATGGGGCTCCACAACGAGAAACTGCTCGATTTCTTCACCGGAAAGGTTGAGCATATAGCCGACACCCATAGTCTGGCGGATGCCATAGCCGCCTGCCGCGAATTCGCAACGGAGGGCGACACAGTGCTCCTCTCCCCATGCTGCGCAAGCTTCGACCTCTTCACGAGCTATGAAGACCGCGGCCGTAAATTCAAGGATGCCGTGAAGGCCCTAACCAACTCATAACAATAAAGACTCTCATAATACTCATCTCCTAACCGGGCGCTCCGGCGCCACCATAACCTATGACCAACGAAACGGACTCCCAGACAGAGGGAGTAATCATCAAGAACACCATCGACGGCGTCGCCACTCCCGAAAAGAAACGGGCTCCACGCCAGCCACGCAACTCCCGCCAGGGGAAGGAAGTGAGCCGGCCGAAGCCGGATCCTTACATCTGGGGCATATACGTCATGCTCCTCGTGATCTCCGTGATCGAGCTCTTCTCCGCCTCAAGTTCCGAGGTGTCGGGAGCAAACGTCTATATGCCGCTCATCCGCCATGGCATCTTCCTGGCTATCGGCCTCGGACTCGTGATCATGCTTCAGAACACCCACTACGGCTATTTCGCACGCTTCGCATGGTTTTTCGCAATCCTCTCACTCGGATTGCTGATCTTCTCCAACTATTTCGGCATCAACATCAACGGTGCCCAGCGCGCAATCCGTGTGGCCGGATTCACCATCCAGCCTCCCGAAATCGTGAAGCTGACGGTGGTGGTGCTTCTTGCAACGATTCTGGGCAGAAACCAGGGTCCACGGAGCGTCACCCAGAAAGGGATGTGGCAGTCGGCAATTGTTGTCGTGATCTTCGGCGCATTCCTTTTTAAAGATGGTCTGACAAATACGATCCTGCTTTTCGGAGTCAGCATGGCGATGTTTCTGATCGGAGGAATGAAATGGAGACATTTCGGCATCATCCTCCTGATCTACGGAGCCTGCGGCGGCGGCCTCTACATGATGAAATCCCTCACGGAAAAAGATTCCGACTTCGCCACCGAGCAGGTAGAGACCACCGGCATAGCCAAGAAAGTTGACCGCGACGCCACACGCTCAAACCGCATCTTGCGTTTCTTAAAAGGGGTTAATCCCGAAGATCCCATCACCGACGAAAACCGCCAGGTGGTCTTCGCCAAGATCGCTCAGGCTCATGGCGGAGTTTTCGGCCAGGGTCCCGGCAACTCCCGCGAGAGCTCACGCCTCCCCCTCGCTTTTTCCGACTATATTTATTCCATCATAGTTGAAGACACGGGGCTGATCGGGGGCATATTCCTCCTTCTGCTCTATCTCTGCCTTCTGGCAAGGGCCGGGCGTGTGGCCTTCCTCTGTTCGCGGGCCTTCCCGGCGTTCCTCATCATGGGGTGCGCGGTGCTGATAGTGTTCCAGGCTCTGGTCCACATGGCCATCGTGACAGGGTTGTTCCCGGTGAGCGGGCAGCCGCTACCATTCATCTCAAAGGGAGGAACTTCGGTGATAGTGATGTCCGTGGCCATCGGCATCATGCTTTCCGTGAGTCGTTTTGCCGTGACGAGTGGCGACAAGAAAGCCATCCAGGCCGAGCTTAAGGAACTTCCCGAAGACATGCAGGCCGCCAACTATTCTGCCCAGAAATAAAAATCCAAGCATTTCCGCAAAAAAAGATAACGACAATGACACCAGACATCAGGCGTTCCGACCAATCACCTATCTCCGCAGGAAGGCGTCCGCGGGTAGTGATCAGCGGCGGCGGAACAGGGGGCCACATCTTCCCCGCCCTCTCCATCGCCGATGAACTCAAACGCAGGCTCGACGCCGACATCTTATTCGTCGGAGCCGAAAACCGCATGGAGATGACCCGCGTTCCCGATGCCGGCTATCCCATCATAGGCCTCCCCGTGGCGGGATTCTTCCGCACGCGGATCTGGCGCAACTTCGGAGTGATCAGAAAACTCCTCAAGAGCATGGGGATGTCGAAAGGGATAATCCGTGATTTCAAGCCCGACATTGCAATCGGCGTGGGAGGATATGCCTCCGGCCCAACCCTGAAGGCCGCGCAGAAAGCAGGCATTCCGACCGTCATCCAGGAACAGAACTCCTTCGCGGGTGTCACCAACAAGCTGCTCGGGAAGAAGGCCCGCAAAATATGTGTGGCCTACGACAACATGGAGCGCTTCTTTCCGGCGGAAAGCTTAGTGAAGACGGGAAACCCAATCCGAAGCGCCCTGCTCCGGAACACCCTTACCAAAGAGGAAGCCAGAAAGACCTTCGGCCTTGATCCGGCAAAGCCCACGTTGCTCGTTGTTGGCGGAAGCCTTGGAGCCCTGACGGTCAACGAAAGCATGGAAGCCGGAATCCGGAAACTGGCCGACAACGGTATCCAGGTGATCTGGCAGACCGGAAAGAACTTCGGCGACAGGGGCCCGAAAGCAGCCGAAGGTCTCGAAGGAGTGGTGGTGACCACGTTTATCTCCGACATGGCAAATGCCTACAAAGCGGCCGATCTGGTTGTGAGCCGCGCCGGAGCCGGGTCGATCAGCGAGCTGCAGGCCCTCGGCAAAGCCGCCATCCTCGTTCCATCGCCCAACGTTGCCGAAGATCATCAGACTTTCAACGCGCGCGCACTCTCCGACCACGGGGCGGCGATGTTCGTGGCCGATTCAGAAGCACGCTCCCAGCTTGTGGACCAAGCGTTGAAACTCATCACCGATCCCGCCTCCCTGAAAGCCATGGAGACAGAAATAGCCCGCATGGGCATCCCCGACAGCGCCTCCCGGATAGCCGACGAAGTGTGTCGCGAACTCAAAATCCCTGAAGAAGCATGGAAGAAATAACCAACCGCCTTCCCGCCGACACCCCGGCCGCCAACATCTATTTCATCGGAGCCGGAGGAATCGGGATGGCCAATCTCGAAAGATATTTCCTGAGCCGTGGCCACAAAGTGGCCGGCTACGACCGCACACCCTCGGCACTCACCCGGGACCTCACCGGAGAGGGTGCGGAGATCGCCTACGACGATGATGTCACCCTCATCCCCGAGGCTTTCAGAAACCCTGCGGAGACGCTCGTGGTCTTCACGCCGGCTGTTCCCGCCGACAACCGCATCCTCTGCTGGTTTCGTGAAAATGGATTCGATGTGGTGAAACGATCTGAAGTGCTCGGACGCATCACGCGGTCTACCTCTGCAATCTGCATCGCCGGCTCCCACGGCAAGACCACCACATGCTCCATGACGGCAAATATCCTGCGCCTATCCGAAGTTGGCTGCAACGCATTCCTCGGGGGAATTCTGAGAAACACGGGGAGCAATCTCGTTCTCAGCGAACACTCCTCATGGTCGGTTGTGGAAGCCGATGAATACGACCGCTCATTCCACCGGCTCTCCCCGACGATTGCCGTTGTCACCTCCACCGACCCCGACCATCTCGACATCTATGGAGATGAGGAGGGATATCTGGAGGGATTCGCCCATTTCACTTCGCTCATTCGCCCGGGCGGCCTGTTGCTGCTCCACACCGGGCTCAAACTCAAACCCCGTGTGGCCGAGGGGGTAGTGGTTCAGACCTATAGCGGCGGTGACTGTGGAGACTGGCATGCCGAAGACATTCATTTCGGCGAAGGCACCCTCACCTTCACGCTCGCAGGTCCTGAAACGAGAATAGAGGGAATCAGCGTCGGAGTGCCTGTAGAGATCAACATCGATAATGCGGTTGCGGCAGCCGTAGCGTCGCTACGCGCCGGAGCTACACCCGACGACGTAAGGAGAGGGATAGCCACCTTCCGCGGAGCGAAACGACGTTTCGAGATTCTTCGCGACGGAAAAGACGGCTCCACAGTCCTCATCGACGATTACGCCCACAGTCCCAACGAAGTGAGCGCATCGATAAGGAGCGTCAAGAAGCTCTATCCGGGGCGGAAACTCACTGTCATCTTCCAGCCACACCTCTACACCCGCACCCGCGATTTCGCCTCTGAATTCGCCTGCGCGCTCTCCGGAGCCGACGAAGTGATCATGCCTGAAATCTACCCCGCGAGGGAGCTTCCTTTGCCCGGGGTTGATTCCAACCTGATTCTCAAAGACGTAAAGTGTGACAAGAAATGCTTTTGTGAAAGAAAAAACTTGCTTAATCTAATAAAAAATAGTAATTTTGACATTCTAATGACTCTCGGGGCCGCTGACCTTGACACCCTATTGCCTGACATTGAAGCCGTCATTGACTCGCAAAAGAACTAAAAGCCAGCAGCTTAAGTCATCAACAAACCAGCGGGCAAACGCTCCTCAACCATAACCGGCATGCGAAAGACAATCTTGAAATGGATTCTGCTGATCTTCCTTCTGGCCTACGTCGCGGCAGTGACGGTCTGGGCTAACGGGGAAGCGGCACGTCACACGTGTCGCGGATATGACATCGAAATCGCCGGAATCAAAAGCGCGGATTCAGTGACCATCCACGGAGTCCGCGAAGAGCTTGCTGCCTATCCCGGGAAAGTGGAGGGAGCCCTCATTCCCGATGTGGATGCCAGAAGCGTGGAGAAATTCCTCTCCGGCATGTCGAATTTCGAAGACGTGGAGTGCTGGCTCACCACCGACGGGCTGATGAAAGTGGCCGTGACCCCGATGATTCCGGAGCTTCGCGTCTTTGAAAACGGGAAGAGCTACTACATCAACAAAGACGGCAAGACCATCGAGTCGAAAGCGCGTTTCTTCGTCGACGTCCCCGTAGCCACAGGAAATTTCACCGAGGATTTCCCTCCGGTCTCCCTCCTGCCCCTCACCCGCTTCATCAATAAAGACAAGGCCCTCTCCAAACTCATCGGAATGGTTGAGGCCAGGGATGCCGACAATATAATCCTGATTCCAAGGATTCTGGGACACGTGGTCAATTTCGGCGACACATCCCGTCTGAAAGAGAAACGCGACGCGTTGCTCACCTTCTATCGAAAAGTGATCCCCTACAAGGGATGGGAGGAATACGACACCATTTCCCTCAAATTCAAGGGCCAGATCGTCGCTTCGCGCCGAATCAAGCAGAGGGCAGCCCACAGCGTTGACTTTGCAGAAGATTCCGACATGGAGGAGGCCACACTCCCCGACGAGGCAGTGCCCTCCTCTCCCGCAGGACAATGATCATGAGCCTCAACGCCTAAATCCGCAGACACACCACACACAATGAGTGAAGAGAGATACATAGCAGCAATCGAGATCAGCAGCTCGAAAATAATAGCAGCCGTCGGGAAAACCGTCGGCGAAGGGAGAATCGAGGTTATCGCCGTGGAACATGAAAAAGCGGTCGATGCCATCAGATATGGAATCATCCAGAATCTCGAAGAGACCTCCGTCAGGGTAGGGCGCATAATCGACCGTCTCCAAAGGAGAACGGGAGTGGCTCCACGCCTCATAAAAGGGCTTTTCGTGGGCCTATCCGGGCGCTCGCTGAGAAGCATCCCCAAATCTTTCTCACTCAATCTTCCCGACGGCACGGAGATCACCGACGAGATTATCGAACGCCTGAGGGTGCAGGCCGATCATCCGTCGCTTGAACGCAGTCTCGAAGTTGTCGACGCCGTGCCCAGGTTCTACAGGATCGGAAACACCGAGACCAATTCCCCGAAAGGCAACATCGGCAACAGCATCGAAGCTGCCTACGACATCATCGTGTGCCGTCCGGAACTGAAACGGAATATCCTGCGCACAATCCCCGACAAGCTCGGGATCCGCATAGAGGGCTTCGTGGTGACACCCCTCGCCACAGCCCACCTCATCCTGACCACCGACGAGAAACGCCTCGGCTGCATGCTCGTCGACATGGGGGCTGAAACCACCACCGTCAGCATCTACCGCAAGGGGAGCCTGAGCTATTTCGAGACGATCCCACTGGGCGGACGCAACATAACCCGCGACCTGACGTCGCAAAACATGCTTGAGGAAACCGCGGAAGACCTCAAGATCACCTCCGGGAGCGCCATCCCCCCGACCATCAGCTCCAATCCCAAATTCGAGGGGGTACGCCATTCCGACATCAGCACGATCGTCGTGGCCCGCGCCGAGGAGATCGTGGCCAACATCGTGGAGCAGATCCAGTATGCCGGCCTCAAGGACACCGACCTCCGCGGCGGCATCGTCTGCATCGGAGGAGGCTCACGCCTGCAGGGAATAATGGAACTCCTGGAGAAACAGAGCAATCTCCCCGTTCGCCGCGGCAAACTCCCCGATTATGTGGAACTGACCACCGTAGAACCCGGATGCGAGATCGATGAAGTAGTCAGCATCATGTATGCCGGCGCCACCCTCAGCAACCACGAATGTCTGGAGGAGCCCCCGAGGCAGGAACTCCCGGCCACCGGCGAGCTCCCCGCAGAAGAGCCTCAGGAGGAAAACCTGAAGAAACGGCCTAAGAAACGTCGCGACGAAGACGACGATCCCGAACCACGGAGCGGCATCTTCTCAAGACTCGGCAAAAAGATAGCCAACATCTTCGGCGATCCGAGCGACAATTCCGAACTTATCGACTGAATCCCCTCACGATATGAACGACACGAACGAACACACCACTGAAGACTATGCATTTGCAGAAGACACCAACGCTTCCATCATCAAAGTGATAGGCGTGGGTGGCGGCGGCGGCAACGCCGTCAACTACATGTATCGTCAGGACATACCGAACGTAAACTTCGTCATCTGCAACACCGACCAGCAGCATCTGCGAAAATCGCCGGTGCCGACAAAACTCGTGCTCGGCTGGGACGTGACCCACGGGCGGGGAGCCGGAAACGTTCCCGATGTGGGACGCCAGTGTGCCGAAGCAAGCACCGACGACATCCGCAAGCTTTTTGAAGACGGCACGGAGATGGTCTTCATCACCGCCGGAATGGGTGGCGGCACGGGAACAGGCGCCGCCCCCGTAGTGGCAAAACTCGCCATGGAAGCCGGAATGCTTACCATCGGAATCGTGACGATCCCGTTCATGTTTGAGGGGGAGAAGAAGATCAAGAAGGCGATCAAAGGTGCGCAGGAGATGCAGAAATGTGTCGATGCACTCCTGGTCATCAACAACGAAAACCTCCTCGAGCTCTTTCCAGACCTCACCTTCTTCAACGCCTTCACCAAAGCCGATGAATCTCTGGCAAACGCTGCGCGAAGCATCTCCGACATCATCTCGGAGGAATGCTACATCAACGTGGACTTTGAAGACGTGAAGACCACCCTGAAGGGGAGCGGCACGGCCATAATCTCCACAGCCTACGGAGAGGGGAAACACCGCATCACCGACGCCATCCAGAACGCTATCCATTCGCCGCTGCTCAAGGCCCACGACATCAACACCTCCAAGCGGCTGCTCTTCAAGTTCGCCTGCTCGAAAGACGATAAAGACGCCCTCCGCGCCGAGGAGATCGCCGAAATATATCAGTTCACGTCGAAACTCCCGCAGACGGTCGACGTAAAATGGGGTATCGCCGACGATCCGACCCTTGGGGCACGCGTGAAGATCACCGTGCTCGCCTCCGGTTTCGACCTCACAATCTCCGAGGAGAATAAAATCGAAAACGACACCAATAAATACGAACCCGAGCAGATCAGTTTCGGCAACCCGGGAGAAGACAAGAGGAATATCGAGGAACAGCGACAGAACGACGCCATGATTGCCGAATATTATGGCGCCAAGAAAGTCGTGGAGCAAAGACGACTCAGCGCGAAGCTCAAATATGCAGTGCTCAAGCCCTCTCAGTTCGACGACCATGAGATCATCTCAATGATCGAAAACAACCCGACCTACAGCCGCGATCCGCGTTTCAACGAGCGCCTTGAGGCTCACTCCGAACAGAATAATGCCGTGAATTCACCCGAACCCCACAGGCATGATCCCGGAAGCGAGACAATCACGTTCAGCTTCTGACCTACCGGCGAAAAAAATAAATCCACAAAATAAAGAGCGGGGAAATCCCCCGGAACAAATCGAATCATACAAACAGACAGATGGAAACCAAATTCCAGATGGTGGCCAAGACCTTTCAGGGCCTTGAAGACGTGCTAAGCGACGAGCTCATCGCTCTCGGAGCGGAAAACGTGGAAATAGGACTCCGTATGGTCACCTTCGAGGGCGACCTCGAGATGATGTATCGTGCTAACCTTTGCTGCAGGACCGCCCTCAGGATCCTGAAGCCAATCGTCAAGTTCACCGCCGATTCCACAGACGAGCTCTATGACAAGGTGAGAGATCTCGACTGGGAGCAGTTCATGACCCCCGACATGACCTTCGCCATCGACTCCACGGTCAACAGCGCGGAGTTCACCCACTCGAAGTTTGTAACCTACAGGGTCAAGGATGCGATCGCCGACCATTTCAGCGACAGTTGCGGACGCCGTCCATCCATCCGCCTGAGCGGAGCCGACATCCAGCTGAACGTGCATATCTCCGACAACCGGGTCACGATCTCACTCGACTCCAGCGGCGAACCCCTCTCAAAGAGAGGCTACCGCATCGAGCAGACTGAAGCCCCGATCAATGAGGTGCTTGCCGCAGGCATTATCCTCAAGACCGGATGGAGAGGTGATTCCGATTTCATCGATCCGATGTGCGGATCGGGCACTTTCCTCATTGAGGCCGCTCTGATTGCAGCAAACATCAACCCCGGAATCTATCGCGAGAGCTTCGCATTCGAGAAATGGAAGGATTTCAATCAGGATCTATTTGAGGAGATATATAACGACGATTCCGCGGAGCGAGAGTTCGCCTTCAAGATCTATGGCGGCGACATCAGCCCGGAGGCCGTGATAATTGCACGCAAGAACGTGAAACACGCACGGGTAGACGATATGGTGGAGATCGAATGTAAACCGCTCACCGACTGGACGGAGGTGGCTCCCGAGGGAATTATGGTGACCAATCCTCCCTACGGAGAGAGACTGCGTCCCGAAAACATCAATCTCCTCTACAAGAGCATCGGCTCCACACTCAAGAAATATTTCAAAGGCTGGCATGCCTGGATAATCGGCTACAAGGATGAGCAGTTTGACGAGATTGGCCTTAAACCGTCGGTCAAGATTCCGCTCCATAATGGCAGTCTCGAGTGTTCGCTCAGGGAATATGTGCTCTTCGACGGAAAATATTCCGACTTCGTGGCCGACGGTGGAAGCGTGGCGAATGCCGACGCCCGCAAAGAGCAGGGACCAAAGAAAGTGAGACGCATCTCCGACGATGAATGGAACAACCAGGCCAAGAAATTCAATAGCGGGAAAAGCTTCTCCGATAACGCCAACAAGAAGAAAAAGAGCTTCACAAGAGAGAAAACCCGCGAGATTCCTTACTCTTCTCCGAGGGAAAGGGATGACGACCGCGATGATTTCCGCGATTTCCAACGCGAAGAGCGTAAAACCTACGACCGCAAGCCTGCTGACCGCGGAGGATACGACCGCAAGCCTGCTGACCGCGGAGGATATGACCGCAAGCCTGCTGACCGCGGAGGATATGACCGCAAGCCCGCCGACCGCGGAGGATACGACCGCAAGCCCGCCGACCGCGGAG
>CAYROR010000004.1:78556-86361 GCA_964425935.1 uncultured Sangeribacter sp.
CGCTGACCGCGGAGGATACGACCGCAAGCCCGCCGACCGCGGAGGATACGACCGCAAGCCCGCCGACCGCGGAGGATACGACCGCAAGCCCGCTGACCGCGGAGGATACGACCGCAAGCCCGCCGACCGCGGAGGATACGACCGCGGAAACAGGGGAGTGGATTATAAGCCCGGAAATTCACGCGGTCCGAGGCTACCGCAATCGTCGGAAGAGATCGTCAATCCAATCCACATGCGTCAGCGTAAAGGCTGGAAGAAAGAGGAGGATTGACACGCAACAGAGGCATAGGAAAACGAGACATGACGCTGGCGGTGATAATCGCCGGCGCCATGAGCGTTTGCGCCTTTCTCTTCAACACTATCCCTTCAAACCTCTCCGACAACGGAATCTGCCTCCCCTCGCCCAACCTCTGGAACATCATCCCGGTGTGGTCATGGGGGATCAACACAGCAATTCTCGGCCTGCTGGCCGCCGGAACCTATTTCCTGAACCATCACTATAACTTTATCCGCTCCACGGAACCGGTTTTGCCGGCGATGTTTCTCATCCTTACGGCCTCCAATCCCTGGATCACCGAGCGCCTCACCTCCTCCACCCTCATCTGCATGGTCAATCTCATCTCGCTGGCAATCCTCTTCAGCTGCTACCGCGAGAGAAACTCCACCCAGCAGATCTTCATCATCGCCACGCTTTTCTCCATAGGGTCGATGTTTCAGTATGCCTTCATCCCATATCTTGCGGCCTACGTGGCCGGAGCTCTCGTGATGAAGACATTCCGTTTCCGCGAACTGATAGCAATGGGGATGGGCCTTGTGGCTCCCTACTGGATCGGCATAGGACTGGGACTGATCGACATTTCCTGGTTCCGCCTCCCGGAACTGACCAACCTGCTTGACGTTTTCGACGAGAGGGCCGATCTCTTCATGATGATCCTCAGCGTGGGGCTCGCGATCTTCTTCGGGATGCTTCTCGCCCTCAACAACGCCATGAAGCTCTATGCGGGCAACTCAAGGGTCAACGCCCTCAACCTGACGGTGAATTTTGTCGGGATCGTGAGCGCGGTCTGCGTGATCATCGACTTCACAAATATGTTGGCCTATCTCACCACCCTCTATTTCACGGTGGCCACCCAGATAGCCAATCTCTGCGCCCTCTGGAAATTCAGGCATGAATGGATAGTGGCAGCCGTGCCGACGGTCATCTATGTGGGTTTCTTCATTTTCTTCATAATCGCCTGAACCGATAGAACTATTATGATAATCATTCTCTGCATGATTGCCTCGGGAATCGCCGTAGGATGGCTCCTGAGGGGAAGGATTCCGGGGGGACTCGGGAGAGTGACCGATGTCCTTATCTGGGCGCTCCTGTTTCTGCTCGGAGTCGAAGTGGGATCAGACGACGTGATATTCTCCGGAATCACCGGACTCGGATCAGAAGCGCTCCTTGTGGCGTCGGCAGGTGTAGCCGGAAGCGCCTTTCTCTCCCTGCTGCTTTGGAAATGGGTGCGGACACGAATAAAACGGCGGCCATGAAAGGGAGTCTGATCATAGTTTCATTCTTCATAATCGGGGTTGTGGTAGGCAGGGCAGGGCTCACTCTCCCGACGCCAGGAAGCATCGACGTTAGCTTCATCACGCTGGCGCTCCTGATCTTCTGTGTCGGAGTCTCCATCGGCTCCGATATGGGAATCCTCCGGGAACTGCGTGGCCTCGACAGGAGGCTGATGCTTCTCCCCGCAGCCACGATCGCTGGGACACTCGCCGGATGCCTCATCCTCTCCCTCTTCCTTCGTCAGCGCTCCCCCGCCGACGTGCTGGCCGTAGGGAGCGGATTCGGCTACTACTCCCTGTCGAGCATATTCGTGACCCGCTACAAAGGGGCAGAGTTAGGCACGATAGCCCTTCTCAGCAATGTGGCCCGGGAGATGATCACCCTTCTCGGCGCGCCGCTTCTCGTGAAGCTCGCAGGCCCCCTGGCGCCGATCTCCTCCGGAGGAGCTACCTCTATGGACACCACACTCCCCGTCATCACGGCCACCTCCGGAAAAGAATTCGCCATCCTCTCAATCTATCATGGCTTCATCGTGGATCTGTCGGTGCCCTTTCTCGTGACCCTCTTCTGCGGCCTCGGCTGAGATTCCGCGTCAATATATAAACCTCTAAGGAATGAAATTCATAATCGATAACAAAATCCCCTTCATAAAAGGGCGACTGGAAAGCTTTGCAGAGACCATCTACGCCGACCCCGGCAAGATCGACCGCCGGATGGCCGAAGATGCCGACGCGCTCGTGGTGCGCACCCGCACCCGTTGCGACTCTACGCTGCTCTCCGCCACCGGAGTGAGACTTATAGTCACTGCCACGATCGGCACGGATCATATCGATCTCGAATGGTGTCGGGAAAACGGCGTGGAGGTGAGGAATGCTGCAGGATGCAACGCTCCCGGAGTGGCGCAATACGTGTGGGCATCGCTTCTGCAGAGAGGTTTCGATCCCGAAAGATCCATTCTCGGAGTGGTAGGGCTCGGCAACGTCGGCTCCATCGTGGCCGACTGGGGGGAACGGCTCGGATGCAGAGTGCTGGCATGCGATCCCCCGAAAGCTGATTCAGGATTCTCCGACAGGGAATATCTCCCGCTTGAAACGCTTCTCCGGGAAGCCGACGCAGTGACGCTCCACACTCCCCTCACAAAATCAGGCCTACACCCTACTTTCCATCTGATCGGGGAGAGGGAACTGGAGATGATGAAGCCGGAAGGAATACTCGTCAACTCATCACGTGGCCCTGTGGTCGACAACCGTGCCTGGGCTGCCCGGCTCAGCAATGGGAAGGGGAGAGCGATCGTCGACGTCTGGGAAGGGGAGCCCACGCTCCATCTGCCTCTCCTGCAACTTGCAGAGATAGCCACTCCCCACATCGCCGGCTACTCCCTCGAAGGGAAGCAGAGAGCCACGAGGATGGCGCTCGAAGCCCTGGGCGACTATTTCGGTTTCACTCCCGACGTCTCGGGACTGGAGGGTCCATACGAAGCACCCGACCGGCTTTTCACAGCCGCCGACCTTCAGCTCATAGCCCAGTCCTACGACCCTATGGCCGACACACTCCCGCTTCGCGATAATCCCGGGAAATTCGAATCCCTCAGAAGCGATTATAAATACCGAAAAGAACCAGATTTCAGACACCATGGCATTTGAAAAGAAATACTACGTAGTCTTCAGCGGACGGAAACCGGGGGTCTACGACGACTGGGCCGACGCGGAGGAGCAGATCCGCGACTACCCCGGAGCGCGCTACAAAGGCTATCATTCTGCAGCCGAGGCAGCCGAAGCGTTCCGGAAATCATCATCAGGCGCCGACGGCAACGATCTCGCACGCATTCTCCTTGAAAATAATTCACGGAGGCTCCCCGCAACAGGGAAGCCCGACTACATGACTATCCCGGAGATCGATCTGGACGCATGGGCCGTGGACGCCTCATGTCTGGGCAATCCCGGACGCATGGAATATCAGGGGGTGGAGCTGCTGACGGGCCGCACCCTCTTCCGTATAGGCCCCTTTGACGATGCCACCAACAATATCGGGGAGTTTCTCGCCATAGTCCATGCCATGGCCCTGATGGCCCGCGAGGGTAAATTCCACAACATCTATTCCGACTCAGTGTCGGGAATGGCCTGGGTGAGGACCAGGAAAGTGAAGACGCAGCTGAAGCCGACACCCCGCAATGCGAAAGTGTTTGAACTGATGGCCAGGGCCGTCACCTGGCTCAATACGCATCAGTTTCCGGCAAAGGTGATGAAATGGCAAACGGATCAGTGGGGGGAGATACCGGCCGATTTCGGAAGAAAATGAAGAGATGAAGGAACAGCTCAGGAAAATGATCCTTGATGCAGGAGCGGCGGCCGCAGGATTTGCGGCGGCCAAGCCGGTGGATGAGAGCGAGACCGTACTGCTCTCCCGTTTCGTGGAGGAGGGTCGACACGCAGGGATGGAATTCCTCAGGCGCCACATTCCGCTGCGTCATGATCCGCGCAACGTACTCCCGGAGGTGAAGTCAATCGTCAGCTGCGCATTCAGCTATGCGCCGGCAGAGAAGCGTGATCCTGAGCTTCCCTATATTGCCGCCTACGCCTTAGGGAAGGACTACCACGATGTGATCCGCCGGGTCCTCTCCGGCGTCATGGAGAGATTCTCTGCCCTCCATCCATCCTCGTGGCGTGTCTGCATAGACTCAGCCCCATTGCCTGAACGATGGTGGGCTCTCAGGGCCGGGATAGGGGAGAGGGGGCTTAATGGTTCGGTCATTGTAGAGGGAGCCGGGCCCATGTGTTTCCTCGCCGAGATTCTTACCTCCATTGAATTTGAGCCCGATCAACCCTCGGAGCGGAGATGTGAGGGATGCGGGAGATGTGTGGAGGCGTGTCCAACGGGGGCCCTCCGCAGCGATGGCTCTCTCGACGCCCGCAGATGCATCAGTTATCTCACGATCGAACATCGTGGCGAATGGGATGAGGAGGGGGCGGAGGCAATGTCGACACCCGAAGGACGCGAAACGCTTTTCGGCTGTGACAGATGTCAGCAGGTATGTCCGCACAACAGCATTTCCAATGAGGCCATTTTGCCCGACTTCCGGCCCGATCCGGCAATCACTGCCCTGACGAAAGACATGGTGGCCAACCTCACACAAGAGGAATTTTCAGCACTCTTCCGAGGCTCTCCAATCAAGCGAGCCCGTCTGGCAGGCCTCCTCCGCAACCTGCAGAACCGCCCCGATATCATGGTTCTAACACACGCCGACTAAGCCCCGGATGGGGCGATGAGAATATTATCCGCGGGTGGAACCCGTGGTCAGCGACCACTCATTCTCTCAAGATCCCGGAGGGATCGAACACCTCGGAGCCCAGCACTACCTGGATGAACCTTCTCTGCTCTTCGAGCCTATCTTTAATTATCTGATATTCTGCTCTTTTATACATGTCTTTACATTTTACGCAGTGGAGTGCGTATTTTTACACAATGCAAACTTAGTGAAAATATTCGAGAAAACCAAAGACCGAATCCTCATGCATCCCTTATGCATGATTGGCTAATGCAAGATTAGTATTTCCTGCTAAGGATTGATGAATGTAACTTGCTAATTGAAATATTTTCTTTAACTTTGTCCTCAGTACTGAACTCAACAGAATGACTCGAATCCTCCTTCATATCATCCCGGCAATAATCCTTCTTTTCGCCACCTCTTGTGGCGAAAAGAAGCTCCCTTTGCAACTCACTGAAATCAACTCCATTGCCGACAGCATCTCCGGGGCAAATGCTCCGGAGGATCTGGCTCTCTTCCGAAAAGCCGACTCGCTTCTGAGCAGCGTCGACGTTTCCAGGTTATCGGAGAACGACCGGATGTATCACTCCCTGCTCCGGGTGAAGCTCACCGACAAGGCATATCTCCGGCATCCCGGCGACACAATAATCCGCCCCGTGGTGGAATACGCGGAGAAACACCGGCGCTGCGGATTCCTTCCCGAAGCCCTCTACTATGGCGGCCGCGTCTACTCCGACATCGGCGACTCATTCACCGCCCTCCGCTACTATCAGGATGCCCTCGACAACCTCCCCGACGAGAAGAGAAACCTGAATCTAAGATGCCGTTTGCTCAGCCAAACCTCATATCTCCTGAATTCCCTCCGACTTTATAAAGAGGCAATTCCCTACCTTGAGGAATGTATCGCAATCAACAAAGAATTGAAAGACTCTACAAACCTATTCTATAATACTCAGAAGTTAGGAGAGAATTTAATGCAGTTTAAACAATATGATAAAGCTGAAAATGTGATAAGGGAGTCATTGAAATATTCAGTTGGAGTACCACGGGACGATTCCTTGACCTCCATTGTTTATCTCGCGGGAGTAAAGGAGGCCAAAAACAAGATAGATTCTGCTTTTTTTCTTATCCGCGGAATACCGGAACAGGTCAACGACTCCCTCACGAGAAACATGGTGCTGGCCTACGCTTCCGACATCTACCGGAAAGCCGGAATAAATGACACCGCACTCATATATGCCCGTGAGATTGTTAAAAACGGAAATCCCAACAATAAACTTATCGGATACCAGAATCTGCTTAAGCCGGAGAACATCGCCTTTATCCCAACAGACTCATTAGCAGATTATGTACGCAGTTATGCCAGGGAGATGGAACGCGACCTTAACGCCAACGGCAACAAGCTCGCCATCATCCAGCAGGCCCAATACAACTATTCCATCCACGACCGCCAGCGCCGCGAGGAGGAGGAGCGTGCTACGCGATATTACTATCTGGGAATTGCTCTTTTCGCGTGTGCTGCCGGGGCATATATCTATCTTTTGAGATTCAAACGAAAAAGAAAAGCTCAATTGGAGGACGCAAATTTTAAGATCGAATATCTCATTGAACAACTTGAAAGAGAAAAGCTGGAGAAAGAGCGACAGAGGGAAGAGCAACAGATCATGCAGAACCTGGAGAAGGAGAGAGAGGAGAAACTCCGTGTGGCAAATGAATTATTGACGAAAACGAAAATTGAAAATGACCAACGGATTAGAGAGATTCAGGACAAAGAAAAACAGGAAAAGGATCGTATTGTGAAAGAACTTCTGGATAAGCAAATGACTATGACTGAAAATATGAAAAAACAATTGCAAGAGAAGGATCAGATAATAAATGACCTCCTGGAAGTTATTAGCCTTGATAATGAACATCTGGAGAAAAAGAAATTTGAAAATGAAAGGCTGACGAAGATGCAGGTTGAAATAGAATGGCAACAGAAAAATAATTCCCTTCAAGATGCGAAGATGGAGAAAAGCTTGAAAACAAATATAATCAGAGAAAAATATCTTAAGTTTGGGCAGAAAATTGCTGAAGAGAAACAGAGCTATGTCGTTCCTGGAAAAATTTTGAATTCAGAGGCCTATAAACGCATGATTGTCATGATTGAAGAAGGGAAAAATCTCTCGGAATATAAAAAAATCTGGACAGATCTTGATGAGGTTATTTTGAAAGTTTCTCCGAAATATAAAACAGACCTGTCACTTCTCATGGGGGGAAGGATCAACAATGCTGCCTGGCAGACTGTCATCTTGATTAAATGCGGCTTTTCTCCCAGCGATATGTCAAAAGCCCTGAAAATAACTCCGGGATCAGTTGCAGACCGCCGCATAAATATAAGTGAGAAGATATTTGGCAGAAACGTTGGCACAGACGTAATCGACGCGATAATCCATGCGCTCTGAAAAAAATATTTACCGATTATCCAATGGTAATTATTGAGGTAAGATTGAGGCATAATTGAGGCAATTTCCATTTTATATAACTGCTATACTGCATATTATATTGCCTCATATTATGCAACGCCCTGGAGAGGGGATTCCAAGAATTGCATACCCGAATTAGTGTGACTAATTTTGCATCCGGAAGCAGCAAAATGCTTTCTAAAACAATTTAATGCATTCTTGAGATTATGGATCTAAAGATTTTTTTCGTTTCCATCGCTCTTCTGTTAGCGGCTCCGACATTCCAGACCTTCGCCTCCTCAGAGAACGCGGATCCAGTCACCATCCCCGTTGTTGAAGTTCCAACCCCTGACACCCCGGATCCCGGTACAACCGAGGGGAACGACGATGACGATGGTTATAAAAAAGAATATCCATCAAAGGGACAGCGGATGCCCGCGCGGCCAGCTAGCGGCCAGCTAACTGCACCATCAGCATTGATGGAGTCTATATTAATCTATAAAATCCCATTGTTAGGCGTAATATCCAGGCCGGCGGCTTCGAT
>CAYROR010000005.1:0-77827 GCA_964425935.1 uncultured Sangeribacter sp.
CATATCACCGCCAGGCGCATCAAATTGGCGGTTTTAAAGGATGTGCCACAAACCGGGTGCAAAATTAGTAATAATAAATATATTATGCAAGAATCTGGAAAAATTTTTTTGATTCCGGATTTCCTGCAATTGAGGCACGATGATTTTTTTGCAATCTCGGGGGCGTTTCAGTCGTCGTTGAGATCGTCTTGCATCACATAGTTGTTGCGCAGAAGGTTGATCAGCATAACCATCCCGTGGTTGGTGGCGCTTTCGATAACCGTGTTGCGGTCTCCCTTGAAATGGATGCATTCGCTCACTACCTTATCTCCACATTTCGCAGCGATCCAAACTGTTCCGACAGGTTTGAACTTAGTCCCTCCGTCAGGACCTGCAATTCCGGAAGTTGCGATCGCGCAATCGCTTCTCATTAGTCGTGAAGCTCCTTTTGCCATTGCCTCTACAACCGGTCGGCTCACGGCTCCATGCGAATCGATATCGCGGCGGGGCACTCCAAGCACATTTGCTTTCACTTCATTGGAATAGCTGACCACGCTCCCGAGAAAGTAGGCTGAAGATCCCGGAACCTGAGTGATTCGATGGGCGATGTTGCCGCCTGTGCAGCTTTCGGCACAAGAAACCGTCAGTTCCCTTTCATTAAGAAGGTCACCGAGCACCTGGGCCACCGTCTTATCCTCTTTCGCAACGAGCTCCTCTGAAAAGATGTCGTTCAGATTCTGATGAAACCGGTTCATCTTGAAGCGTAGGAGCTCAAGTCCGGAGTTCATTCCGGTCAGCGTGATCTTGGTGACGAGATTTGAACTGTCGATGGTTATTTTGACAAATTCAGGCAACTGAGCCTCAAAATGCTTCATCACTTTGAGGAGTTCCTGACGCGTGTAGCCATAAATGACGACATGGCGTGTCTCGGTATGTTTGTCGGTCTTTTTGCCTTTTGATTTCTCGGTATTCATGGATGAAGCGATTTCTTAAACTGTGACTCTCGAGAAGGGTGGAAGAGAGAGGTCGCAGAACTGTTGTTTGTTGAATTTGAAATATCCCGCAGCTGCCACCATCGCAGCATTATCAGTGGTGAAGGCTCTTTCAGGAATCCATGCTGTCACTTTCCTCCTTTCGCAGAAATCAGCAACTGCTTTTCTGACTCCGGAGTTTGCCGACACTCCACCGCCGATGGCAATGTGTCTCACCGGGAATCTGTCGAGAGCGAGAGAGAGCTTGGAAATGAGAATGTCAATTATTGTGTGTTGAAGTGAAGCCGCGAGATCCGCCTTGTTTTTTTCTATGAAATCGGGATCATTCTTGAGATGATCTCTCAATGTATATAAAAAAGAGGTTTTCAGTCCGCTGAAGGAATAATCAAGTTCAGGGATGTGAGGCTTGCTGAATTTGAATGCCTTCGGGTCTCCCTCTGCGGCAAGGCGGTCGATGTGGGGACCTCCGGGATAGGGCAGGCCCATCACTTTTGCACATTTATCGAAAGCTTCTCCGGCAGCATCATCAATTGTCTTGCCCACAATTTTCATGTCGTAGGGACTTTCGGCGTAGACAATTTGTGAGTTGCCTCCTGAGATGAGCAGGCAAAGAAATGGAAAATCAGGCACAAGGTCTGTTTCTTCCCTTTTGATGAAATGGGAAAGGACATGGGCATGAAGGTGGTTCACGTCGATAAGTGGAATGTCAAGACCCACTGCCATACCTTTGGCAAAAGAGGTTCCGACAAGCAGCGACCCGAGCAGGCCGGGGCCACGGGTGAAAGCGATGGCGGAAAGATCGGTTTTTTCAATGCCGGCTTGCCGCAAAGCCTCGCTGACAACCGGGACGATGTTTTGCTGGTGAGCCCTTGAAGCAAGTTCAGGCACCACTCCTCCATAGGCTTCATGCACTTTCTGGCTGGCGATGACGTTGCTTTTCAGACATCCGTCAATAAGAACGGCTGCTGAAGTGTCGTCGCACGATGATTCTATGCCAAGTATAATTACGTTCTCCATAATTAAAGACAAAGTTAATTCAATTTCACCGAATAGGCAAATCATGGGGGCAGATGTTTAAAAAAAATAACATAATCACGGGGAATCGGGAAATAATATGGAGGTTAGAAGGTTTTTTCTTAATTTTGCATTTTATTTGGGGTAGTCTTTTATTCTTGACTTCCTCCATTGTTCAAATGAATCGACTCCGAAACATATATAAGGTAGCAAGAGGCATAATCTTTACGGCCATTATTTTGATGGCCGGAGTTTATGCGTTGCTCTATGTTTTGCTTTCGATGCCAGTGGTTCAGCGTGGAATAAAAAGCGAAGTTGAAAAAGAGCTTTCAAAGTTCCTTGACACAAAAGTTGAAATTTCCTCAATCGATATCCGCCCTTTCAATGAGGTGATGGTCAGCGGATTGGATGTGTTTGACAAAACCGGGATAAAATGCCTTGAGGTTGATAATCTCGGAGCGGGCATCCGCCTCTGGCGTCTAATCCGTGAAGGCCGTGTGGAGTTGAGCTATGCCGAAATCATCGGACTGGACGCGAAGATCAGGCAGGAACGCCAGGATTCGGCATTCAATATTCAGTTTATTATTGATGCTTTCCAACCTAAAGATCATAATAAACCACCGACAAAGTTTGATATCAATTTGAGAAACGTGGTTCTGCGAAGATGTGCAGTTTCCTTCGACCGGGAATGGCAACCACGGAAAATAAATTCTGAAACCACAGACTTCAATCATTTCCGTCTATCCGGACTGAAGGCTGATCTGAATATCCCTCAGCTTTCAAACGATATCTATTCAATAGATTTGCGGAGGCTTTCCTTTTTTCTAACTGGAGGACTTGAGGTTAAGACTCTTGCTTTCAAGACGAGAATCACGCAGACCTCCCTGAAGCTTTCGGATCTGGATATTGTGTTGCCTAATACTGAGATAAGGCCGTCTGAGATTTCACTGAATTTCGACAGCCTGAAGAATATCGCGCGTGCGTTTGAGACAGGACATCATAATTTCTTTATGATCGACAATGTGGTGACTCCGTCTGATTTCAGCTGGATTGTTCCGGAACTCCGCTCGTTTAACTATCCTTGCAACCTGACTGTTGAGGCAACCGGAAATATGAAAGAATTAAGTTTGAAGAGGTTTGGCCTCGATGCAGAAAATGAACTGTTTTCAATTCGTGGTCACGGCTCAGCCCGTCATCTTGACATTCCGGACAGTATTGATTTTGCCATTGACGATATAAAGATCAGTCTTTCTGCAGCCGCCGGGTCGGAGATTGCCGCCCTTCTGCCGGCAAATTCCGGAAGGGCATCGGGGATAATAAGGTCTTTGGGAAAAATCAATCTTTCAGCCACAGGAACCGGGTCTCCGTCGAAGGGTGATTTTGATGTTGACTGCAATATTCAGACAGCGAAGGGCGACCTGTATGTTACAGCTGAGGCAGCTGGAATAAAGAATGGCGGTGGCACAGTGGATGGAGAGGTCAGCTTGACGGAGATTGGTATCGGGGAAATTGTTGGGTATCCGAAAGCCGGAGCTATTTCGGGAGATGGGGTCTTTTCAGTTAAGCTTTATAGAAATGGTTTTGACGGAAAGGGGACTCTTAACATCTCTGATTTTCTTTTTGCCGGAAAAGAATTTGGAGGACTCTCTGCTAAAATAGAGAAGACAGGAAAGGATATATCTCTGACTGCCTCGATGGAGAACGAATATGTAGAGGGTCAGCTCGTCGGATCGGCATTTGCCGGTGGGCCTGATTCAAAACTTGATGCGGAACTCTCGCTTTCCCGGTTTCAGCCTGCCATGATCGGATTTTTTCAGAAATATCCTGGATACTCCTTATCCGGGAATTTATCAGCCCATCTTGCGGGAAATAATATTGACAACCTGACGGGATCGATCGACATCTCCGACTTTAAATTTTCTGATCTCCTTAATAATAACAAGTCTTTGGGTTTCCGTTTGCTGAATGTCAGGGCATCCGACAGCGAAAAGGGTAGAAGAATAAGGATTGCGGGTGATTGGCTTGACGGAGATATAAACGGGAACTTCCGGTTCAAGGATCTTCCGGTTCAATTGAAGAATATGGCGAGGACTGTTCTCCCCAGTCTTATAGATGGTCCGGAGACTGAACTGAACGCTGCGTCAGACATGGAATTCTCCTTTAATATAAGGCCTGACAATTCTCTGACCGAGTTTTTCAATCTCCCATTCCGGTTGCTTGTGGATATTCCAATCTCTGGAGCCATTGACGGCTCTGGACGATCTGCGCGCCTTGACATTAATATCCCATATATTCAGCAGGGGAGGAATAAGCTTGTTCATGACACCAGAATAGTGGCATCTGTCGATGGCGAGTCGGGAACTGCAAAAGCAGGAATCACGTCAAGTTTCCCCGCTAAAAAGGGAGAAATGACGATGAATGTGGATCTCTTCGGACAGGATGACAATATTTTCTCCGACCTGATATGGGAAACGCCGGAAAACCATGCTTTCGACGGAAAACTTTCGCTCGATGCGAAAGTGAGCAAGGACGAGCTCTCCAGAAAACATGAGTTTAAGCTGAATATCAGCCCTTCCACATTTGATTTTGGAACGGCGAGATGGAACATTGACAAAAGCACTGTTACGTTTGATGACGGGATACTTTCCATTGATGGCCTGAAGATCTGGCATGAAAATCAGTTTGTCGACATCCGGGGAAAGGCTTCTAAGCTGGAGTCGGATTCCGTAGTTGTCAAACTTGCGGATATTGACATTGGCTATATTTTTGATACTCTCAATATTAACTACGTCACCTTCGGAGGCACCGCTACCGGAGAGATCACGGCCTCCGGAGCATTCAGCAGCGAACCTGTGGCCCTTACCAAGGGATTAAATGTCAAGGAGCTGATGTATAATGGGGCAGTCCTTGGAGATGCCATCTTGAAGAGCGAATGGGTCAACGATGAAAAAAAGGTAGCTATCTCTGCAGATATCACAAGCGATGAGAATAGAAAGACACTGATAGATGGAGGCATCTGGGTGACGCGTGATTCCCTTAGTTTTTCAATAGATGCTGACCGGGTGCCGGTGAGTTTTCTCTCTCCGTTCATGAGTGCGTTCTCTTCTGGCGTGGAGGGGAGGGCTTCCGGCCATGCCACCCTATATGGAACATTCAGCGATATAGATCTGACAGGAAAGATTCATGCAGACTCCATCGCGTTAAAGTTGGATTTCACGAATGTGGTCTACAGCGGTGCGGATTCGGTTTATCTTTATCCCGGACGCATAGAGATACCTTCGTTCAGACTCTACGATCGCAATGGAAATTCTGCCCTCTTGACAGGAGAACTGAAACACAGATTCTTTCATGATCCGGAATTTAACTTCAAAGTTTCAGACGCACGCAATCTTTTGTGTTTCGACACTAATTCAAAGATAAATCCTGACTGGTATGGCACAATCTATGGAAATGGAAGTGCATCGGTCAAAGGTTGGCCGGGAGTTGTTGGAGTGTCAATTGACATGGCCGCTACCGGACAGTCATCCTTTACCTTTGTCCTCAATGACACGCAAGCGGCGGAAGATTACCGATTCCTGACGTTTTCCGACCGTAGGAAGGAGGAAGCGGAAAAGCTGAAGGCAGACTCTGTGCCTGCAGTGTTGGCGGCTTTCAGAAAAAAGATTAGTGATAATGACGACAGACCTTCGAAATTTATGATTGATATCCGGGGATCGCTGACTCCATCAACGCTTATGACTCTTGTGATGGATCCGGTTGCCGGTGATAAGATCACGGCGCGAGGGAGTGGCAATATCCAGCTTGATTATGATTCGGAGAGTGAAGACATACAGATGTTCGGGAAGTATTTCCTTGAGGACGGAAACTATAATTTTTCCCTTCAGGATTTGATTCTTAGGGATTTCAAGATCAGACGCGGAAGCAGTATTTCCTTCAACGGCGATCCATATAATGCCCGGCTGAATATAACGGCCTCATATCGCGTAAATACTAATCTTACTGATCTTGACAAGAGTTTCGCAACCGACAGGGAGTTGGCCCGTACGAATGTTCCGGTCGATGCGCTCCTTATGGTGGAGGGAGAAATGCAGCATCCCGACATTTCTTTCGATGTTGAACTTCCAACCCTCACCCGCGATGTTGAGAGAAAAGTGAAGAGCATCATCTCCACCGACGACATGATGAGCCGCCAGATAATTTATCTGTTGGCACTGAATAGGTTCTACACCCCGGAATATATGGGTTCTTCAAGCAATGGTGGAGAATTGGCTTCTGTTGCATCTTCCACACTTTCTTCCCAGCTTTCCAATATGCTCGGACAGTTGACCGACAAATTTACAGTCGCACCCTCCTTCCGGAGTGACAAGGGTGATTTTTCCGATCTTGAGGTCGACGTGGCCCTCTCTTCGCGACTCCTGAATAACCGTCTTCTTGTAAACGGAAATTTCGGCTATCGCGACCGGAGCACTTCCTCCACAACCTTTGTCGGTGACTTCGACCTGGAATACATTCTCAACAGAAATGGCAATCTCCGCCTGAAGGCCTATAATCATTTCAATGATCAGAACTATTATCTGCGTCAGGCTCTCACAACGCAGGGACTTGGAGTAATATATAGGAGGGATTTCGATAATCCGTTTACTTTTCTCAAACGAAAAAAGAAGAATGAAACGGTTGAAAGGAATCCGGAAAAAGAGAAATCTGAAACTGTCATTTCAGAAGAAGAAAAAATAGAAGCCTCTAAATAAATAAAGAAGATATTATGGATTGGAATATTGACGGCATTCTCGAGCGCCTCGGGCTCAGACATAATATTACCGGCCTTGCGCTCAGCGGCGGCGGAGCAAGAGGGTTTTCGCATCTTGGGGTTTTCAAGGCCCTGGAGAAGTTTGACATGGTTCCTGATGTTATGTCGGGAGTGTCGGCCGGTTCAATAGCAGCGTCGCTTTATGGCGCGGGGCTGAGTGTGGACGATATAATTGAATGTTTCACTGAGTCGTCAAGTTTCGGAAATTATACTGAGTGGTCGATTCCTACTCAGGCATTCCTGAAACTTGAGAGATTCGGCAGACTGATGGAGAAATGGCTCCCGGTGAAGAACCTTGAGGATATGAAGATTCCCACGGTTATTTGTGCTGTTGATTTCGACAGGGGAGTGTCGAAAGGATGGAGTAAGGGAGAGATAGTGCCTCGTGTTCTGGCATCATGCAGCATCCCGATCATTTTCCCCCCGGTGAAAATTAATGGAGTCAACTATGTTGACGGTGGAGTTCTCCGAAATCTTCCGGCATGGGCAATCCGCGACTGCTGCAACACCCTGATAGGAAGCAATTGCAGTCCTATGAAAAAGGAATATGAACCTCTGGGATCGATTGTTGACATAACCTACCGCACTTTCCAGATGATGATGAAGTCGAACACTGCGCAAGATCTCAGACTCTGCGACTATATCATAGAGATTGTGCACCATAATAAAGTCAGCACATTCGATCTTTCCAATTTGCGAAGGGGAGTGGCGCTCGGGTATGATGCCGCGTGCCGCACGCTTGAGAAGATTAAGAAATGAAAGAAACAAATCCTTAAATATAATAATGGACAGTCAGAAGGAAAAACTAATAATCTATCAGCTCTTTCCAAGAATTTTTTCTAACACAAACCCGAATTGCGTTCCTTGGGGAACTCTGGCACAGAACGGAAGCGGAAAGCTTAATGACTTCACTCCGTTTGTCCTGGAGAAGATCAGGGAGCTTGGGGTTAACTGCATCTGGTTTACGGGAATCATCGAACATGCCACCAAAACCGATTTCTCAGAATACGGCATCATCCCCGACAATCCCAATGTGGTGAAAGGAGAGGCCGGCTCCCCCTACGCTATCAAAGACTACTATGACGTGGATCCGGCTTTGGCAGAATCAGTGCCAGACAGGATGAAGGAGTTTGAAAATCTGGTGAAGAGAGTGCATGATGCCGGCCTTCGGATGCTGATAGACTTTGTGCCTAATCACACGGCCCGTGTCTACCATTCCGATGTCGCGCCCGAAGGAGTTTCTGATTTCGGAGCTGGCGATAATATAAATATGAACTTCGCTCCTTCAAACAACTACTATTATATTTCCAATCAGCAGTTTTATCCTGCCATAAATCTGTCGGCCGAGGGTGAGACTCCTTATGTGGAGTTTCCCGCCAAAGCCACGGGCAATGATTGCTTCACTGCTTTCTGCGGGGAGTATGACTGGTATGAGACCGTGAAACTGAATTATGGCCATGACTACAATGATCATTCCGATCATTTCTATCCTATTCCCGACACCTGGAACAAAATGCTTCATATTCTGAAGTTCTGGGCATCGAAAGGGGTCGACGGATTCCGCTGCGACATGGTCTTCATGGTTCCTCTTCCATTCTGGCATTGGGCAATTCCTCAGGTGAAGGCTGAATATCCCGACGTGATCTTCATCGGGGAGATCTACGACGTGGGATTATATCGGCCGTTCCTTGATTACGGTTGTTTCGACTATCTTTATGATAAGGTGAATCTATATGACACGCTTGTCAATATCGAGAAAAACGGATTCTCAGCCGCACAGCTTACGGGCTGCTGGCAGACGGTTGACGGGATAGGCGACAGGATGCTTAATTTCCTTGAGAATCATGACGAGGTTAGATTTGGATCGCGTGAATTTGCAGGTGATTCCCTTAGGGTGATTCCTTCGCTCGTGGTTTCTTCCATGATCTCCAAGGGGCCTTATATGATCTATTATGGACAGGAATTGGGGGAACAGGCCAGAGATAACGAAGGTTTTGCCGGCGATAACAATCGGACTACAATCTTCGACTATTGGAGTGTCTCAACATTGAGAAGATGGTATAACGGAGGGAAATGCGATGATTCCCTTCTGTCGCCCCATGAACGTTGGCTAAGAAACGTCTATAAGACTGTCCTGAATTTGTGTAATAGCCGTGTAGCATTGCGAGAGGGCGATTTTTTTGATCTCATGTATGTCAATCTTCAGTCGGATGGATTCAATCCGCATAGTCAGTTTGCCTTCCTGAGATATAAAGATGACGATATCCTGCTTATCGTTGCCAATTTTTCCGCTACGTCAGCATCAGTGAAGGTAAATATTCCGGATGTGGCCTTCCGCATGACTGGACTTGAGGAGCGTGAGATAGTGAGCAGGGATCTCATCTGGGGGAAACCCCACAAAATCAGCATCTCCCGCCATGAACCTGTCTCGGTGTTCCTGAGTGCGGAGGATGCTCTTGTGCTTCCGATAGGGAAGCTGCCAGCATCAGAGTCTGGAAAAATGAGCGGTTCAGAACTGAGGGGTGAAAAGAAATCTCCCCTGAAAGATGGAAATCTCAAAAATTAAGAGTAATTTTGCATAAGTTTTTTCACCAACCATATCATGAGTAATTACCTTCCGCCCATCAAGGTTTTCGCAGGAACCAAGAGCCACTATCTTGGAGAATCAATCTGCAAGGATCTGGGCATAGAATTAGGCAAAATGAAAATAGAGACCTTTGCCGACGGCGAGTTTGAGGTCTCTTTCGAGGAATCGATTCGCGGCGCTGAGGTCTATCTCGTCCAGTCCACGTTTCCCAACAGCGACAATCTGATGGAGCTTCTCCTGATGATCGATGCGGCCAAGAGAGCGTCTGCAGCAACGATCGTGGCAGTGGTTCCCTATTTCGGTTGGGCCCGTCAGGACCGCAAGGATAAGCCGAGGGTTTCAATTGCCGCAAAACTTGTGGCTGACCTTCTAAGTGTTGCCGGCATTGACCGTCTGATCACGATGGATCTCCATGCGGATCAGATTCAGGGATTCTTTGATGTTCCGGTCGATCATCTTTATGCATCTTCGATTTTCATTCCTTATATCGAGAGCCTCCATCTCAAGGATCTCGTGATCGCATCGCCCGACGTCGGAGGAGCCAAACGTGCCAATTCCTACGCCAAATATTTCGACGTTCCTCTTGTCCTCTGCCACAAGCAGCGTGCAAAGGCCAATGTGGTTGAGAAGATGACTGTCATCGGCGATGTCGAAGGAAAGAATGTGGTTCTTGTCGATGATATCAGCGACACCGCCGGCACTATCACTAAGGCTGCCGATCTTCTTGTTCAGTTCGGAGCCAACTCCGTGAGGGCTCTCTGTTCTCACGCTGTGATGAGTGATCCAGCTACAGAAAGAGTGAAGGCTTCTGCTCTCACAGAGATCGTTTTCACTGATTCCATTCCATACGGAAAAGAGAATCCGAAAGCTGTAGTGCTCCCGGTTGCAAAGCTTTTTGCCGACACAATCCGGAGGATTCACAACAATCAGTCAATTTCGTCACAGTATCTTTTCAAGTGATCGGGAAGGATACATATACTTTAGAAAAACAGATTGAGCCGGAATTTTCCGGCTCAATCTGTTTTTCTAAAGTCATCTTTTTTGAATCACTTTCCAGCGAAAAGGGAGAGAAGGGTAGTGACATCCGGATCTTTGAGGATAACGTGTTTGTCGGGGGAGAGAAGATAGAATATCGGCATCGCGGGAAGATCGTAGAGTTCGTTATCGAGTATTTTGCTAAGGTCATAGCCAACCTCCCAGTTTTCCGGCAGATCTTTTTTTGTGTCTTCCCACACATCTCGTTTCCCTTCGGCATAGATGGCTATGACATTTATATCTCCTCTATCAATTGCCTTGTTAATTTGAGGAGACTTTGCTACCATATTCAGAATATCCCTACAATGCGGACATTCCGGATCATAGAAAACCAAGAGAATAATGGAATCATTGTGAGATGAGAGAGTGTCTTCCTTCCCTTCGCGAGTTAAGAATCGAATGTCATTGGCAATTGTCCCGCGTCGGTTAAGCGATGCGATCCGGAGATTTTCTTCAGCTCTCAATCTTGCTCCCTCTGGTATGGAATCAACAGAGAGCATGGATTGGAGAAATTGAATATAGAGCTCTTCATTCCTGACCGAGGATGCGGGATTCGATAGATAATGAGCCGCGATACTGTCAATCTTATATATAGCTTCCGTATGATTGTTGATTCTTTTGAAAAAAGAGGGTAAAGCCGTCTGGATCGTCAGGGAATCGGCCGACATCATAAGGCTGACTATCTGTGTCATCACCTCGTCACTCCTCAAAGAAGCTGTATCGGCATAGTCAATACTCCGGCAATAAGCGACAAGAGGAGAGATTTCCTCCCCCCTTGTCTTATTTTCGGTTTTATGTGCGCAGCCTGTCAGAAGCAAAGCTGCGAGAAGAATTGCAGATATTCGAGCAAACATTATTCTTCAGTTGAAGAGGGAATGAAGTGTGTCAATGCCCTGGCAACCTCCTTATATCCATCTCCGGTCAGATAGTTATGATCGTCTATAAACTTTCTGTCAGCAGTATTGTCGGGGTTAGACAAGAGGGGATAAATATTGATGAATCCAATGTTATCGCTTTCCAAGGCAAGAGATTGGAGCATCCGGTTGAATGGAATCGTTAGAGATTCATTGTCGGAAGCTGCGTTGCGTGGTATAAGTGAAAGGATTTCAATGCGGGTCTGGGTTGCTGGAGCGATTTGCCTGATCTTTTTTATAAGCTCACGATAGTCGGCAGCCACTGAGTCGATGTCGGCATTCTTTGCATAGAGATCCTGAGTGCCTGCATACAGCACGATCTCTGCCGGAGCTTCCTTGTTGCCATTGGCTGAAAGTATCGGGTTGACGGCATTTATGAGTGATTTCAATGGCAGTCCGCCATATCCCCACCCTGTGCCACGGTTTTTGACCGATGGATTGTCGAGAAGCTCATGCCATTCTCCTCCATGAATCATCTCGTCGCCGATCATCAGAACGTCGGAAGATCTGACAGGATAAGCGCTGAAATACGTGTTGCGCATTCCGAAAGAATTTCCAGGAATTCCTCCGTTGTCCTCAATAAGTTCGGGAGTATAGACTGATTCATAACCGACAAGAGGAGAAATTTTGTCAAGCCAGATGGCATATCCTTTGGAAGTCAGATGTAGGCCGTCATAGGATATCTCTTTCGTAGGGATGCCTCCCATGATGTCGAAAAGATCGATATAAGTGGCGCCAAGGGGTTCCACAAGACTTTTAATCCTGTTATTGGTCTGAGTAATCAACTCCTTGGTGCGGATTCCTGCCTCGCTGGGAAGGATTGACTGTACGAAAATCTTTGTCTCCGGGGATTCCTTCCTTATTCTGTCAACAATTACGGCTATCCTTCCGGCCACGGAATCCGGGATGCCGATATTTTTGTTGCCCAGATCGTTTGTACCGATCTCAATGAAGAGTTTCGTAGGTTTAAGCTTTATGATGGTAGGAAGATTCTCAATGAGTTCTGAGGTAGTTGCCCCGGAATTACCCCGGTTGAGAATATTCTGTCTGGACCCGAAGGCCTCCCACCATTCATGCATGTTGGTGATGGAATTCCCGAAGAAGACAATTGGATTCTCAGCCTGAGGCAACGCCTTGAACTGATCGAAGCGGTGCTGCCGGAAGGGTAGGTCAGCCTTTGCCAATGCAAATGCCGACATCAGGATTATCAATGAAAAAAATCTGCGGCTCATATTGATCATTTTTTTGAAGTCAGAAACCAAGAGTGGTGTAGTCGCGGCTCAGACGGAGCATCTGCTCAGTATAGCCCTCTCCGTGTTTGATTTTCACATCGGTTATATTTCCTTTCTCGTCTATCACAGGTTCATAAATTGGATTGATGAAACCGCGGTAGGGTGGAATGTCGAGGGTTGAGAAACGCTTCAGAACTTCTGCATGAAGTTTCGGGTCAACTTTCACGGCATATCTGTTGACAATGTCGACGCCTGCCTGATAGTCGCCTTCACTTTTGATTCTCTGGATTTCAGCCAGGAGTTCTCCGATGAGAGCTCTCATTTTCTTGTAATCGTTTATCTTCAGATAGGTTTTCCCCTTCTTATTAATGAGTTCCACGACCTTCTCCTTTTTTCCCTTTTCGAGAATCCAAGCGGCAATAAGCTGACGGTTTCTCATGTGGGCCTCCTCTACATCCTTGCCAGGTTCGATTCGGTTGAGCTGTGTCATCAGTCCGTTAAGCATATATTTGTAGTATTCTGCCTTATATGCCTCCGGATTGTCGAGAATGCCGAGTTCTATCAGTTTTGGATCCGCGAGATAGTAGAGGGCGAACAGGTCGGCACGCGCTTCCTCAAGTGTCGAACCGTTTTCCTTAAGGGCGTCAGGATCCACACCGGGGAGAATCTGTCCTGATCCGTGTCCGAGACATTCATGTAGATCTGTGTGGAGCATATCGGTGATGTAGAGATATTTCTCCATATTCTTTCGAGTGGGCTCATCAATCACGAATTCCTCATTGAACCCATTTCCATGAGAAGCCATGTCGTAGGCTTCGGTGATGTTCTCGATGGTTACGGATTTTGATCCATGCGCAGCGCGGATCCAATTTGAATTTGGGAGATTGATGCCGATGGCAGTGCTCGGGAAAGCATCTCCTGCAAGCATGGCGGCATTGATCACCTTCGCCGAAACTCCCTTCACCTCTTTTTTCTTGAATTTGGGGTCGACAGGAGAGTTGTCTTCAAACCATTGGGCGTTTTCAGAGATAATCTCCGTTCTTGATGATGCCTCGTTGTTGCGGAAGTTGACGTATGATTCGAAAGATCCTGTCATTCCGAGTGGATCATTATAGCTTTCGATGAAACCATTTACGAAGTCAACGTCAGATTTCGTGTCTTCTGTCCAAAGGATGGAATATTCATCAAAAAGTCTAAGATCTCCGGTTATATAATAGTCGATCAGTTTAGTAATGTAGGCTTTCTGAGCTTCATTTTCGGCAACTCCCTTAGCTTTGTCGAGCCAATAGATGATCTTGGCGATTGCATTTCCATAAAGCCCGTTGAGGTGGTAAGGCTGTTCTTTGATCTTTCCGTTTTCCTTGACAATCCTGGAGTTCAGTCCGTAGGAAACAGGTTGCGGATCAGATGGATCCTTCAGGGCAGCAAAATAATCCTCCACCTCTTTCTGTGTCACTCCATCTCCATAGAGATTGCTTGCGGAATTGACGATAATATCCACAGTTCCATCCTGACACACTTTCTTCGACATGACGGAAGGATCGAATATCACGGGAACAAGAGTCTGGAGCATTGCTTCCCGGTCTTGTCCTGGATATAGAGGCAGAAGATTGTCGGGAAGGGATTTAACTTGGACTTTGAAAAAATCTTCCGAGAAAGAGGGAGTGAATTTATCGTTGGAATAGTGGTGGTGAATGCCGTTGGCAAACCACATCTGTTTCAGATATTGCTCAAATGCCTTGAATTCCGGATCGTTGCGGTCTCCCTTATAGTTGGTGAAGATATTCTCGAAAAGTTTTCTGAGCTGAAGATTATATTTTCCATTCTGGTCCCAGATGATGTCGCGTCCTGCCTGTGCTGCCTGAGATAGAAAATAGATCATTTTTTTCTGATCAGGAGTCAGACGGTCGAATTCTGGCACTTCATAGCGCAGAACCTCGATGTCGGCAAACCTGTCGACGTGATAATTGAAATTTTTGTCGACATTGGCGAATGCTCCGAATGTGACTGATGAAGCTATCATGAATGATGAAATTGTCTTTATCATGGTGATTGATAGAATAGTAATAATTGATTAAGCCGTGGGATCACTCTCATTCCACATAGAGAACCAAACCTTTGAGATATTCTCCCTCCGGATGAGAAATATCCACGGGATGATCGGCAGGCTGAGTGAGCTGATGCAATATCCTGACCTTCCTCCCAGACTGTGCAGCCGCAGTGAAGACAGCCAGACGGAACATCTCTCGCGTCACAACCTGCGAACAGGAGAACGTGAAAAGGATTCCGCCGCTCTTGATCTTCTCAAACGCCTTGGCATTTAGTTTCCGATATCCGATCAATCCATTTTTCAGAGCAGACCGGTGTTTTGCAAATGCCGGAGGATCGAGAATAATCAGATCGTAGGCATCCTTTTCCATGTCGGCAAGGAATTTAAAGGCATCGACGGCATGGGTGTGATGACGTTGGTCTCCGGGGAAATTGAGGTCTATATTTGCTTCTGTGAGGGCTGCGGCTTTGGCAGATGAATCCACTGAATCAACTGCCACTGCTCCTCCTCTCATGGCATAGACAGAAAATCCTCCCGTGTAGCAGAACATATTAAGGACTTTCCTTCCAGCTGAAAATTTTTCAAGGAGCGCGCGATTTTCCCTCTGATCAACAAAGAAGCCTGTTTTCTGCCCCCGCAGCCAGTCAATGTTGAACTTAAGGCCATTCTCCAGGGCAATATTGCCATCGAATTTTCCGATTATGTAGTCGTTTTGCGGATCGAGACGTGCCTTGAATGGTAGGGTTGTCTCGCTCTTATAATACACATTCCGAATTTTTGCATCGGGAATCTCAGTCAGGGCATCGGCTATTTTCATTCTTTCAAAATGCATTCCCGGAGAGTGTGCCTGCATGACCGCGGTGTCACCGTATATGTCGACCACAAGTCCGGGCAGGAAATCCCCTTCGCCGTGGACGAGCCTGAAGCAATTGTTGTCTGGCCTGACAAGACCCAGGGTTTTGCGGAGCCGGAAAGCAGATTCAAGTCGTTGGCTATAGAATGACTCGGGAATCGGCTCTTCACCAAACTGCAGGAGTCTCACCGCAATGCTACCGATCTGATAATGACCTGTGCCCAACACCTTGCCGTCATGGCTCAGCACTCTGACTGTCTCACCCTCCTCAATCTCGGGAGGAAGCATCGCTATGGCACCGGAAAACACCCAGGGATGGTGGCGGAGGATTGATTCCTCCTTCCGTGGTTTCAGTCTTATTTCTTTCATGTCTGTCGTTTAATCGTGTTTTATTTGAAGAGCCGGATAATGTCCATGCCATTGGCATAGAGAAGAAGGGCAATCAAGAGACCCATACCGATCATCTGGGCGTATTCGAGGAATTTCTCCGAGGGCTTGCGCCGGGTTATAACTTCATAGGCGAGAAACAGCACGTGGCCTCCGTCAAGAGCGGGGATCGGAAGGATGTTCATGAAAGCCAGGGCCACCGAAAGGAAGGCGGCTATATTCCAGAATGCAATCCAATTCCAACTTTCAGGGAAGATGGAACCAATTGTTCCGAATCCTCCGACACTCTTGGCTCCCTCCTTCGTGAAGACGTATTTCATCGATTGTGCGTAGGAGGTCAGTTTGTCGGTTCCCATCTCAATGCCACGTGGCACTGATTCCAGCAGAGAATACTTTTTCTCCTCGAAAGTATAAAAAACTGAAGGATCCAGTTCAAGACCTATTCCCATCTTTGAATTATCCGAGAGTTTGACAGGGAGGTGGAGAGTGTCGGCTGCCTCGCCATTTTTTCTGACCACGGTCAGATCCACGGTTTCTCCGTCGTGTCCTGGAAGCGATGCGAGAAAAGTGTCGAGAGAGGGGGTCTGCACACTGTCGACAGCTATGATAATGTCGCCCTCCTTGAGGCCGGCTTTGGCAGCTCCCTCTCCTGGCGCGATTTGTTTGATCGAGGCCGGGATGCGGTAGGCCATGAAATTGACCGATACCGTGTCGGATTTAGCTTCCTCATCAAGACGGAAAATGAAATTTTCGGGTATAGCGATCGCCACGGTGTCTTTCCCGTTGCGGAGCACTGTCACTTCAGTGGCCTGTGCCATCTGCATTCTGGCATCTGCAGGATAATCAAGGTCTTTGCCATCAGCCTTCAACGGTATATCTCCATCGCGGAAACCTATCTCATGTGCGGCGGGGCTATATGACATTCCCATCTTCGCATTTTGGAAAGGAACGTATTTCTCACCCGTGGCATAGACGATTCCTGCATAAATAAGGATGGCAAGCAGGAAATTGAAAAGAACGCCGGCAATCATTATCAAAAGTCTCTGCCATGCCGGCTTGGATCGGAATTCCCATTCCTGCGCCGGCTGCTTCATTTGCTCGGTGTCCATACTCTCGTCGATCATACCGGAGATCTTGCAGTAGCCACCAAGTGGAAGCCAACCGATTCCATATTCCGTGTCGCCCCAGAAAGATGCTTTCTGCTTTTTTCCGGACTTTTGATCAGAGGATGTGGTGTCGGATTCGGGGGAAGAAGTTGCCAACTCCGAAGATGCAGGTTTCTCCAGGCTTTTCTTTTTACCAAGACCTCCGTAATACTTCTTAGGCTTCCATTTGAAAAGCTCAACCCATGGGTCGAAGAAAATATAGAATTTTTCCACCCTCACCCCAAACATTCGGGCGAAAAGGAAATGTCCGAATTCATGAATTATTACCAGAATTGCGAGCGCCAGAATAAGCTGGAACGCTTTTATGAGAAATGTCTCCATATATTTCTAAATGTATGATTCTTTTGTGTTAAAATTTTCGTTCGAGCCATTTTTCAGCCACGGCAAGTGCCTCGCTGTTAGTGGCGATTAGATCATCGAGATCAGGGGTTTGAATGAAGGGGGTGTTGGCCATTGCGTATTCAGCGATGAGGGGCATGTCGGTGAAGCGGATCTTCCCGTCAAGAAAAGCTGCGACAGCCTTTTCATTCGCTGCGTTTAGGATGCAGGGCATGTTTCCACCTTTCTTTATTGCCTCAAAAGCGAAGGAAAGAAGTGGAAACTTTTCATAGTCCGGACTTTCAAATGTCAAGGTAGACATCTGGCTGAGTGAAAGTGGAGGAGTCTCGGTCGGGAGGCGTTCAGGATATCCAAGGGCATATCTGATTGGCAGATGCATGTCGGGCACTCCAAGCTGAGCTTTTATCGAACCATCGCAAAACTCCACCATGGAGTGAACGATACTCTGTGGATGAACCAAAATCCTGATCTTTTCAGGAGGACAATCGAAAAGCCATCTTGCCTCGATCATCTCGAATCCTTTATTCATCATGGAGGCAGAGTCGATGGTTACTTTCGCTCCCATGTTCCAGTTAGGATGGTGCAGTGCGTCGGCCACAGTCACGTTCCCGAGCATCTCCTTGGTCAGTTTCCTGAATGGTCCTCCGCTTGCTGTCAGGATAATATTACGGATCTCAGAATGTCTCTCTCCTACAAGACACTGGAAGATTGCCGAGTGCTCGCTGTCGACAGGAGCGATACCTACCCCGGATTCCTTCACCATTCCCGAAATCAGTTCGCCTGCAACAACAAGGGTTTCCTTGTTGGCAAGGGCGATCGTTTTCCCGGCCCTGATGGCGGCGATAGTGGGTAGAAGGCCGCTGTAGCCAACCATAGCCGTAACCACTATATCGATTTCTGGCATCGCCATGGCATCCACGATCTCCTCCATTCCGCAAGCCACTTCAATTGGCAGGTCGTTCAGACTATCCTTCAGCTTTCTATATGCGTCATCATCTGTCACGATCACTTTCATTGGCATGAACTGACGGGCCTGGCGTGCAAGGAGTTCCCAGTTTTTTCTCGCTGTCAGCACAGTGGCGCGAAATTTATCGGGATATTCCGCTATAATGTCGAGTGTCTGGGTTCCGATGCTTCCCGTGCTTCCCAGAATTGCAATATCTGTCATATCGTTTTTTCAATATATCGCTCCAACCTCTAAAGTCTTCCTCTGCCTACATTGACATCGATGATAGGTTTTGAAAGGTTGGCGTCTTGTTTGTTTTCCAAATATTCATAAGGCACAAGCTGATCGCCATTGTGCCAAAGTTCTACAAAGATCCGTTCAGCTTTCCGTGCATTCCCATGGTTCGGAAGGGCGATTATCTGTCCGCCGGAAACCTGATCTCCCGGTTCTACGAGAACAGTTCCCAGACGGCTGATACGGCTAAGAAAACCTTTCGGATGCTGTATGGTGACACTCATGCCGCCGTCTCTGAGAGACTGCACCACAGCGATCACTGTTCCATCGGCAATGGCAGAGATCGGCGATCTTTTAGCCATCACAATCTCACCACGCGTTTTCCCGGCAGATTCAAGAGTGAATATTCCATCCATTGCAGGGGGAGAGAACATAAGGCTTTCTGCCGCAAGCTGGGCCATGACCGAGATGTTATACTTGTCTCTCTCTTTCATCTTAGAGACAAATCTGATCTCTTCCGGAGAAGTCGGAAGCAAGGAATCCGGAGTCATCGGCGTTGTCAAGCTTGACGCCATTGTGTCGCGGCTGACGGTTGCAGGATTCATCACCTTAATTATATTATCAATAAATGCCTTGTTTTGCTCGTATGCGTTCTGGAGAGAATCAAGACGCATGAGTTGGGTTTGGTTTGCAATCCGTTCGGAATGGTTCATGTAGCCCGGAAGCAGGGTGCGGAGGGGAGTCAGGAAAGCAATCGTGGCTCCAAGAATCATGATTGCGAGCAAGACGCAGACTCCTATCGTCAGCCATTTTTTCGGGGTTGCCGAAAAAGAGCCGACGGTCTCGAGACGGGATTCATCTTCAAGAGTCAATCTGAATCGGGAACGCGGTTTCATTCTGTCGGTGTTTGCAAGACGCGAAGTTAATGAAAAAACATGACAACTCAAAATGAATAGTAAAACTGCAATTGCTGAAACACGACGAATTATCATCGTTTAACTTATTGTTGGAAAAATTGGCACGCATTTTGCAACAATAGGATATGAATTGTTGTAATATCTAAGGAAGAATCTCTCCTCAGATTGCAATAAAAAATAAGAAAAACAGAAAATATTCTTGATGAAAAACGATTTTTCAAAACAATTCCGACCAATCCTGGAGGTTGCATACGCAGAGGCCTGCAATTTCCATTCGCCGGCCATTATGAGCGAACATTTCGTTCTTGGTTCGTTGCGTAATAAGGATGGTTATGCAGTCAAGATCCTTCGCCAGCTTCAGGTGCCTGTCGAGTCGATGGTCAGTGAGCTGGAGCAGTATCTTTCATCTGCCGATGCCCCTGCGGAAACCACAACGCTTTTTGAGCAGCAGTTCAAGATATCACTTTCCGCCATCCGCCATCTTCAGCTCGCCACCTCAGAGGCAAGAAAGATGAATTCCCATTCTATTTCGGGAGAACACATCCTTTTGGCCCTGATGCATGACCAGAGGTCAATGGATAGCGCTTTCCTTCGTGATTTCAAGGCTAAATATTTAAATTTCGACATATCTATCCAGAACCTTTCCGAAGCTTCAGCTCCCTCTGAGAGTGGAGATTTCGATGATGAGGATGATGAGCCGTCACCATTTAAAGGTATGGATAGAGGTGGGTCGCCACAAGGTCAGCGTCAGCAGAAGAGCGGTGCTGCCAAGTCTGGTAGCGACACTCCTGCCCTTGACAAATTTGGCTACGACATGACAAAGGCCGCTTCCGAAGGACGACTTGATCCGGTTGTTGGCCGCGAGAATGAGATCGAGAGGCTTGCCCAGATACTTTCGCGTCGCAAGAAGAACAATCCTGTTCTTATAGGTGAGCCCGGTGTCGGTAAATCCGCCATTGTCGAGGGTCTGGCGCTTCGTATTGTCCAGAGGAAAGTGTCAAGGATTCTTTTTGACAAACGTGTCATTGGTCTTGACATGGCAGGAATGGTTGCCGGGACGAAATATCGCGGTCAGTTTGAGGAGCGTATAAAAGCGGTTCTTGATGAATTGTCGAAGAATCCCGACATTATTCTCTTCATTGACGAAATCCACACGATCGTTGGCGCGGGTGGTGCTCCCGGATCCATGGATGCCGCCAACATGCTTAAGCCTGCTCTTGCGAGGGGGGAGATCCAGTGTATCGGCGCAACTACTCTCGACGAATATCGTCAGAATATTGAGAAGGACGGTGCGCTTGAACGCCGTTTTCAGAAGGTTATGGTCGAGCCTACCTCTCCCGAGGAGACTCTTGAGATTCTCCGTCAGGTGAAGGAGAAATATGAGAGCCATCACAATGTGAGCTATACGGATGAAGCACTTCAGGCATGTGTGGATCTGACGGAAAGATATGTCAGTGACCGTAATTTCCCTGACAAGGCACTTGATGCGCTTGATGAAGCGGGATCCCGTGTGCACATAACCAATATCGTTGTGCCGGAGGAGATCGAAAAACTTGAGGCGGAGGTTGACGCCACCACCCAGGAGAAGCTTGCCGCGGCGAGAGCTCAGAATTTTGAACTTGCTGCCTCTCTCAGAGACAAGGAAACCAATAAAAAGGCAGAGCTTGAGCAAGCCAAGAAAAATTGGGAAAAGAGGCTTGACACCGAACGTCAGGAAGTGGACGAAGACAAGGTGGCCGAAGTTGTGGCTATGATGACCGGAGTGCCGACGCAGAGAATTGCTCAGGCAGAGGGGACTCGTCTCCTTGAAATGGGAAATTCTCTTACCGGGGCCGTCATCGGTCAGGATGATGCCATCAAGAAAGTGGTAAAGGCTATCCAGAGAAACCGTATTGGTCTCAAGGATCCTGAGAAGCCTATCGGTGTTTTCATGTTCCTGGGTCCGACTGGTGTCGGAAAGACTCATCTTGCTAAGAAACTTGCGGAGTATCTTTTTGATTCAAAAGATGCGCTCATTCGCATGGATATGAGTGAATATATGGAGAAATTCACTGTTTCCCGTCTTGTTGGTGCGCCTCCGGGATATGTCGGTTATGAAGAGGGTGGACAACTGACGGAAAAAGTTCGTCGTCATCCTTATTCGGTGGTTCTTCTTGATGAGATTGAGAAAGCACATCCCGACGTTTTCAATCTCCTTCTCCAGGTGATGGACGAGGGGAGATTGACAGATTCGCTTGGCCGTAGGATCGATTTCAAGAACACGATCATCATCATGACAAGCAATGTCGGATCGCGTCAGCTGAAGGATTTTGGTGGAGGTGTCGGATTCAACACGGAGGTAGTTTCGAAAGAACAGGCCCATGGAGTGATTTCAAAAGCTCTGAATAAAGCTTTCTCCCCTGAGTTCCTTAACCGTGTCGACGACATCATCATGTTCGATCAGCTTGACAAAGAATCAATCTTCAAGATCATTGACATTGAGCTTAAGGACTTCTATTCAAGGATAGGGAAACTTGGATTCACTCTCAATCTCTCTGACGAAGCCAAGGAGTTTATCGCTTCCAAAGGTTATGACAAGAATTTCGGAGCTCGTCCGCTCAAGCGTGCGATCCAGAAATACCTTGAGGATGAACTTGCCGAACTTATGCTTCAGCTCAATGCAGAAGGAAAGATCGGCGGCACGATCACCGTCACATACAATGAGGGGGATGAGAAACCATCGGTGAATTATCAGCCATTGGTTGCTGATTCTGAATGACGCGTTTTTACCCGGTTTGTTCTATCAATATGCTACTATGACAGAAGAAGACAGAATATGGAAGCTGATGAAGGGAGGAGAGGAATATGATGCCTCTCATCCCTCCCTATTGAGGAAACTTGAAATAACACGCGAGAAGCTGTGGGAATTCAATAGCCTCAGGCCTTCAAGCATTGACAGGCAGAGAGAGATTCTGCGGGAATTACTTGGGGGATGTGGAAAGCAGTTTCATTTCAACCAGCCATTCCGATGCGACTATGGATGCAACATCTTTATTGGCGAGGGATTTTTTGCCAATTTCAATCTGACGATACTTGATGAGGCAGATGTCAGATTCGGTGATAACGTATTCATAGGGCCTAATGTCAGCATCTATACTGCATGCCATCCTCTTGATGCTACTGAAAGAAACAAGCTTATCGAATGGGCAGAACCGGTGACAATCGGAGATAATGTCTGGATAGGAGGGTCAACGACTATCCTGCCGGGTGTGACTGTCGGCAACAATGTTGTCATTGGTGCCGGATCGGTGGTCACGAAGGATATTCCTGACAATGTGGTTGTCGTCGGGAATCCCGCAAGAATAATAAAACGGGTCTGACCTAAAATTCAAAGGGCGATAAAGTGGAATCCACTTTATCGCCCTTTGAATTTTAGGTGATTCATACTTTTCAGATGAGGTAGTCTACGCAGGCACGATCCTCCTTGAAAGGAGCGATGATCTGCACAGCAGCCACGTGAGCGGGATGAGCTGAATAAGCAGCTACATCTTCAAGAGAATTTGCGACGGCTGTCAGAACAAGATCCCAGCTCTCTTTGGGATTGATATTGATACCAACTTCGATCGATTTCAATTCTTCGATCTGATCGGGGAGGGCGATAAGGGCCTCGGCAAATCTCCGGGCAACATCGGCACGCTCTTCAGCATTGCCTTTGAATTTGAATGTCACGACATGTTTTACCATAAATTATCAGTTTATGAGTTATTTTTCAGAACCATAAAGGCGGAGGCGGGCTGCTGCAACCTTTTCGTCGGTAATGTAGTCATCGTAGTCCATCATCTTGTCGATGATGCCGTTAGGTGTCAGTTCGATGATGCGGTTGCAGACGGTCTGGATAAATTCGTGGTCATGGCTGGCCATCAGAATCACCCCCTTGAAGGCCTGAAGCGTATTGTTGAAAGCCTGAATGGATTCGAGATCAAGATGGTTGGTGGGGGAGTCGAGAATAAGGGTGTTGGCATCCGTGAGCATCATCCGTGCAATCATACACCTTATCTTTTCGCCACCGGAAAGGACACTCGCCTTTTTCAACACTTCCTCTCCGCTGAAAAGCATTTTTCCAAGGAAACCCTTCAGATAGATCTCAGATGAATCCTTGCTGTATTGACACAGCCAGTCAACAAGATTCAGGTCAGTCTCAAAGAAGCTTCCGTTGTCAAGAGGAAGATAGGCCGTGGTGATGGTCTGGCCCCAGTCGTAGTCGCCGGCATCTGCTTTCCGTTTTCCATTGATGATCTCGAATAAGGCAGTCATCGCACGAGGATCACGGCTAAGGAATGCCACTTTGTCTCCTTTTTCAATCTGGAAATTCACGTCGTTGAAAAGCACTTCCCCGTCGATTGAGGCTTTCAGGCCCTTAACTTCGAGAATCTTGTTGCCAACTTCTCTATTGGGAGTGAAGATGATGCCGGGATAGCGTCTTGAAGAGGGTTGAATCTCCTCCACATTGAGTTTTTCAAGCATCTTCTTGCGACTGGTTGTCTGCTTGCTCTTTGCTACGTTTGCGCTGAAGCGCTGGATAAATTCAAGAAGTTCCTTCCGTTTCTCCTCGGCTTTCTTGTTGGCCATCTGCTGCTGGCGGAGAGCAAGCTGCGACGACTGATACCAGAAGCTGTAGTTGCCGGCGAAGAGGGAGATTTTATTGTAGTCAATATCGAGAGTGTGGGTGCTGACAGCGTCAAGGAAGTGACGGTCATGGCTCACAACAAGCACAGTGTTTTCAAAATTGGCGAGATAATTCTCAAGCCATGAAACGGTTTCAAGATCAAGGTCGTTGGTGGGCTCGTCGAGCAGGAGATTGTCGGGATTTCCAAAAAGAGCCTTCGCAAGAAGCACCCTCACTTTCTCATTAGCGCTCATATCTTTCATGAGCATGTAGTGGCGGTCTTCCTTAATGCCGAGGCCGCTCAGAAGTGCAGCGGCGTCGCTTTCTGCATTCCAGCCTTCGAGCTCTGCAAATTTCTCTTCAAGCTCGGCGGCCTTGATTCCGTCTTCATCAGAGAAATCTGGTTTTGCATAAATTGCATCTTTCTGCTGCATGATGTCCCAAAGCACGGTGTGGCCTCTGAGAACGGTCTCGATAACCGTGCATTCATCAAATTCAAAATGGTCCTGACTCAGAACAGAAAGACGCTCTCCGGGGCCGAATGTCACTGTGCCGTGAGTAGGGGAGAGCTGTCCCGACAATATGCGCATAAGAGTGGATTTACCAGCGCCGTTGGCGCCGATGATTCCATAGCAGTTTCCGTGGGTAAAGGTGAGATTAACATCGGAAAACAAAGTGCGTTTGCCGAATTGCATGCTCAGATTGCTTACCTGTATCATTTTTCGTGGTGATTTATGTTTCGGGGTAGTTTATATGTGGTTAAAAGGGATCAGGGATAGGCCAGGTTCATTCATGCCGTCGTGGAACATTGACATTATGCGCATTGAAAATCATTTGCGCTCCTCTGTCAAACAACTTCCAGTGTGGCTTCTGAGCCTCTGGTATCTCCTCCGCTCTCCATGATGGGATGACTCTGAAATTGCTTCTGCCTCCTGCCGGTTTAGCCGCAAAAAAAGTGTCGTAGTCAGCGTGGGAAAACTTCGCTTTCCCATCATTATCTCTTGTGATATAAGCTCTGACAAGAGCTCCGCCTCTGGTGTCGGCGGTTTTCATGTTGGATATGAGATTTCCCAATGAGTAGACCACAAGAACATCTTTATTCTCTTTTTCGTTTCTCACAACTTTCATCGGCTGGATCACGTGGGGGTGGCCTCCGATTATGAGATCAACTCCTTGCTCAACAAGAAAATCAGACAGGTTACGCTGAACCTGATTCTCAATAAGCACATATTCAATGCCCCAATGCATTGCCACAACGATGATCTCAGCACCTGCCTTTTTTGTTTTCTCTATTTCCGAGGCGATCCTATCTTTATCTATGAGGGCCACTTCCACTCCTGCCTGAGGCGGGATGCCATTAGTGCCGTATGTATAGTTTAGAAAACCGATTTTAAACCCATTGATATTTTTAATGAAGGGAACAAGTGAATCTCTCTGGGCCTCATCATGAAAAGTGCCGATATGATCCAATCCGAGGCTGTCGAGAGCAGCAAGGGTTCGTCTTGCGGCCTTGTCACGTCGGTCCAGACAATGGTTGTTAGCAGTCAGCATCATGTCGAAACCCGCATCGCGCAAAGCTTCGGCGTAAGAATCGGGAGCGCTGAAACAGGGGTAGCCTGTATAATCAGGCCCTCCACCCAGAGGCACTTCAAGATTGCAAACGGCATAGTCAGCCTTGATTATTTCTGGAGCGATCAGATCGAAACATCCGGAGTAATCATAGGATTTGCCCCCGCCGAGTTCAAGCGCTCTGTCAAGCTGGGCCTGATGCTGCATGGCATCGCCGGCAAACAAAAGCTCTGCCTGAGGGGCAGAGCCTATGGAATCCGCCCCGGTCAGGAAAGTGATGAGGCTGAATAAGAGAAAATGCATCATTCGATAACCTGTGAGGAGAACGTGAACACTACCATTGCCTTATCCGTGGAGAGGAGGGTCATAGTGGGAGAGGCGATATAGGGAACGCATTTGATGATGTATTCCGTGTCTGGAGTTCCGTAATAATAGTTTCCTGCCACGGTCTCAGTGCCCAGTTGAACCGGGATGAGAGAGAAGTCAACATCATCTTCCGTGATTTCATCCTTTTTCATCAGATCAAGGATATAGTCTCTCATGCCTGTGAAATTATAGGCACCGTTTGTTGAATCGTAGGTGGCTGTGAATGAAGTTTTACTATCGGGCAACTTGTTGTTTGCGAAGAAACTCTCCACTTCGGAACTCTTTATCAAAAGAAGATAAGGAGCCACAGTGAGGTTATGGCTGTTTTCGACTGTCTCAGCGGGGATCGACAAAGTGAGACCGCTGACAATGGAGAGATGATGGTCGGTTTCATTATATTTGTCGATTATCTGGCGGGCCGGAAATGTGAATTTAGCTTCATATCCTCCGGGAGTAGTGATCACCGTTTTTCCGGTAGCGACAATATCCTTGATATTTTTGGACACGTTGTAGCGGATATTGTTGCTGCTCAACACTTCAGGAGTGGCAGAAAACATCAGGGCGGAGTCTTTCACAACCACAGTGTTTGTGGTGGTCACTCCATCCTCTTCTTTGGTTTCAGTCTTGAAGTTGTGGAAATATGTCACCATCAGCACTTGAGTAGCATTTGCCACACAACCTTTCCCAAAGGAATTCTTGACATAGAGACCGGGGAAATATTCTGCAAAAGTTTGCGGCCATGCGAAAATTTCAGGTTCCTCCTTATATTTCTTAAATATATCGCGAGCTATTTCTACAGGCAGCCCAACCATTATATTAAAACCTGAGCTTTGGTTGAAAATTGAATCCGGACGTCCTGCCATGGAGATAGTGAAGGTCTCTTTTCCAATTGGGGCAGAAGGATCGTAGTAGCCGGTTGGATCAAACTGATTGGTGATGTCGGCAGGCAGCTGCTTGTTGAGTTTATAGACAGACAGCTGCTGAGGAGCGAGAGAATCACCCGTGAGATTGCCTCGGAGAATACCGATAAGCAGCTTGCAGGAATCCACTCGTTCGGTAGGAACGGTATCGGCTGCCGGGAAACTGTTGACACACATCAGACGTGTGACAAAAGAACAATCCAACGACCCATATTCAGGAATGTTGAGGTTTCCCATCATGAATGTGCCAGAACGAGAATCAAACCGATCCTTAGGCACAAGAACTGAATGGAGGTTGAATTCAAGAGAGTCAATATAGATGGTCGCCTCTCCTTTGGTGATTGAATTGCCAATCTTGCTTACGTCATCGCTACACGCCGGACTGCCCAGAGCGATAGCTACGGCTGCCAAAGGGAGAAACAGGCTTTTGTATTTCATAATCTATGATGGAGTTTAATTTGAGAGATTCTGGATGAAATCGGAAATGGAATCCAGGCCTTCGCTCACTTTTTCATAGGGGAGCCAGGGCTTCCCTGATTCCTTTATATACTCAAGAAGTTCGGGACTTGCATCCGGATCATTCACTACAACGGCATGTGAAAAATCAATGGCCATTCGGTGAAGAAGGTTGGTGTCGCGGGCATATTCGGCAAATTTCTTGATTTCGCGGGAAGATATGCCGTCGGCTTTCAATTTCGCGAGGAAATTTTCATCAAGAGGGGCATTCAGCTTATCGGGAAGAACCTGATAGACAATCTGGGCATTCTTGAATGAAGGATCCTCATTGAAAATCTTTTTGAGGTATAATGGGATCAACGCTGCAAACCATCCGGAGGAGAGGATCACTTTCGGATCCCATCTCAGTTTCTTCGCTGTTTCAAGAGTGCCGCGGGTGAAGAAGATGAGCCGCTCGTCGTTATCCTTTCTGTTGCTGCCTGCAGAATCGATGTCGGAATTCTCTTTCTGGAAATAGTCGTCGCTGTCGATGAAATATACCTGAATTCTTGAAGGTTGCATAGAAGCCACCTTGATGATCAGCGGATGGTCGTTATCCTCGATAACAATGTTCACCCCGCTCAAGCGAATCACTTCGTGAAGCTGGTTGCGACGCTCATTCACATTGCCGTATTTAGGCATGAAGGTTCGCACCTCATATCCTTTCTGCTGCATGTGCTGGGCAAGATTCTTTCCCAGATTTGAAGTCGGGTTGGCAGGAAGATATGGAGCGATTTCCTGACTGATTAATAAAATCCGTTTATTGTTTGTCATGCTTCTTTGTTTCATCCGGCAATAATCGGCCGGGGGAGAATTGCCGATTGATATGCCCGGAACAAGTTGCGGAAAATTTCAATCGTCAAAATAACTTTGCAAAGTTAATAATTTTTTTGGTCATGGAGAAGAAAATGAGGTTTAACCCCCAAATTTTAAATATCTTTAAGAGATAAATAGCTTTTTTCTACCGATTCCTTGGCTTGATTCTGAATAAATGATTAATTTTGCAGACTCAAACCAACCATATTTTTCATGTGGCGCGATTGTATTCACCGCGCCAAGAAATCAAAGGTAATGATAATATTAAGAACAGTAAACGATGTCCGGCAATATATAGCCACCCAGCGTGGGCGGGGAGCTTCGATCGGTCTTGTGCCGACAATGGGGGCTCTTCATGAGGGGCATCTTTCTCTTGTGGAGAAGGCGGTGGCCGGCAATGACGTGGCTATTGTGAGCGTTTTCGTCAACCCCACCCAATTTAACAACCCGACCGATCTCGCCACTTATCCGCGTGACGAGGAGGCAGATTTCAAGCTTCTTTCCAAAGCCGGAGTTTCGGCGGTTTTCGCCCCTTCCGTTGAGGAGGTTTATCCCGGGGGACCGGAAGCCCAGACTCCTCATCTTTTTGAACTCGGACAAGCTGCCGAAGTGATGGAGGGAAAATACCGTCCGGGACATTTTCAGGGTGTCGCCCAGATTGTGAGTCTCCTTTTCCGCCTTGTTGAGCCCGACAGGGCTTATTTCGGAGAGAAAGACTTCCAGCAGATTGCCGTGATTAGAAACATGGTGGAGAGCGAAGGGATAAAGGTTGATATCATCGCGTGTCCGATTAAGAGAGCCGACGATGGCCTTGCATTGTCAAGCCGAAATGCCCTTCTGACGCCGGAGCAGAGAAAAATAGCTCCCGAGATTCATGCGGCCTTGAAGGATAGTGTGGAATATAGCCTGAATCACTCGGTCAAGGCAACTCACGACACGGTTGTGGAGCGGCTGAATGCTCTTCCGGAACTCGAGGTGGAATATTTTGAGATTGTCGACGGCCGCACTCTCGCCGCTGTTGATGAATGGGAGGAATCTCCTTACGTTGTGGGTTGCATCACCGTTTATTGCGGGAAGGTTAGATTAATCGACAATATCGCTTACAGATCCTAAGTCATGCTTATTGAAATGATGAAATCAAAGATTCACCGTGTCACCGTGACGGAGGCGAATCTGAACTATATCGGGAGCATCACGATCGACAAGGCTCTTCTCGATGCCGCCAATATTCTTGAAGGAGAGAGAGTCTGGATTGTGGATAATAATAATGGAGAAAGGTTTGACACCTATACAATAGCCGGAGAAGAGGGCAGTGGTGTGATTTGTCTTAACGGGGCGGCGGCGCGTAAAGTGCAGCCCGGAGATATCGTCATCATCATGGCTTATGCCAGCATGACTCCGGAGGAGGCCAAAGATTTTCGGCCCTCTGTAATTTTCCCCGACACGGCGACCAACAGATTGTCGTAATTTGAGTATTTAACAACACATATACAAGACTCTTATGTTTAAGAATCTTTCTGAACGCCTTGAGCGGTCGTTCAAAATCCTTAAAGGTGAAGGCAGGATTTCCGAAATTAATATTGCGGAGACACTGAAAGACGTCAGGCGTGCGCTTCTTGATGCCGACGTCAACTATAAGGTGGCCAAGAAATTCACCGACACTGTAAAGCAGAAGGCGATCGGACAGAACGTGATCAATGCCTTGAAGCCGAAAGAGCAGATGATCAAGATTGTCCATGATGAGCTCACTGCCCTCATGGGAGGAGTGGAGGCTCCTCTCAATCTTTCCGGAAATCCGACAGTGATCCTGATGTCTGGCCTTCAGGGTTCAGGAAAGACCACTTTCTCCGGTAAGCTGGCAAAGAAACTGAAATCCACAAGAGGAAAAAGACCACTCCTCGTTGCAGCCGACGTATATCGTCCTGCGGCTATCGAGCAGCTTAAAGTTCTCGGCGCGAGCATTGACGTTCCGGTCTATACTGAGGAAGGGAACAAGAATCCTGTTGAAATCGCGCTGAACGGCATTGCCGAGGCAAAAAGAAATCATCTTGATCTTGTGGTCATCGACACGGCCGGACGTCTTGCTGTGGATGAGGAGATGATGAATGAGATTGAGGCTATCAAGAAGGCTGTAAAGCCACAGGAAACTCTCTTTGTTGTCGACTCGATGACTGGCCAGGACGCTGTCAACACAGCGCGGGAATTCAATAACCGACTTGACTTTGATGGCGTAGTGCTCACTAAACTTGACGGTGACACCCGTGGTGGTGCGGCTCTTTCAATCCGCTCTGTTGTTGAGAAGCCAATCAAATATGTGGGTACGGGTGAGAAGCTGGAAGATCTTCAGGAATTCAATCCCGAAGGTATGGCAAGCCGTATTCTCGGAATGGGCGACATTGTTGAGCTTGCCAAGCGTGCTCAGGAGCTTTATGATCAGAAAGAGGCAGAACGCCTTCAGGAGAAGATCAAGAAGAATAAATTCGATTTCGATGATTTCCTCAATCAGATTCAGCAGATCAAGAAAATGGGAAATCTCAAGGAACTTGCGAGCATGATTCCTGGTGTCGGAAAGATGATCAAGGATATTGACATCGACGACAGTGCCTTCAATTCTATCGAGGCTATCATCAAGTCAATGACGCCCTATGAGCGTCAGCATCCGGAGGTTTTGAACGCAAGTCGCCGGCAGAGAATCGCAAAAGGTTCGGGCACGACGCTTCAAACCGTCAACAAATTCATAAAGCAGTTTGACGACACCCGCAAGATGATGCGTGCGGCATCCAACATGAAGAATCCGATGAAGATGATGAATCAGCTCAAGCAGGTCAAGGCACAGATGGGCCCGCGCCGGTAGGATATGATGCCCCCCGGTTATCGCAGGGTTTCTTTCATCTTTCACCATACAAAAACGGCTTCCGGAAGATTCCGGAAGCCGTTTTTGTATGGTGGTGAACCGAATTATTTCAGAATTTCGGGATAGTTGGCAGCGGCTTTAATCACCAATTCTCCGAAAAGAGTATTGGCCCAGGCGAACCAGCTGCGCGTGAAATCGTTCTGATCGTTGGCATTGAAACTCTCATGCATCTTTCCTGTGCCGGCATCCGTGTTGCGAAGCATGGTCAGACATTCCTTGATTTCCTGCGGATTGTCGGATGTGAGACCTTTGATGATGATGCTCATGGGCCAGGGATAGCCAACGCCTACATGCGGTCCGCCGATTCCCTCTCCGTCTTTCCCTTTGAAGAAATAGGGATTGTTGAGGCTCCAGATGAAACGCCGGGTATTCTTATAGACCGGATCGTTTGGGGAGCAATAGCCAAGATAGGGAGCAGCAAGAAGGCTGGGCACGTTTGCGTCATCCATCATGATGTGGCCTCCGAATCCATCGATTTCAAACGCATAGATGGGTCCGAATTCGGGATGCATGACAACTGCGTCGCGTTTGATCGCCGCATCCACTTCTTTAGCAAGAGCGTCACATTCATTGGAGAATTTGATATTTCCGTAGACAGATTTTTCAATCTCCGCAAGCTGACGGAGTGAAACCACAGCCATCATATTCGAGGGAACGAGAAATCCGAGAACAGTAGCATCGTCGGAAGGCCGGAAGGCCGAGAATATCATGCCATTAGGTTTAACTGGCGAACCAAAACCATTGTTGATCTGTGAATCGGTCGGGCGATCACACTCTCTTTGGAAATAATAGGAACCACGACCATCTTTCCGCTGCTGTTCCTTCATCACTGCCACCACATTCTCCATCGCTTTTTGCCATTCGGGTGTGAAGACCGATGTGTCGCCGGTGATTCTCCAGTAGTTGTAGGCCAGACGGATAGGGTAGCAGAGGGAATCAAGTTCATATTTACGTTCGTGAAGTTCCTTCACCATGTGTGGGGTGCGGTCTTTTTCCCACTCGCTCCCTTTGGGGCCATCGTTGAAAGCGTTGGCATACGGATCAATCAGCAGGCATGCCGTCTGACGGTTGATGAGGCCGGCAACCATTTTCTGCAATGCCGGATCCTCCGGCATGAGGCTCAGATAGGGCCAAACCTGCGCTGACGAATCACGGAGCCACATCGCGTCGATGTCTCCCGTGATTACAAACGTGTCGGGTTTGCCATCTTCCTCCTTATACTTGACGGTGGTGTCAAGGGTATTGGGGAAACACACCTCAAACATCTCGCGAAGTTTCTCATCACCGATTTTGGCGGAAACTTCCGAAATTTTTTTCTCAACTGCCTGCGAGCGGAATCCACGGTCTGCTTCCGCGGGACGCTGGGCGAAAACTGGAATTGTGGCTGTTGATGCAATAGCCAGGGTCAATAAAATATTCTTCATTCTGTGTAAAGTGATTTTTCGGGAATAGGTGAATAATCGGATGATCCGGGAATTTTCCACCCCCAGCTCAATTCTTCTCCTTCATAGTCTTCAAAATAGAGAAGTCTGAAGGGATGGATTCCTTTGGAGAGGGCAATCTTCCCTTGTGATGTCTGGGCGGAATGACCACCGTCGTTGAACACGACAGGTTTCCCCCCGATAAGCAACACGGAGCCGTCGTCGCTTTTTGTGAAAAACTCATAGATTCCTGTCGCCGGAACGTCGATATATCCACTGAATATAAAAGCGAAATGATCTTCCTGATCAGCAGATTCGATTGAAGGCGACGGGATTATGCCTTTGCGTTTCAGTTGCGCCTTGGCGATATCCGCGGTCTTTTCACAATTGCCCTCATAATACTCATATCTGACTCCGTTTTTCGTAGGCATAAGTTTCAGGGGCTGGAGATATTCCGTCTTATTAGCCTGGATCTTCATTTCCCGGCTATCGGAAAATCCATCTTTATATGCCTTGGCCCGGATGGTAGCGGATCTGTCAAGAGTGAAGGGCTTTTCATAAACCGGAGATTCTTTGGAAGGCTCGCTTCCATCGGTAGTAAACCGGATTTCGGCATCTTCCGTATTGACCCCAAGTTCAACAGTGATGGAGTCGGTGAAAAGATCAAGATTCTGCCGGCAGAAAGGAGTTGAAACCGTCTCGACCTCAGTCATGGAATAGAGCGAGGCTTCAGGATCTGTTCCGCGGTCAGTGACCGGCTTGTCGGTCAACCGGAACTTAAGCTCACCGCCGTTTTGCAATTCTGAATATTCCAAGAAATTGTTTTCAATGGTTTTGCCATTTAATTCAACAGATTCGATATATCTGTTCTTGCCCGGATTATTCGCTGTAATGACAAGAGATTTTCCACCGGGAAGTTCCACCGTAGCTTTCTCAAACAATGGCGTTGTGATTGCAAGCTGGTTGCTGCCCGGAGCCACGGGATAGAGACCGAGGGAAGTGAAGACATACCATGCCGACATCTGGCCGCAGTCTTCATTGCCGCAGATTCCATCTGGAGTTGGCTGATACATCTCATCCAGAATTCTTCGGGTCATTTCCTGAGTCTTCCAAGGCTGTCCGATATAATTATAAAGATAGGCCACATGATGGCTCGGTTCGTTGCCATGGGCATACTGACCGATCATGCCTGTGATGTCGCTATGTTCTCCCACCAGCTTGGAGGAAACAGAAAATATTGAGTCAAGGGCTCCGGCAAAAGCCTCATTACCTCCGAAAAGATTTATTAGACCTTTTATGTCGTGGACGGGAGCAAATCTATACTGCCAAGCAGTTGCCTCAGTGTAGTCTCCGCTCACAGCTGCGGGAATGAAAGGGGAGGCCCAGTTGCCGTCAGCCTTGTGTCCGCGGAAAAATTTGGTTGATGTGTCGAAAAGATTGGCGTAGTTGCCGGCTCTCTCATAATATATGGAGGCGATGGAGTCATTTCCTATCGCTTCCGCGAGGCGGGCAATACACCAGTCGTCGTAGCTGTTTTCAAGCGAACATGAAACTGATTCTTTGTATCTGTCGCAGGGAATATAGCCTTCAGATCCCCACACATCAGTGGCTTTACGGGGTTTATTCGACGACGCCACCATCGCTTCCAGAGCATGGTGCGGGTCAAAACAGCGGAATCCTTTGAGATAAGCATCAGTGATTGCTGAAACTGAATGATATCCGATCATACAGCCCGTTTCTCCGGATGCGAGAGGCCACACAGGAAGTTCTCCTGAAGCGTCATACATCTCAAGCATCGAATTGACCATATCGCATACGAGTTCTGGATATATCACGGTCAGGAGGGGATTCAGGGAGCGATAGGTGTCCCACAGCGAAAATGTGGAATAATACTTTCCGTTGCCGGGCATGGTCTTGATAGAGCCGTCGTGGGCTCTGAACTCACCGTTGACATCGCTCATTATATTGGGCGCGATCATGGTGTGGTAGAGGGCACTGTAGAAGTTTTTCTTCTGTTCCTTAGTGCCGCCTTCCACAGTGATTTTTCCAAGAGCATCTGCCCAGAGTTCGTTGGCACGGGCCGCGATAAGATCGAAGTCAAGCACCGGAACTTCTTTCAGAAGATTTTCTGTGGCGTTTTTCTCACTTACGCCTGAGATTCCAACTGCCATTTCAAGCGGAGTGCCGTCATTGTCGAAGGATAGGATGGCAGCATGGCCGTTATTGATGATTTCCGACTCCTTTATCGGTTTGGAAAACTTAGCGGAAAAATCCACACTATGGTTTGCAACCCATCCGTTGGTTAGTCGGGTTCCGGTGAGCGTGGAGTCGCCGGTGATGGTTATGGAGGCTTCGGCCACCGCCTCGTCCGACAAAGCGTGATCAAGATCAATGACGATGACGGCCTCTCCATCTTTAGGGAAAGTGTAGCGGTGAACTCCCGCATGTGTGGTAGCTGTCAGCTCTGCGAGAATGTCGTCATCCTTTAGTCTGACACTGTAGTAGCCCGGTTTTGCGCTCTCATCAGAATGAGAGAATGAGGCCGGAGAGTAGAGTGGCTGGCCGGAAGAGGTGTCGGGGCGTCGAGTCAGCGGGCGCACAAGGATATCGCCCAGATCACAACATCCGGTGCCGGATAAATGCGTGTGGGAGAATCCATCGAGCGTAGAGTCGGAATAATGATAACCGGAACATGCATCCCAATTCAACATTCTGGTGTCGGGGCTTAGTTGCACGGCTCCGAAAGGAGTGGTGGCTCCCGGGAAAGTGTGGCCGTGGAAGCCTGTCCCAACCATCGGGTCAGCAAGATCCACAGGATCGTCGGGCGATCCGCATCCGGCAATCGACAGGGAGGCAACCAGCGATAAAGTCAGAAAAACTGATGGAATATATTTTTTCATGAAGCGAGGTAATGTAGGTTTATATCCGCTTTGCCAAGAAAACTTATGCAGAGGACAATTCTCTCATTCCTGAGAGCTTGCCCTCTGCATTGCGATTTGAATTTCCGAGGGATATGTAGGCCGGCTGAGAAGGATCAGCCGGCCAATCTCCGGTGTTCAGTCTTTTTTCTCAGTTACTTTGCACTGCCATGCCCATGCATTCTTCATGGTGTCCTTGATATCGGCCTCAGCTTTCCAACCAAGCACTTCGTTTGCATGTTTGGGCTGCGCCCAGATCTTTTCGATATCGCCGGCACGACGAGGGCCGATCTTGTGGGGAACGGGAACTCCGGTGGCCTCCTCAAAAGCCTTGATGAGCTCGAGAACAGAGAGACCGCGTCCTGTGCCGAGATTGAAGATCTCAACCGGATCAGTGTCCTTGTTGTCGAGCATTCTCTTCATGGCAATGACGTGGGCCTTCGCAAGGTCGGTCACGTCGATATAGTCGCGGATGCAGCTGCCGTCGGGAGTGTCGTAGTCATCTCCGAAAACGGTGAGTTCCTTGCGGATTCCGGCAGCAGTCTGTGTCAGATAGGGCACGAGGTTCTGGGGAACTCCAAGAGGAAGCTCGCCGATGAGCGCGCTCGGGTGTGCGCCGATCGGATTGAAATAGCGGAGAAGGATGCTCTTGATAGGAGCACCGCTCTTCACGTAGTCTTCAATGATCTCTTCGCAGATCTGCTTCGTGTTGCCATAAGGAGATGTGGCGGGCTTGATGGGAGCTGTCTCATCGATAGGATTCTGGTCAGGCTCTCCGTAAACGGTGCAGGAGCTTGAGAAAACAATTCCCTTCACACCATATTCCGGCATGAGGTCGAGAAGGTTGATGAGCGTGTTAAGATTGTTGCGGTAATAAAGAAGCGGTTTCTCCACGCTCTCACCTACAGCCTTTGAAGCGGCGAAGTTGATGATTCCCTTGATTCCAGGGTTCTCCTCAAAAAGCTTGCGGAGAGTCTTCTCGTCGGTGCAGTCGCCTTTCACAAATACAGGGCGGATTCCTGAAATTGCCTCGATTCCGTCGAGCACTTTCTCATTGCTGTTGGAAAGGTTATCGATGATGACAACATCATATCCTGCTTTCTGAAGTTCTACGGTTGTGTGTGAACCGATATAACCGGTGCCACCGGTCACAAGAATTTTTTCTTTCATATCTTAGAAAAGTTTTTCAGGATAAACACCCTCGTCAACAAGCTTGCGGAACTGAGCCACGGTTGCAGGACGATCAGCAGCGTATGTCACGCCAAACCATTTTGATGGAGTGGGAAGCACCTTGAGCGTTATCGTGCCGTCCTGAATGAGTTCGTTGACAGTTGTTGGAATATAGAACTCGGATTTGAGCTCGTTCTGGTTCTGCTCCAGGAAGTTGACAAATGACTTCACTGAGTAGTCGAAATAGTCGGGTGTGAAGCCCCACATGTTCATTGAAACGGGAGCGCCCTCAGGGAAGTCAACCACTTGTTCGTCGACAATCTGAATGAGCTTTCCATCCTTGCGCTCGATTCCGTGACATTCCTTTACGCCGGTGAGGTTGTTGTCGGCGTCAACCTCGCAGAGTCCGCGTGAAACACCGCCATTCTCAGAGAGTGTGTTCTCAACGTTGAATCCGATCATGCAGTAGCAGTTTTTCTTTCCTTCCACCGAGCGGAGGAAATCTCCGAGAATCTGGAAGCTGTCGGCTCCATAATAGTCATCGGCATTGATAACTGCAAAGGGCTCTTTGATCACGTCCTTGCCCATAAGGACAGCGTGGTTAGTTCCCCAGGGTTTCTTACGCTCGGGATTAGCCTTGAATCCTTCGGGAAGATTGTTGATGTCCTGGAACACCACTTCCACCGGAACAAGATTCTCATATTTTGAAATCACCTTCTCACGGAATTCCTGCTCGAAATCATGACGGATCACGAAGACGATTTTTCCGAATCCGGCGCGAAGCGCGTCATAAACTGAATAGTCCATGATGGTTTCTCCGCTCGGGCCAAGGCCGTCGAGCTGTTTGAGACCACCATAGCGGCTGCCCATGCCGGCAGCGAGGATAAACAATGTGGGTTTCATGTTATAAAAACGGTTAGATATATATTTTTTTGGTTTTGATTCTCTATAAAGGTAGTGGCGCCGGTTTCTGCATCCTCACCCATTGGGAAAGGAGCAGATGAAGATCAAACATCACTATCTTGGCATTGGCGTTTCTTTCAATATCCTGTGAGGCCCTCGATATCTCCTCCGACATCCCTTCAACGTTGCCCTCATGAATAAAAGGGGCGAATTTTTGGCTGAACTGCTCCTCGTCGGGGGTCATCAGAGTTATCTGAGGCATCCGCAGGTTATAGATGAAATTCTCCCTGACCATTCTCGCGCAATAGGCAAGATATCTCAGAAGTTTCTCCCTCCCCATGGATGCACAATTCTCAGCCAGGGATTTCAGCGTGGCCGCTTTCAAGGCGTAGGCCATTCGCATGGTTTCCTTGAAGATGGAAGAGAACTCGAGAAGTTCCTCAGGATTGCATGCGATCTCCTCTGCTTTTCCCATACTCCCCTCGGAAATCCTGGAAGCCGCGGTTGCGATTCTCGGATCAACTCCCTTTTTTTGTTCGAGATGAAGAGTGATGTCGTCTTCCGAGAGGGGAAGAAGGGTGAATCTCTGAGTTCGGGAATAAATTGTTGGAAGAATCCGGGAGGGATCGTTGCTGACAAGGATAAAAAGGGTGTCCTCAAATGGTTCCTCTATTATTTTCAACAGTTTATTGGCAGCCTCAGGTCTCATTTTCTCCGGAAGCCATATCAGGAAAATCTTATAGTTTTCCTGATAGGAGGATAGGGAAGCCCTCGCGATTATGTCTTCGCTTTCGTTGACGAAAATGCCCGGTTGTGAATTTCCAGCCTGCATCAGATCATTCCATTTTTCAGGAGGCATATAGCTCCAATCGGTCATCATGGTCCGCCATTGCTCCATATAGTCGGTGGAAACAAGCTTTCCCTCCCTCTTCACAACGGGATAAACGAAATGAAGGTCGGGGTTGTTGAGTTTCTGATGCTGGATGCAAGAGGGGCATCTGCCGCAGGCATCGCCGCCGGATTTATTGCGGCAATGCACGTATTGAGCGAAGGCTCTTGCAATCCTGAATTTTCCGATTCCTGAAATGCCGGACAAAAGTATTGCATGAGGAATTTTACCGGAATCGGCAAGAGCCCTCAGCGATGAGATGGTGTCCTGATGTCCTGCAATATCTGAAAATTTCATGGAATCTTCATTTATTCTGCAAAAATAAACAATTCCCTTTAACGGCACAATTTTTTTATCTAAAAAAATAACTGCCGCTTTACGTGTGTGGGAATTTTCACATGTCGGAGGAAAATATTAATTTTGACGTCCGGAACACAAACCATCTGCAATGATTCCATTCCTCAAATCAGTAGCTAAGGCATATACCGCAAGATATTCCGATCTTTCGGAATTCTGCTTTCTCTTCCCTAACAAGCGAAGCGGAACTTTTTTTCTAAAATATCTTCAGGAGGAGAATTCCCGTCATGTAGTGGTCGCTCCGAAAATAAAGGCGATCTCAGAATTCGTGTCGGATCTTTCCCGACGGGCAGTTGCATCGCGCCTTGATCTTCTCTTCCTTCTATATGAGTCTTATCTTGATCTTCTGAAACCGGGAGCGGAAGATTCAGGTGCAGTTGATTTCGATTCTTTCCGGAGCTGGGGGGAAACTGTGCTTTCAGATTTCAATGACGTTGACCTTCATCTTGCCGATCCTGATGAAATTTTCAAAAACGTAAAGGATTTCAGGGAGATCACCTCGAATTTCCTCACAGACCAGCAGAAGAAAGTGATGGAGGAATATTTCGGACACACCGATTTTTCAAATCCTGCAACTTTCTGGAAAAATTTTGATGGTGACGAGGAGAATCTTTCGGAGTCCAAGCGGAAATTCCTTCATCTGTGGAGGGTGATGGCTCCGCTCTATCACAGATTGAACGAAAGGCTTGAGAAAGAGAATCTGGCCACTACCGGAGGTGCCTACCGCGAGGCTTACAGAAAACTTTGTGAAACTCCGAGAGGAGGATTGAACTATAAAAAGGTTGTAGCGATCGGCTTCAATGCACTCAGCGCCTCGGAGCGTGGAATTTTCGAACGTCTTCGGGATGCGGAACCCGTGGCCGGACATTCATCGTTTGCCGACTTTTTCTGGGACGCTACGGGGCCCGTTCTTTCAGCCGACGGAAACTCTGCCTCAAAGTTTGTTCGTTCCAACATCAGGTCATTCCCGTGTCCATCCTGGGCGTTAAACACTTTGAGGATGAGCGACACTGATTCTCTTCCTGGTCGTCTCGACATCATTGCCTCTCCTTCAAATTCCGCCCAACCTAAAATTGCGGGGGAATTGCTCAGCGGATTGAAGAGAAGACTTGACTCCTCTGAGTTTGCAAGTGCCAGGGTGGCTGTGGTGCTTCCTGACGAATCGCTTCTCCTTCCGATGTTATATTCGCTGCCGGAAAATATTGGCGACGTCAACCTGACGATGGGTTATTCCCTCCGGATGACCAATATAGTTCCCTTTATTTCATATCTGAGAGCCCTTTTCTATAATCAGAGGATATCTCATGGGGAGCGAATGTTCTTTAATAAGGATTTGCGCACGTTTCTCTGTCATCCGTTCTCTCGTGTGCTGTTGGGAGAAAAGGCCTCCGGTGAGCTAATATTGTCATTGAGCTCTATTCGTTCGGCCTATATTCCGCTGGGAAAGATCAGGGAGTTTTCTCCGGTGCTTGCCGATTGTCTCGGAAGATTTCATGATGAGATAGCGCCGACCGAAGTGGCTGAACTTGTGGACTCCATTCTCCGGATGCTACTTGAAGCCTTAAAGGAGAGAAAGATGAAGCTTTCCCATCAGTCTCTTGAGATTTCAAACATTGAAAAATACCGGGATTCTGTCGTGCGGCTTTCAGGTTTGCTGAAGCGTTATTCTATAGTCATGAAGCCCATGACTGTTTTTCGACTCCTCGACCGGCTCATCAGTCAGGAGAAGGTCGGTTTCGAAGGGGAGCCTCTTTCGGGCCTTCAGATCATGGGTACGCTTGAGACGCGTTCGATCGACTTCGACCATCTGATCATTCTTTCCGTCAACGAGAGAATTCTCCCGATGCGTCACCGCACGCGAACTTTCATTCCTGACACATTGCGCCGTGCCTACGGAATGCCGCCTTCAAACTATGCGGAGAGTATCTTTTCCTATTATTTTTATAGGATGATCAGCAGGGCAAAGGAGGTTTCCATTATCTATGATGCCCGCACGGGAGGGGGTGGAAAATCCGGAGGGATGTCAAGATATCTCCTTCAGCTTCATCATCTATTTGCCGGAGAGAAGGCAGACTGGAAGTCATGGAAATTCCGGCTTGCTCCGAAAAAGGATTATGATCCCACCATTCTTAAAACAGAGGAGATCCTGAAATGGCTTCAGCCATACATGGTCAAGGATAGTGGCCGAAATTTCTCAGCATCCTCGCTCAATACCTATAGAGAGTGTCAGGTCAGGTTTTTTTATCGCCATGTCCTGAACATTGACACTGACCCTGAGCCCTCAGAGTTTATCGATGCTATAAAGGCGGGAAACATTGTACACCAGATGATGCTTGAGCTTTATCTGCCAGCTGACCAACAGCGGAAACTGCTTCGGAATCCTCTGGTCATGACAAAAGAGATGATTTCCGAATTGCTGTCGGACAGGGATGCCCTTTGGAGAAGGCTGACGAGAATTGTCAATGAACTGCATTATGGTTATAAGGGAGATGAACTCAACACTCCTCTTAGTGGAGCTTCGGAAATGGTGGCAAAGACTCTTCTCGATCAAATTGTTAATGTGCTGAACCATGATCTTTCAATTGCGCCGTTCAAGATATATGGGGGAGAGATCTCAGATAAAATTCAGGTTACGCTGAATAGCGGACGTGTCGTCAACTTTAATTTTGCGATAGACAGGCTGGATGAAATCAACACCCCGAAAGGCACACGGTTGCGGATTGTGGATTATAAGACTGGTAAGACTAAACTTGAATCGGATTCGGTCGATTCCCTTTTTGAGAGCGGCTATCGCCAGGAGCAGATTTTCCAGCTCTACACTTATGCTTGGCTATTGAACGTGCAGAAATTTCCATGGTTGTCAGATAGTCCGTTGGTAGAGATCTATAATGTGGCCGATATTCATAAGGAAGGCACCCATATTCCTTCGTTTGGAAAGGAGGAAACTGGGGAATATAAGATCAATGAAGAGGCTTTCGACAAAGGAATCAATGAAATGATCGATTCCGTGTTTGAGAATAAAGAATTTGCGGCGACCGCCGACAAGGAAGCCTGCAAGTTGTGTTCTCTCCGCACAATCTGCCGTAGATAATCTACACGAAACGGAAAGAATCTGAGTCGTTGAAAGCCGGGAATTTCTCACGGAAGCGGTCAAGCTTTTCCTTAGAGAGGGAGGCATAGACAAAACGTGTTCCGTCCTGATTCTCCATATTGACGGAAATCTCGTTTCCCTTGAAGTCGAAGATGTGGGAACTGCCGTCATATAAAAAACCTTTGGGATCTTTACCCAAGCAGTCGACACCGGCTGAATACGCCAGATTTTCTATCGCGCGGGCCGGAAGAAGTTTATTCCACGCGTCGATTCTGACCTCCGGCCAGTTGGCAACATAAATGGCAAGATCATATTCATTCCCGATGTTTCTGCTCCAAACCGGGAAGCGCAGATCATAGCAGATAAATAGAGTTATGTTCCATCCACGGAATCTCACTTTCAATCGTTTCTCTCCGCTGGAAAAAATTTTATCTTCTCCTGCCATGGAGAAAAGATGGCGCTTGTCGGAAAAAGATACTTCTCCTGAAGGCTCAACGAAAAAGCCTCTGTTGAACAGCTTATCTTCCTCCTCAGCGATGACAGAGCCGGCGAGGGCCACGCCATGCCGTGCGCTCAGATTTTTTAATATGCTCATTGTCTCGGCGCCGGAGTTCCGGGCAAGCTTACTGACCTCCTCCCGTGTTGTCCCAACCGGGAATCCGGTTGAGAATGTTTCTGGAAGCACGACAAGATCGGTGTCGGGGTGCACACGACACAGACACGATTCAAGCTCAGACAGATTCCGTTTCACATCTCCCCATTCTATTCTGAGAGGGAGAAGACATAGATTAAGATTTTTCATCTCGATGTTGATGTGGCCGTTGATTTATCAGCATTGAAATTTATCTGGAAACTTTGCCGCATTACCGAACTCAGAATAATATGCTCTGATAGTTCTCATGTCTCTCTCCACATCACCTGTCGGTTCGATCTCTTTGTCGATAGTCATCAGTTTCCGGGAGTAATCGATCACTGCAAGCTGGATAGGGACGCGGGCTCCGTAGGCGATATATAGGAATCCGGTGTGCCATCTTTCCGTGCGGCTTCTTGTCCCTTCGGGAGTGACAGCAAGATTGACGTAGGAGGAGGTGTTGAAGCGCTCCACCACGGCTTCCGTGAGAGAGCCTTTTTTGCCTGATCGTGCCACCGGAATCCCCCCCATAGCCTTGAGGATAATACCGAGAGGGAAGAAAAACCAAAATTTCTTCATTAGAAAATTGGCTTTTCTTCCCAATGAACTGTAAGCTGTTATTCCAAGCAGGAAATCCCAGTTTGAGGTGTGGGGGGCAACACAGATGACACACTTGTCTCTGCGCGGAACGGACACATCAATTCTCCATCCGGCCCATTTCAGAAGTCTACCCCAAATGTTCATACCTGTGAAATTTTGTGGTGATCAAACACCGATTCAGTTATTCAGCAACCGCCTTTTTGTTTTCATCCTTCACACTCTGAGGAATAGCAGCATTGAATTTCTTCAGGGCTGCGTCGAGATCGGCAGCGAAATCATCATTGATTTTCGTGAAGAGTTTCTTGAAGAATTCCTGTTTTGCCTTAGAATAGGCTTCGGCGCTTTCGAAAGCTTTGTGTCCCTTGTCAAAGAAGACATTTGATTTAGCTCTTGCTGAAACAACGGCGGTCATAACCTCGTCAATGGCCTCCGAACATGCTTTTTTGTCAACTCCCTCCACAGTGTAGTAGGTCGACATCATAGCCTCGCATGCGGAAGCTCCTACAGCTTCCACATATTTCTTAAATTCTCTTTTATTTGCCATAAGAGTTATAGTTTTTCGCTCCGTCGGAAGTGGCGGAGCCGGTGATTGGTAATTTCCGGATTCTCCCTGAAAGGGGAGTCTCCTTTATGATATAACAAACGAAGAGAGATTTTTATTTTGTAGCGATCAACGTTCTTTTCTCGCAGCGTCTATTCTCAGGAGAATGAAGAGCAGGATCGTGAAGCCCCAGAGGGCGGAGCCTCCATAGCTGAAGAAGGGGAGAGGAATGCCTATGACGGGGCATAGCCCGATCACCATTCCGATATTGATGCATAAATGGAAGATCAGATAGGAAACCACGCAATAGGAATAGACTCTTCCAAAGGCCGTGCGTTGTCGTTCAGCTATATGGATTAAGCGGAGAATGAGCCCGAGGAAAACCACAAGCACAGCTGTTGAGCCAACAAATCCCTCCTCTTCTCCTATTGTGCAGAAGATAAAATCTGTGTGCTGTTCCGGCACATATTTCAGTTTCGTCTGCGTTCCATTTAGAAATCCCTTTCCCGTGAGTCCTCCGGATCCGATGGCGATTTTTGATTGGTTGACGTTGTAGCCTGCGCCTCGAAGATCCTCCTCGATTCCGAGGGCCACCTTTATTCTTTGCTGCTGGTGTGGTTCCAGCACATTGCCGAAAACGTAGTTCACGGAGAATAGGAATAAAACGGAAACCACACAGAAAGACACGGTGATCAGAAAGCGCTCAATTCGGTGGTGGAACATGGCCACAACCGTGTAGAGGCATCCTGCTCCAAGAAGAGAGAGGAAGAAAACCGTGCCGTTTATGTTGATGTCGAACAATGAAAGGACTGCCACGATAAGACTGGCCGAGCTGAAGCCAATAATCACATTCCGGGCGATGATCAGATCCTTGCAGTAGAAAAGAAGCATGGCCGCGAAAATGACAAGAATTAGGACAAATACCGAAAATTCTCCTGCCGGAATCCCAAGAATGACCGGTTCAACAAATTTTACGGCCACTACGAAATAGACAATGGCGCATAATACGGAGAACAATACAAGTCCGCTCATCCCTTCCCGATAGAGCACGAAAATGAGAGAGAAATAAACGAGTGCACTTCCTGTTTCCTTCTGAAGAAGGATGAGGCATATCGGGAGGAGAATAATGACAAGAGCGCGGAAATAATTGCTCATCTTGGCATTGAGAGAGAAATTATAGGAATTGAAGAGCTTCGCGAGGCATAGTGCGGTAGCGAATTTTCCAAATTCCGCAGGCTGAAGGCTCACTGGCCCGAATACAAGCCATGACCGTGAACCTTTAATGTCGGGGGCAAGGAAGATTGTGGCTATGAGGATAAGGATAACTACTGCATATATGGCGTAGGCGTATGTTTCGTATATCCGGTAGTCCATCAGCATAATAACTCCCCCGATCACGAGGGATAGTCCTATCCAGAGAAATTGCTTTCCGGAAAACTCGGCGAAATCAAACATGCTGGCATTGTCAAAGTCATAGCTGGCCGCATAAATACTTATGCTTCCGGCTATGACCAGAATCAGATATAATATGATCGTGAACCAATCGATGGTTCTGAACATACTGACATTTGCCTCAGTGCTTCTTGACTCCACTGTAAATGATTGTGTTTGAATTCAACATCGTTTCTTCAATACCTTTTCGAGCCTCACTGATATGACCGTTAAGATATTTCTCTATCATCAGACTCCCGATTGGCACACCGAATGTGGCACCATAGCCTGCATTCTCCACATAGACGGCAATCGCAATCTTCGGATTATTATAGGGAGCGAATCCCATAAATGCGGAATGATCCTTGCCGTGGGGATTCTGAGCAGTTCCTGTTTTCCCACACACCTCAAGGCCGGGAAGGTTGGCAGTTCGACATGTGCCTCCCAGGACGGCCATCCTCATCCCTTCCGCAACAACATCATAGTATTCCTTTTTAATGCTCGGTGTCCTTTTCTCCGTATATTTTGAATCGAGCACCGTGTCTGCTACCGATTTTACAACATGAGGGGTTATGTAATGACCTCGATTGGCGATAGTGGCGCAAAGATTAGCAATCTGCAGTGGAGTGGCAAGCACCTCTCCCTGACCGATGGCTATTGAGATAATGGAGTTGGCTGTCCACTTGGAACCTCTGAATGAATTGGAATAGAAATCGGAATTAGGGATGAATCCTCTGCTTTCAAATGGGAGATCGACACCAAGACGGTAACCATAGCCCATCTCCACAAGATAGTCTTTCCATTTGGTGAGCTGGTCGTAGGGTTTGGTTCCTCTCTTATCGATCATGTTCTTGAGTCCCCAACAGAAGTATGCGTTGCATGATGTCTGCAATGCAGGCTTGAGGGCGATCGGTGACCCATGACTGTGACATCCGACTTTAATACCATTGATGTAGCCACCGTAACAGGGATAAAGGGTTGAGGTCGTCACAATTCCCTCCTGAAGTAGGATTAGTCCCTGGGAGGGCTTGAATGTTGATCCCGGGGGATAGGCTCCTTGAATCGCACGGTCGTAAAGCGGTTTATAAGGGTTTCTAACCAATTCCGCATAATTCTTTCCTCGCTCCTTGCCGATCAAAAGTGTAGGATCGTAGGATGGAGAGGAAACGAGTGCGAGGATCTCTCCGGTGGAGGGCTCTATCGCTACAATGGCTCCGATCTTATTGGCCATAAGCCTCTCTCCATATTCCTGGAGCTCCATGTCGATGGAGAGGGTGAGATTTCTCCCGGAAAGGGGAGCCACGTCATGGATTCCATTCTCATATTTACCTTTGATTCGTCCATGAGCATCTTTCATAAGAATCTCTTCACCCTTGATTCCACGGAGATGTTTCTCATAGCTTTTCTCCACTCCGAGATCACCGGTGTAATCGCCCGAACGATAATACCGATCCTGCTCCACATCCTTCGCGTTAACCTCTCGGATGTTTCCAAGGATATTTGCTCCGACATTATAGTTATATTGACGGATAGTGCGGGTCTGGATGAAAAATCCCGGGAAAAGATATAGCTTCTCCTGGAGGCGTCCGTAGTCTTCGGGCGACAGATGGGAAAGGAGTTTCTGCGGAGTATAGGCTGAGTAGCCCGGATTCTTCCTGGGATTCTTCATCTCTGCCCATTTCTCTTTGAGCTGGTCTTTGGTTATGTTGAGAATATTGCAGAGCTGAAGGGTGTCGAATTCACCGACATCTTTGGGAATGATCATCACATCGTAGGCCGGCTGGTTGAAGACTACAAGCCTTCCCTTGCGGTCATAGATCAGTCCGCGAGCAGGATAGATCACTCTTCTGAAAAAGGCATTGCTCTCAGCGTTCTCTTTATATTTGTCGTCGCTAACCTGAAGAGCGAACAGCCGGAAAATATATATGGCTACAATCAGGCAGATGAAACCGGCAATCACATATCTGCGGTTCTCATGCTCATAATCTCTGGTCATAGTTCAATTCTGATTTTTTCGGAGAGATATTCTGGTGTTCTATTTTGTCAGCATCAGTGAGTCAACGGCCAGAAGCAAAAGGAAAGATAATGCCGTGCTCGACCCGGCAATAATGACGATCTCTTTCACATCCGCGAAATTGAAATATTCGATGGTGAAGACAAGAAGGCAGAATATTCCTACAAGTGTAATGAGGAATTTGCTGTAGGTGCCTATTCCAAGCGTGGCAATTGAAGGAGTCAATCCTTCAGTTTTATCATCGCGGGGAACGTAGGCATAGAAAACAGGCTGCTTGAATGCAGACAGAAGCGTTGTCGACAATGCATTCACTCCGGGAGTGTCGGCACAGATATCGACGCATAAACCCATCAGGAAAGCCGAGGTGAAAAGCACCCCTTTCCCAATGTCGATCGGAAGTCTGATGATAAAATAGATGAAGATGATCGGAACAGCCACATTGAAAAGAGCAATGTGATTGCATATCAACACCTGCACAAGCAGCATGACAATGAAAAGAATCGCGAATTTTATAATCTCTTTATTCATCTCTCAGTGTTGATATCGAATTTCTGCAAGGAATCAAGTTCCGATTTGTAGCTGTCCTTAATCACGCGCACCGTACTCAACGAGCGGAAGTCGGAATTCAGTCTGATCTTCAGAATAAAGAAGTTGTCGTCTGATCCTCTCACTCGGTTCATGATCGTTCCGACCGGGAGGTTTTCCGGAAAAGTGGTGGAGTAGCCGCTTGTCACTACCGTATCGCCGATCTGGAATTTCGCATGTCTTGGCACCTCCTCCATGTATGCTATCATAGGATCCGATCCTTTCCAGCTCAGCGAGCCGATGAAATTGGTTCCTTTCAGCTTCACGGAGAAACGTTGGGTTTCATTCAAAAGAGAAATCACGCGAGCCGTTCGCGGACCGACAACATTGACTATTCCGGCCACTCCGTTCTGGTCGACAACTCCCATGCCGACCCTGATCCCGTCGTCATATCCCCGGTTTATGGAGAAATAGTTACGCGGATGCCTGACACTGTTGTTGATGACGGTGGCCGGGACATAGTCAAACCGGTGGATGTCATCGTTGGTTGCAAAAGTGTCGGCAAGAAGGGTGCGGCATTCCGCAAGCTGATGCCTGAGGTTAAGCACCTCGTTCTCAAGGCGCGCGTTGCTTTCCTGAAGACTCTCGTTGATGCTTTTGAGATGAAAATATCCGGTGAGCTGCGACGTGGCTTCATTCATGGATGAACTGACCGCATTGGCTGAACTGAGATAGACAGATTGCTGATAGGAACTGTGGGTGAATAAAAGCACACAACTCACAAGCACATAGAAGAAAAACAGGAACCATGTGCCATATCTGACTATAAAATTCAGAAGATTCTTCACCTCGTTAGTCCGGCGTTTTTATCTGATAAGGAAGGAGAACTTGTTGATATTTTTAAGAGCGACTCCGGTTCCTTTTGCCACAGCGTGCAGCGGATCATCGGCAATCTTAAATTCAATCTTCATCTTGTCAGAGAATCTCTTAGCCAATCCTTTAAGCAAAGCACCACCTCCTGCGAGATAAATGCCGTTTTTCACGATGTCGGCATAGAGTTCCGGCGGAGTCTCCTCAAGAGCAGCGAGGATGGCGGCCTCCATGCGGGAAATGGATTTGTCGATGCAATGGGAGATCTCTTCGTAGGTCACGGGAACCTCCATCGGAAGTGCCGACATTTTGTTGGGGCCACAGACGATGAATGGCTCCGGCGGATTGTCGAGCACCGGGAGTGCAGACCCGACATTGATCTTGATCTGTTCTGCCATGGTTGAGCCGACACGAAGATTGTGGACGCGGCCCATGTGTTCCTGAATGTCGATTGTCAGGTCATTGCCTGCAAGACGAATACTCTTGTTGCTGACGATTCCGCCCAGAGAGATAACGGCGATCTCGGTGCTTCCTCCGCCTATGTCGACAATCATGTTTCCTTCGGGTGCCTCAACGTCGAGTCCGATTCCGAGAGCTGCAGCCATCGGTTCATAGATCATATAGACGTCGCGCCCTCCGGCATGTTCTGAAGAGTCGCGGACGGCCCTTATCTCAACCTCTGTGGAGCCGGAGGGAATGCAGACCACCATTCTCAGGGAAGGGGAGAACCATCTTCTCTTTGAGCTAACCATCTTCACGAGGCCGCGGATCATTTGTTCGGCGGCGTTGAAGTCGGCGATCACACCGTCGCGGAGCGGGCGAATCGTACGGATGCCCGGAGGTTCTTTTCCCTCCATCTGGTGAGCTGTGCTTCCGACGGCGAGAAGTTTGTCGGTTTTGTTTTCGATGGCCACCACCGATGGCTCGTCGACAACGATCTTATCGTTGTGTATTATGATGGAATTGGCTGTTCCCAAGTCCATTGCTATTTCCTGCGTGAATGAAAATAATCCCATTGCTTGGTTTAGTTAAAGAAGAGGGTGTATGCGTTTAGGCCATTAAGACCTGTTTTTTCTAAATCTACTGCAAAGTTAATGAAAAAAACTCACCATTTGAAATATTTGAAACCATATAAATGTTATAACAGTCAAAAAAAATTTAAGGGCATCGCCAAATCAATGACGATGCCCTTAAAAAATGTGATTTTTATCAGGAATTACTTCGTGAAGTAGGTTTCGAGAACGTAGTTGATGCTCTCAAGGAGAGTATCGGTGTCGGAATCGTTTTCGCTCATTGCTTTCGCACGGAGAGCGATATCTTTAGCCGGTTCCCAATATTTCTCTTTCACCTCTTTGCGGGCAGCTTTAGCTTCGTCGGAATTTCCTTCGATGCCATTCCATTTCTCTGTTCCGAGACGGAAGATCTTCTTGCTCGCATTCTTAAGAGTCTCCACGTCTACTCCCTCGAGAGAAACGGCTTTTCTATAGTCGTTTTCAGACTCAAGGTCTTTCCCGCCACGGTCGTTGACGTAACCGCGGAGTCCATAGAGGGCGGCATTGTCGGGATTGGCAGAAATAAGGGCGTTGAGATTGTTGAGCGCGTCGTCAATTCTGTCGGCGATCACGAGAGAATTGATCATGTTGTTGATGAAGAGAGGCTGTTCGATGCCATATCGGGCGTTTCCTGCGATTGCAACCTCAAGGATATTCTTCTGAGCCTCTTCCGCACGAGATTCATCCGAAGCGATTGCCTGCCAGGATGCGATCTCATAAGTGTAGGTCTCAGGCTGCTCATATCCTGCAGTGCGTGCTTGCTTGAAAGCATTGGCAGCCTTCTCAAATTCTTTGCCAAGATATGCTGCGAGGCCTGCGTTGAAATATGCAGTGGCCACCTGATCGGTAGGGATGATGTCGGCCATCTTGCCCATCATGCCTGATGCGGGAAGACCGGCATAGGTTACGAATGCCTCGTAGGCCTGAGGATAATACATGTTCTCATTGTAGTAGTCAGCTCCGGCTGTGAGGAAATCATTGGCATGACCTGTGATCTTGCCAAAGATATCTTTCGTGAATTTGGGTTTCACAGCGCCTTTGGCATCAGGAAGGCTGTCAAGAGGAAGAGCCTGAAGGAAGTACTTATAGCCCTTCATTAGCTCATCGGCCATGACAGTGGCTTTGGCTGCAGGATCATCGGGATTGATCATCTTGGCTTTCACACCATTGTCGTAGGCATCAAACTCAATCTTTCCTGCAACGAAATAGGTGCGGGCATCATTCTTTGTTTCTCCGTTGTCCATCGCCTTTTGGATGAGATCACGGGCTGTGTTGAGCTGATCAGACTTTCCAGAAAGCTTGTTCGCCTGATCTACGTTTGCTTTCTGTGCGCTTGCTGCGCCGATGGCTGCAACGCAAAGCGCGAAGGTTAGGATTCTTTTCATCTCTCTATATTTATGAAAGGGTTAATTATCATTTTCAGTTTCGTTCTCATTTTCAGTAGCCGAGACAGAGTTTTCAGAAGTTTCCTCATTTTCTGAAATGACGTTCTCAACTATTTCGATGTTGTGTTCCTCTTCTTCGATGGCTTCCTTAATCTCCTCTTCCGGGTCGGAATCAACCTTGCAGACAGATGCGATCTTGTCGTTTCTTCTCGTGAGGTCGATAAGTTTAACTCCCTGAGTGGCTCTACCCATCACTCTGATTCCCTCAACAGGAAGGCGGAGGGTGATTCCACTCTGATTGATGATCATGAGATCGTTGGAGTTATTGACGTTCTTTATGGCCACAAGCTGCCCGGTCTTATCGGTGACGTTTAATGTCTTCACTCCCTTACCACCGCGGTTTGTAACGCGGTAATCTTCAAGTGGAGAGCGCTTTCCAAATCCGTTTTCAGACACAACCATTACGGTTTCGTCAGGAGCGCCGGTCATGGTTATCATGCCAACCACCTCGTCGCCATCTTCTCCAAGGGTCATTCCTTTTACGCCTGTCGACATCCTGCCCATTTCCCTAACTTTGGATTCATGGAACCGGATTGCCCGGCCTTCCCTGTCGGCAAGGATGATCTCAGAATTCCCATCAGTCAGTCTTACCTGAATCAGCTGGTCGTCATCACGGATGATGATGGCATTGACTCCATTTGCACGCGGACGGGAATATGCCTCGAGAGAGGTCTTTTTGATGATGCCGTTTTTGGTGCAGAAAATTAGATTATGGGTATTGATATAATCCTTGTCGTCAAGATGTTTCACGCGGATAAACGCATTGACGCAGTCATCGCTGTCAATGTTGAGAAGATTCTGGATTGCGCGTCCCTTGGAATTCTTGGCACATTCGGGAATTTCATAGACCTTCAGCCAATAGCATCGCCCTTTCTGTGTGAAGAAGAGCATGTAATTATGGTTTGAGGCAGGATAAATATGTTCGATAAAATCGGAGTCTCTCGTGTCGCTGCCTTTCGCACCTATGCCGCCGCGGTTCTGAGCCCTGAACTCGGAGAGGGGAGTGCGCTTGATATATCCGAGGTGGGAGATGGTGATGATCATCTCATCATCGGGATAGAAATCTTCAGCATTGAAATCGCCGGAGAAATGGTTGATTTTCGTGCGACGCTCATCACCATATTTATCTCGGATCTCGATAAGCTCGGATTTCATCACCTCACGACACACTTCATCATTATTAAGGATATCGTTAAGATGGGCGATCAATTTCATCAGTTCATCATATTCGCTGCGCAGTTTGTCCATCTCGAGTCCGGTGAGCTGGCGGAGACGCATCTCGACGATGGCTCTTGTCTGCACGTCGTCAAGACCGAAGCGTTCGCCAAGTCGGTTGCGGGCCTCTTCTGCAGTCTGGGAGGAGCGGATGATGGCAATGACTTCATCGATGTTGTCGACGGCGATCATCAGGCCACGCAGGATGTGGGCTCTCTCCTCAGCCTTACGTAGTTCATATCGGGTGCGCCTGATCACAACCTCATGTCTATGGTCAACGAAAGCTTGGAGAAGCTCCTTGAGATTGAGGGTGCGCGGCCGACCATTGACAAGCGCAACGTTGTTGACACTGAAAGACGTCTGCAACTGAGTCATCTTGAAAAGTTTGTTCAGAATGACTTTTGCGTTGGCATCTCGCTTGATGTCGATGGCTATATGCATCTTGCCCCGGGCAGAAGTGTCGGTGATATCTGAAATGCCGTCGATCTTCTTCTCTTCAACAAGATCCGCAATGCTTTTGACAAGGTCGTTTTTGATGACTCCGTATGGAATCTCGGAAATGACAATCTGGTCGTGGGTGCCGTCACTCTCGATTTCGGCTTTAGCGCGGACCATGATCCTTCCGCGCCCGGTTTCGAAAGCATCTCTGACACCCTGGATTCCGAAAATCTCACCTCCGGTCGGGAAGTCAGGAGCCTTGACATATTCCATCAGCCCTTGCACGTCAAGCTCGGGATTGTCGATCAGGGCTACGGCGGCGTTAAGGGCTTCAGTCAGATTGTGGGGAGGCATATTCGTGGCCATTCCCACGGCAATGCCCGACGCACCATTAACAAGGAGATTTGGGATTCTTGTCGGGAGGACTGATGGCTCCATCAGGGTATTGTCGAAGTTCGGCACAAAGTCTACCGTTTCCTTGTCGATATCGCTGAGCATCTCCTCGCCCATTTTTGCGAGCTTGACCTCCGTATAACGCATGGCGGCGGGGGAGTCTCCGTCGATCGAACCGAAATTACCCTGTCCGAAAACAAGGGGATAGCGCAATGACCACTCCTGGGCCATGCGCACCATTGTCAGATAAATCGAGGAATCACCGTGAGGATGGTATTTACCCATCACTTCGCCGACTATGCGGGCTGATTTTTTTGTGTCGCCGGAAAAGAAATTGCCAAGTTCGTTCATTCCGAAGAGCACTCTCCTATGAACCGGCTTGAAGCCATCTCTGACATCCGGAAGGGCTCTCGAAACAATCACCGACATTGAATAGTCGATATAGGCGCTTTTCATTTCCGACTCAATATTGATCGGAATTATTTTGTCGTCTCCTTGCATGTTTAAGTATTTCTACGTTGCGGCCACATATTTATATATGAGGGCCGGGTGGGGAGGAAAACTCCCGTTCCAAGGAGCAAAATTACAAAATATAATTGATTCTGACAATACTCTGAACCAAGTTTTCGCAAGGTGAAGTTGCGCATACAGACGATTATTTCCTCTTTGCGACGAAAAAAAACAGGAACCGGATGAACCAAAAAATACGCCATACGTTTTAAAGGTAAATCAACAACTATTCAATTCCAAATTCAACGCAATTAAAAAAATTGTTTTATGAAAGCTAAAAATCTTTACTGTTTAATGGCCCTTGCAGCTGCCTCTATCGCCATCCCACAGGCAGCAAGAGCACAGGAGGTTGTCGAAGGCGAAGCTGTGACTGAATTCACATGTGACAACACCAACCGTTACTACCAGAGTTGGCGCAACAATTGGTTCATCCAGTTAGGCGCAGGAGTCGATCAGCCTTTCGTGGAGAGGGGATCGGGAGCCAAGAGCTCAGGAAAGCTTGTTAACCGCAAGCAGATGACAGCAACATATAACGTCGGTGTAGGCCACTGGTTCTCACCCTACCTCGGAGCCCGACTGAATGCTGTTGGCGGAGCGCTCCACTGGAATGCCCCCACAGCTGCAGAGCCTAATAACGGCTGGACAAAGGCTCGCCACGTGAACCTGAATGCAGAACTCATGTGGGATATGTGCAACAGTATCGCCGGAGTTAATCCCGACCGTGTTGTCAGCGTTATTCCTTTCGTAGGCCTCGGTGGCGACTACACTTGGAACATTCATGATTCAAAGGGAAACCCCGCTGCCGCTTCCAACATTATGGCTCATGACGGCAATGTGAAGTCAAGCACATGGACTCTCCCTGTTACGGCAGGTGTTCAGCTCCGGTTCCGTCTCAGCAAGGTTGTGGATTTCTTCGCAGAGGCCAGAGCTTCCTTCTATGGTGACAACTGGAACGGTTGTGCCTACGGACGTCCCATCGATGCCAACGTAGCATGTATCGGCGGTCTTAACTTCAACATCAATGGCCGCACTTGGGACACATATAATGAGTGTGAATCAATGGCACAGCTCGCCAACATGAACAATCAGATCAACCTTCTCCGCGCTGAGAACATGGCACAGGCCCAGGAGATCGCCGATCTCCAGAACCGTCCGGTAGTGACCGAGGTTATAGAGAAGGATTGTCCGGAAATTCCTTTGCTCTCTACGGTTAGATTCACCATCAATTCATCTGAGATTATGCCGACAGAGGAAGTTAACCTCTACAACATGGCACAGTGGATGAAGGCTAATCCCGACAAGACCATCACCATCTGCGGATATGCTGACAAGGACACCGGCTCAAGCGAATATAACATGCAGCTTTCGAAGAAACGCGCAGACGTTGTCTACAAGGCCCTCACAGAGAAATATGGTGTGAACCCCAATAGCCTCAAGGTTAAATATGACGGCTCAAATGTTCAGCCTTACGGAGTCAACGACTGGAACCGAATCGTGATATTCGCCGACAAATAATCACAAAACGCAGTGACATCTGCAGACTATTAACATAATTGGTATTATAATTAAGGAGTCGCGAGAAATCGTGACTCCTTTTTTAGCTTATTGTTTTCGGAAGCCCGGGAGAAAGGAGGGGAGTGGATCGGCATGTTTTTAAACATATAATTTTTTTTGCATATTTTTTGGAGGATTTAAAAGTAGGTTGTATTTTTGCAATGAAAATGGTTGAGCAATACCTAAAACTCATGCCGGGAGCTGGCATGTTGCAAGGAATAACCCAAACCTGACAAAAATAGAATAGATAAATAACCAAAATCTAATTAAAAAATAATCGAAAATCATGAACATCTCTGAGATTATGGCGGGGCTTGAGGCCAAGCACCCCGGAGAAAAAGAGTATCTCCAGGCCGTTAAGGAAGTTCTTCTCTCTGTAGAGGACGTCTATAACGAGCATCCCGAGTTCGAGAAGGCAAAGATCATCGAGCGCATGGTTGAGCCTGACCGCATCTTCACATTCCGTGTGACCTGGGTCGACGACAAGGGCGAGGTTCAGAACAACATCGGCTATCGAGTTCAATTCAATAATGCCATCGGTCCCTACAAAGGCGGCATCCGTTTCCATGCATCCGTCAACCTTTCAATTCTCAAATTCCTTGGTTTCGAGCAGACATTCAAGAATGCACTGACCACACTTCCCATGGGAGGCGGCAAAGGTGGTTCCGACTTCTCCCCCCGTGGAAAGAGCGATGCTGAGATCATGCGTTTCTGCCAGGCTTTCATCCTTGAACTCTGGCGTAACCTCGGTCCGGACAGAGACGTTCCTGCGGGCGATATCGGTGTTGGCGGCCGCGAAGTAGGCTATATGTATGGCATGTATAAGAAACTTGCCCGCGAGAATACAGGAACATTCACCGGAAAGGGTCTCAGCTTCGGCGGTTCGAGAATCCGTCCGGAGGCAACCGGTTACGGTGCCCTCTATTTCGTGGAGGATGTTCTCAAGCAGCATGGCCAGACCATCAAGGGTAAGACAGTCGGCATTTCCGGTTTCGGCAATGTGGCATGGGGCGCTGCTCAGAAGGCTACCGAGCTTGGAGCAAAGGTCATCACCATTTCAGGCCCCGACGGCTACATCTATGATGCAGAAGGTCTGAATGAGGAGAAGATCAACTATATGCTTGAACTCCGCGCTTCGGGCAATGATATCGTTGCTCCCTACGCTGATAAGTTCCCCGGCTCAGTGTTCTATGCAGGCAAGAAGCCCTGGGAGCAGAAGATGGACATCGCCCTTCCCTGTGCTACTCAGAATGAGCTCAACGGAGAGGATGCCAAGAAGCTTATCGAGAACAATGTCTACATGTGTGCTGAGGTCAGCAACATGGGTTGCACTCCCGAGGCTATCGACGCATTCATTGCCAACAAGACCATCTATTGCCCCGGAAAGGCTGTTAACGCAGGTGGTGTTGCCACTTCCGGTCTTGAGATGACCCAGGATGCAGAGCACCTCCAGTGGAGCGCTGCCGAAGTGGACAAGAAACTCCATGAGATCATGAGCTCCATCCACGAGGCTTGCGTTGAATATGGCAAACAGCCCGACGGATATATCAACTACATGAAGGGTGCTAACATCGCCGGATTCATGAAGGTGGCTGACGCCATGATGGGCCAGGGCATCATCTGATGTCTGAACCGACTTAGAAATAAGTTCTTCATAATCAAACTTCATAATATTCACGAAGAAACATAGAGAAGCAATGAAAGAGTAATTGAAATGTTTCATCAGAAAAAGAGCCTACCCGTGAGGGCAGGCTCTTTTTATTGGGGGATGTATGAAAGAAAAATCACCAGATGATGACGCGTTCGCTCTCCGTGCGGAACATGGGATCGCCATCCTTGATGCCGAAAGAGCTGAAGAAGGGAGCGAGATTGCGGAGTGTGACGTTGACTCTGTTTTTGCCGAGAGAATGCACATCGCCAGATGTCCTGCTCCTCATCTCTTCCTCACGGATGTTGTTGGCCCAAAGGTTTGCGTAGTTCATATAGAACACCTGGATAGGGTCAAAGCCGTCGATCTTGGCTTCAGGAGATGTGACATCTACACCTTTCTTTTTCTGAGCATCGAGGAATGCTGTCATGGCAACACGAAGTCCTCCCTGATCGGCGATATTCTCTCCAAGTGTGTATTGGCCGTTGGCGTTTAGCCCGGGCAGGATTTCAACAGCGTCAAACTGGCCGACAAGACCCTTCGAGAGATCTGCAAATGCCTGTGCATCTTCTGGAGTCCACCAGTTTGCCATGTTGCCGTCGGCATCAAACTGACATCCCTGATCGTCGAATCCATGGGTCATCTCATGGCCGATAACCACGCCGATGCCGCCATAATTTTCCGCATCGCTGCTTTCAGGATCAAAGAATGGAGCCTGGAGAATTCCTGCGGGGAACACGATCTCGTTGTTCATTGGATTATAGTAGGCGTTGATGGTTTGAGGGGTCATTCCCCATTCGGTGCGGTCAACCGGTTTTCCCCATTTCTTAAGGAATTCGTTTTTCGCCCACATTCTTGCGTTGTGGATATTGTCCCAATAGGAAAGAGACGGGTCAATGTCGAGCTCGGAATAGTCTTTCCATTTGTCGGGATATCCGATTTTGACGGTGAAAGCGTTAAGTTTCTTAATAGCCTTGAGTTTGGTGTCGTCGCTCATCCAGGGAAGGTTGATTATATGCTTGCCGAGAGCGGTGCGGAGATTTTCCACCAGTCCGATCATATAATCTTTGGAACTCTGGGGGAAATATTCCTGCACATATAGTTCCCCGATCGCTTCCCCGAGCACTCCCTCGGTTGTGGCGAGGCTACGTTTCCAGCGGGGTTGCTGCTCCTGGACACCACTCATCACTTTTGCAAACTCAAAGGAGGCGTCGCCGAAGTCGTCGCTAAGATAAGGGGCGGCCGAACGGACGAGCTGGCTCAGATAATAGTCTTTCTTCTCCCGGTCGGTCAGACTCTTCATCAGGTTATCGGCCTGTTTGAGAGTGTTGGGATTAGTCACGATCACCTGTTCGGGGGATTCAATGCCCATTGTCTCGATAAACATCCTGTCCCACGGAATATTGGGATAGGATTCCTTGAGCTGTGTGAAAGAATAGGGATTATACATTGCCCGGATGTCGCGGCTCTTTTCGCGTGTCCATGTGGAGTCAGCGATGAGAGTCTCCACCTTGAGGGTGTTGGCTGCGATTCTGCGTGCGTCTTTCTTCTTGTAGCCGGCATTCTGCATCTGCTTTTCGATCATCGTGCGGTAAGCTTCCCTCACGTCTTTGTTGCGCTTGTCGTTTTTCAGATAGTAGTCGCGGTCGCCAAGGCCGAGACCACCTCCGCTGACATACATCGCATATTCCTTGCTGTTGACAAGATTCTCCATCGGAGAGGCATCGAAAAGGGGAGAGGTGTAGTTCTGGTGAAGCCAGATAAGAAGGTCTTCCATTTCTGAAGGATTGGCCTTCTCGATTTTATCCATCAGTCCCTTTATGGGGGCGGCTCCCAAAGAATTGCGTCTCACTGAGTCCATGCCGCTTTCATAAAGAGAGGCAACCTTATATGCAGTTGTCCCTTTTGCCGGATTGGTTTTTGCCAGATTAGTGACAATTCTGCGAACGCGGTTGTTGCTGGAGTCAGTCAGGATGTTGAACTGGCCGTAGCGTGAATACTCAGGAGTGAGGGGATGACTGTCCATCCATCCTTTATTGACATGCTGATAGAAGTCGGCCGAAGCAGGCACGCTTTTGTCGATCCCCTTGGGATCAAGACTTTTCAGATGTTCCTGAGCACATAAGGTGCCGGCTGCTCCAAGCAGAAGTAGCGGCAGGATTCTTGAAGTGTAACTCATAACTTCCATTATTAAGGTTTGATTATTCAATTGTTTATCTTATCTCTGAAATCGCATCGCTTTCTCTGAGGAGTTCAGAAAGGGTGGATAGTTTCATTTCCGTTTCCAGCCATTCTTTCTCCGGGTCTGAGAGGCGAGTGATGCCCCCTCCCGCAAAACATGCGATTCTCTTGCTTTCAACCATCGCACATCTAAGCACAACGTTAAACCGGAAATCACGGATACTCCTGAAGGGACCGCAATAACCGCCGTAGCATCCTCTTTCAAATGTCTCATTCTTAAGGATGGCTTCAAGTGCCATCTCCCTTGGCATTCCGCATAATGCCGGAGTCGGGGAAAGGTCATGAAGCAGAGATGAGAGCTCGCCGGTTTCTCCAATGGAGCATTGGGCGGAGACAGGAGTGCAAAGGTGTTCCACTGGGCCCGCACTCACGGTGGCAAGATCCCCGGCTTCCGGAGAGAGTCCATGCCGACGGAAGCAATCGCAGATATATTCCGTCACCATGCGCTGCTCTTCAAGGTTTTTAGAATCCCATTTTTCCGAGGAGCCGCTTTTTTTTGTTCCGGCAAGGGCAACCGTTTCAAGATGTCCATTGAGCGATGTCAGAAGCAGTTCGGGAGAGGCCCCGATCCAACAACCTGTGGCGGGGGTGGAAAAAAGAAACACAAAAGCGTTTCGATATCTTTGGCAAAGTGTTGAAAATGCCCTCACCGGATCGGTATAGACGTTGCTGACCAGAACTCTGGCAGCAACAATTTTTCCACCACCGGCCTGCGCAATAGCTTCTTTAAGGTTTTCCACCTCAGCCTCATATTCCTCTCGCGTCGTTGATTCCGAGGGAAATTTATAGGAGTTGTCAGGAGACCCGATATTTCTGCATCTGTTGGAAAAAGGAATTGTCAGCTGGGATTTCCCGGGAAGAAAAGGAGAGATTACAAATCCAGGCTCACCGATGCCTTCCAGGAATCCCTCCGAAATCCCAAAAGAGACGGTATAGTCGCCCGGAGCACGATAGGCATAAAGGGAGAGCCTTGAATCAATCGCACCCCGGATATTTCCCGTCAGTTCAATTCCTCCCTCGGGATTCGTGAAGAGGATGACCTCTCCGGTTGGAGTTACATGTGAGTGCTTATCAAAGATTAATCCCATTTTTTTCAACAACTCCAATTAATTCAAACGGATAAGCTTCCGTTATCCGGACATCGACAAAATCACCCGGTTTCAGGTCAGTATTTTCAACAATGACCTCCGGATCAACTTCAGGAGAATCATATTGTGTCCGGCCGAAAGCTTTTCCACCCTCAATCCTGTCGATGATAACTTTTTCAACCCGGCCAATCATTTTCTCGTTTTCCTCAAGGGCTATTGATTCCTGAATCTCCATGATCTTGTCAAGCCTGCGCTGTTTTTCCTCTTCGGGAACATTGTCATGAAGATTTCTTGCCGCGAAAGTGTCATCTTCCTCAGAATATGCAAAGGCTCCCATACGGTCAAACCGTTGGGTGCTGACAAATTCCTTAAGTTCTTCAAATTCCTTTTCCCCTTCTCCCGGGAAGCCGGTCATGAGAGTGGTGCGGATCTTAATTCCAGGCACTTTTTCTCTTATCTGCCTGAGAAGTTGAAGAGTCTCTTCCCTGGAGATGTGGCGCCGCATATTTTCAAGCACAGGATCGGAAATATGCTGAAGGGCTATGTCAAGATAGTTGCAAACATTTTTCCGCCTGCGCATTACGTCAAGGACATCCATGGGGAAATCGGATGGATAAGCGTAGTGAAGGCGTATCCATTCCACGCCGGCGATGTCGGCCATGCGGTCGATCAGTTCAGCAAGAGCCTGGTGCCCATAAAGATCCATGCCGTAGGAGGAGAGATCCTGCGCGATGATATTGAATTCCTTGACTCCTTCCCCTACAAGCTTTTCTGTTTCTTTCAGGATCTCCTCTATAGGTCTGGATTTATGGCGCCCGGTTATGAGGGGAATGGCACAGAATGCACAGAACCGGTTACATCCTTCCGAAATCTTGAGATAAGCGTAGTGAGGGGGAGTCGTCAGGCTACGTTCCCACATTTCCGGCCTCCCTTTATCATCATTACGAGCCGGAAGATTCTCAATGAAATCTTTCCAATCGAATTTGCCATACCAGACGTCAACTTCCGGAATTTCAGCTTTCAGGTCGTTCATGTATCTTTGCGACAGACACCCCATGACAATTATCTTGCCAATTCTTTTCCGTTTTTTGAGTTCGGCAAGCTCAAGAATGGTTTCGATCGATTCCTCCTTAGCATCCGCTATGAATCCACAGGTGTTTACGACCACATATTCACCGCTCGGGGAGGAGGGATCATGAATGGTTTCATAGCCCTTGGCCTCCAATTGCTTTATGAGCCGCTCCGAATCAACAAGATTCTTGGAGCAGCCCATCGAGATTATTTCTATTCTGTTTTTTTTAAACATCTTATTCCACTTTGAACAGAGAGCTCACAAATTCACGCGGATGGAAAATCTGGAGATCGTCAACACCTTCGCCGATCCCGATATATTTCACCGGAATCCTGAACTGATCGCTAATCCCGACCACAACACCACCCTTGGCTGTTCCGTCGAGTTTTGTAACGGCAAGGGCGTTGACCTCTGTGGCAGCCACAAACTGGCGTGCCTGTTCGAAAGCATTCTGGCCGGTGGAGCCGTCAAGCAAAAGAAGAATCTCCTGCGGGGCATCCGGCACCACTCTCTTCATCACATTCTTGATTTTGGTCAGCTCATTCATGAGGCCGATCTTATTATGCAGTCGACCAGCTGTGTCGATAATAACCACATCGGCTCCCTGTGCCTTTGCTGAGCTGAGTGTGTCGAAAGCCACGGCAGCCGGGTCGCTTCCCATTTTCTGCTTCACGACAGGCACTCCCACGCGTTCTCCCCAAATATCGAGCTGTTCGATAGCGGCGGCCCGGAAAGTATCGGCAGCTCCAAGAACAACCTTATTGCCTGCCTTCTTATACTGAGCTGCCAACTTGCCGATGGTGGTGGTTTTGCCGACACCATTGACTCCAACAACCATTATAACGTAGGGTTTGTCGTCGGCCTTCACTTCAAAATCATCAAGGTCAGACGCTGATTCATTTGAGGCAAGCATGTCGGAAACCTCTTCATAAAGCAGTCTGTTAAGATCGTCAGCCCCGACATATTTGTCGCGAGCCACTCTGTCCTGGATTCTTTCGATTATTTTCAGAGTTGTCTCTACTCCGACATCGCTCGTGATGAAAGCTTCCTCCAGATCATCAAGAACGTCGTCATCAATCTTGCTTTTCCCGGCGACGGCACGAGTGATCTTGCTCCAGACACCCTCTTTGGTTTTCTGGAGGCCAGAGTCAAGTTTCTCCTTTTTCTCTTTCGAGAATATTTTTTTGAAAAAGCCCATATATGGTTAAACTATTTTTTGGGGGGAATTTTTGATTATTTTTGAAAGTCCGGAGGAAGTTTTCCTTATTATTTTCTGCAAACCACAGAACCACTTCCCTGATGGGTGGCAAGAACAAGGACCTCGGCTATCTGCACATGTGCGGGAGCCTGCGCGGCGTAGACGGCCACATCTGCGATGTCATCTCCAGTGAGCGGTTTGATACCTTTGTAGACGTTGTCGGCCCTTTCAGTGTCACCATGGAAACGGGTGTTGCTGAAATTGGTCTCGACAAGTCCGGGTTTAATATTGGTCACCCTGACAGAGGAGGGAGCGACGTCGATTCTCAGTCCATCGGTGATGGTCTTCACGGCAGCTTTCGTGGCACAATACACATTGCCTCCGGCGTAGGCGGCATCTCCAGCCACAGAACCTATGTTGATAACGTGGCCTTTGTCTCTGGAAATCATCCCGGGCACAATGAGACGTGTCATTGTCAGAAGACCTTTGATATTTGTGTCGATCATAGTGTCCCAGTCATCATAATCACCTTCATATTCCGGCTCGAGTCCGAGGGCAAGACCCGCATTATTGACCAATACATCCACGTCTTTCCAATCGGAAGGCAATGAGTTGATCTCTGCAGTGGCCCGCTCTCTATCCCTCACGTCGAAAATCAGAGGGAGCACATCAGTTCCATCTTTTCTAAGGTCTTCAGCAATCCGGTTAAGAAGTTCCGGCTTTCTTCCCGTGATAATTACGTTATATCCGGCCTTTGCAAACTTTCTTGCGCAGGCTTCTCCTATGCCGCTTGTGGCGCCGGTTATCAATGCTATCGGCTTCATTGGAATCAAATTTTTTATGTCTTCTATGAAATTTAATGCAAAAATAACGAATATATCTGTGATTACATAAAAAATCCCGCATAAAGCGGGATTTTTAGGAATTTAACTCAAAAATTATTTATGTATGGAATCTGTTTGCACGGTCTTTGCGGCTTCGATCTGCACTTTTGCAGCTGAATCGGCAGGATTTTCGGTTGGGGTGGCAGCTGAAGTGGCAGTCACTTTCTTGACTTCTTCCAACTTGCCGGATACCACTTGTTTCTGTTTTTCCAGAGCTTTCTGTTTATTCTCAAGCTGTTTCTGTTTGTTCTCGATTCTTTTTTGCTGCGTTTCCAGAGATCGCTGTTTGCTTTTCTGACGCAGTTGGATGGATTTCCCTCTTCTCCCCTGTGGCAGTTGTATGTTTATTTCTTTCTGGCGCTTTCTTCCAAGTTTTTCTGCTGCCCGGTTAAGTTTTCTTTCCACTCTATCGGAGAATCGTTCAATCCGCACTCGGTTATATCTGTTGTTCTCAAGCTTGTCCATTTCCCTGACAAAGAAAAGTGACGATACAGCCGCGAGAATGAAACCAGCTATCCAGACCCCGAGAAGAGTCCATTTGGCACCTCCTCCCATCGGATGTCCTTTAGGTTTTAATCCTTTCCTGATAAGCAGAGACAAGGGGATGCCTATGACAATTATGGCTCCGACACCAAGAAGAGTGAGATATTTCACTAATTCTACCGGCATACCGTCCCAAATTCCGACTGTGTCGGTGAAGATGGAGGTGGTGACCATAATCAAGGCGAAAAGACATCCTAAAAGAGCTGCTCCGAGAGCCACAAGCACAGGAATGCCGATGATCAGGCCTATCACTATAAGAATCTTGACGATGATCCCTAATGCTGATGAGATGGTGTTGGAAAAGGAATTGTTGGCGGCCGGAGCTGCGATTGCCTGCTCTCCGCGATCTTCCCGGAAATTATCGGTCACGGTTTTGCCGATATTCTCCATTGTTGGTTCCTCGCCCATCATCTGCATTCGCTGCAGAGGGGTGCGTGCTTCAGGAACAACAATCCACAATATTATATAGGCTATCGCAACGGTGGCGAAAGAAACAATTACGGCTGCCACAGTGAGAAGTCTGACCCAGGTGGCGTCAATATTAAGATACCATGCCAAACCTGAACATACACCTCCAAGCATTGAATTCTGGGTGTCGCGGAAAAGTTTCTTCTGCACTTTGATCGGGGGCACATAGGGTGGCGGAGTGACCATCTCCTCCTCTCGTATTGTTTCGTTGACAGTGGTTCCTTCAGAGTCTGAGGTGATATTGATGTTTTCATCCTCCTCGACCATATCTTCCGGTTTGCCTACTCTTCGGATAACGTCTTCCACATCCCCGACCGTCACAATCGGACTTCCGGTCGATGTCTGTTCAAGAAGCAGCTCGGCGATGCGGCTTTCAATGTCGGCCACCAGTTCACGATAGTCTTCAAGGTTTGAGAATGCATGTTCGATGGTGTCGATATAATCATTGAGGAGAGTATAGTCGTCGTCGATAATGAACGGAAAGCCTGCGATGTTGATGTTGAAAGTCTTTTTCATAATTCGTTTTCAGTGGAATTATATTGTTTACGGAAGTGATTTACGTTGGCGGATATTTCATCCCATACGGCCGACATCTCTTTGAGAGTCTCCTCTCCGAGCGGAGTCAGGAAATAGTATTTTCTGGGTGGGCCTTTCGGACTTTCCTCCCATTCATAGTTCAACTTTCCCTCTTTTCGCATTCTGTTAAGGAGAGTGTAGAGAGTTCCTTCCACAACGATCAGAGATGCATCGCTCAGCCCGTTGATGATATCAGATGGATAGGCCCTCTGTCGGCTCAACAGAAGCAATACGCAATATTCAAGAATGCCCTTGCGCATCTGCGATCGAATGTTGGAGTCAGATTTTATGGTTTTGTCATTCATTGTTTTCCTTTTTATATTTCGGCGAATCAGATTCCTCCTTTCCCGGATGAATTAGAAACGTCGGATGTATCGTCATTTATTATACTCGTGCCGGCTTTTTTTACGTCGGTCTTCAATTTCCCGAAGTTATACCCGATTGAGAGACCCACCATCCACGATCGCGATTTGTAGCGGGCAGACTGCTTATAAGAGTCCGTGATAGTGATGGAACTGAAATTGCGGTATTTTTCAAGAAAATTGTTGGCGTTCAAAGTTACGGACAGAGCTTTATTTTTTAAGAAATCCCGTGTTATTCCCAGTCCATAGTAATGATAGCCGTTGTTGTGTCCCTGGAGCACATACCTCCTGGTGGATTGTCCTCCATAAATATTGACCTTGACATCGTGGGGGAGGGTGCAGTTCCAGTTGGCGGTGTAGTTGAGGGTCCAGCCGGAATTTGAGTAATCGGGATTCTTTGAGGAAAGGTTCGTATGGGCCATCCTCGCGTTTATCATCAGCTGCATTCCCGGACGCATATTCCAGTTAAGGAGGCCTGAGAAAGCAAGGTTTCTGTCGTGACCGATATTGGCGTATGTCATATATGTTGTTCCTTCTTCGGCGTATGTGAAGAGTTGGATAGCATTGTTGATCTCCGTGAACTCAATACCGATTTGTCCTCCCAGTCTTTTCCCGAAATCAGAATAGGTCAGACCGATCTTATTTGAGCGAGCGCTTTTAAGATCAGGATTCCCTTTCTGAATATTGTTAGGGGTGAGGGATAACTCGTAGGGATTAACCTGAGAAAGGGATGGTCGGGATATTCTCATTTGATACGAAAGGCGGAGGCTTGACATCATTGAAAAGTTCCAGCCGAGGGCGGCATTGGGCACAACATCGTTCAGATGATTGATGAAGTCGTCTGCCGTTCCGGTTCTGAAATCGATTCCCATGCGAGTATGTTCATATCTGACTCCTGCGGTTGTGGTCATGTTTCCAAAGGTTCCGTTATAGGATGAGTAGATGGAATAAATGTCCTGGATCTGGGTGAGGTCTGTCCGGTCGGTAGTTGATTCAGTCGCATCAATTTGATTATTGCCTCTCATCAAGGTGCTCAGGGCATGGTTTCGTCTCCAAAGTCCTTTAAAACCGCTGTCCCACGACTGTTTCCCTTCTGAAAAAGGATTCAGGAAGTCTGCCTGCAGTGTGTGTTCATTGTTTCTCTCATGGTTGTTATTGCCTTGATATGGAGATTGGGAGAGAAGGCCGGTTAATTGGTTTGTGGCTATGTCAAGGTCGGTTTCCGTTGTGCCCCGGTTATATCTATAGGAGAAAATAATTTTCCGGCCGCTTTCTCCGAAGGAATGTTGCCATGCGGCATCGGCTGAAAGGGAAAGGAACTGCATTTTGGCATCAAGATCTCTTGAAAGTTGTGACAGGAGGTTGCCTTCAATGTTGAAAATTGAGGTCGTTGAATAAGAATCGTCAATTTTGAAATCAGTGCCGTTTAAGGAGAGGGCAGCAGTCAGAAGATCGTGGTCAGAGAGGTCGTATGAAAGGTTCAGGCTTCCCATGTTGAAACGGAATGTGCTGTTCTGGACAGCATCATCGGTCTGCTTATATACCATAGGAGATGAATAGTTTTCCATTTCAGAGAACGATTCATTTTTCATCTTCATGAAACCATTGTCGGCCACAGCGATATTGAGATTCATTGCCAACCGGTTTCTCTTCATTCTCAAGAAGGCATCGAGAGAATTCTGCATGTTGCCTGAGGAGAGACCTATCCGTCCTGAATAACCATCAGTGGAATTCTTTTTTATGGTAATGATATTGATAATTCCTCCGGTTCCCTCGGCATCATATCGGGCACCAGGTTCGGTTATCACTTCAATTTTCATCACCATATCAGCGGGCATAGCCTTTAAAATGTTCTTATAATTAGAATTTATTGAGGGGTCTTCCTTCCCGTTGACGAAGATCTTGAAATTTGGATCTCCGTTAATGGTGATGTTTCCCTCACCATCTACACTCACCATAGGAACCTTACGTAGGGCATCAAGTATGTTGGTTCCTTTGGAAGAGGGATCCTCCTCGACGTTATATGTTAGTTTGGCCCCGTCAGAAGAAATCACCGGTTTGTTGCCGACCACCACCAGATCATCGAGATTGTAGGTTGGTGGTTCGGCGACCACCGAGTCTTTCCTTTCGGTCTGAGCCATACCGGTGATGCAACCGGCGAAAAGGAGAGATGTCGCGATCACTTGTTTTTTCATAAGATTGTTTTGTAGCGTTGTTTTAATTTTGTTTTAGCGGACGTTTTTCAATTTAATTCCATCATCGGACTGATGCGCGCCTCATCCCCGATTCCGGTTTTCACGATGCAAAATTAGAAAATATTTTAGTACTATGCAATACCAAGTACATAAATTTTGCTTAGTAGTTTGCTTAAACGGACTACAGAATAATGCATAATAGTATTTATTGGCTTAATTATCATGGTTTTATCATATTTTGATATTTCTGAAAAATTTTTTCGGGTCAGATGATTTTTTTGAGATTAGCCGCTTCATGAAAGAGTTGAGGAAGATTTGGAAAAATTTTGCTAATTTTGCAGTAGAAAAGAGAAAACAATGAAACATATTAGGAATTTCTGCATCATAGCCCACATTGACCATGGCAAATCAACGCTTGCCGACCGTCTGTTGGAAAGAACGGGAACTGTCTCGGCCAAAGACATGGAGGCACAGGTGCTCGACGACATGGATCTGGAGCGCGAACGAGGCATAACGATAAAGAGTCACGCCATCCAGATGGATTATGAGCTCGACGGAGAGAAATATATTCTCAATCTTATCGACACTCCGGGACACGTGGATTTTTCTTACGAGGTGTCTCGTTCAATCGCCGCATGCGAGGGTGCGCTCCTGATTGTAGACGCTTCCCAGGGAATTCAGGCGCAGACCATCTCCAATCTATATATGGCCATCGACAACAATCTTGAGATCATCCCGGTCATAAATAAATGTGATCTGGAGAGCGCCAAGCCCGATGAGGTGGAGGATCAGATTGTGGATCTATTAGGATGTGATCGGGATGAGATTATCCGTGCGAGCGGCAAGACCGGAATGGGAGTTGATGAGGTGCTCAGAGCCATCGTAGACCGTATCCCGGCCCCGGAAGGTGATCCGGATGCTCCCCTACAAGCTTTGATATTTGACTCCGTGTTTAATCCTTTCCGTGGGATCATCGCGTATTTCAAGATTGTGAACGGCACATTGAAAACAGGTGATTTTGTGAAGTTCGTTTCCACCGGAAAGGAGTATCATGCCGACGAGATCGGGGTTCTTAAACTCGACATGTCGCCAAGGAAGGAGCTTAGTGCAGGAAATGTGGGATATATCATTTCCGGAATAAAATCAAGCCGCGAGGTGAAAGTTGGCGACACGATCACTCATGTGGCCAATCCCTGCGAGAAGGCCATAGAGGGTTTCGAGGAGGTCAAGCCGATGGTATTTGCCGGTGTTTATCCGATAGAAACGGAAGATTTTGAGAATCTGAGGACATCGCTCGAAAAGCTTCAGCTGAATGATGCGTCGCTAACTTTCCAGCCGGAGTCTTCAGCTGCCCTTGGTTTTGGATTCCGGTGTGGTTTCCTCGGTCTTCTTCACATGGAGATCATCCAGGAACGTCTCGGACGTGAATTTGATATGGATGTCATCACGACTGTTCCCAACGTATCGTATAAGGTGTATGATAAAAAAGGGAACTGCACGGAGGTACACAATCCCTCTGGTTTGCCTGAAGCCACTCTGATTGACCATATCGAAGAACCATATATCAGAGCAACGGTCATTACACAGGCCGACTACATTGGACCGATAATGACGCTTTGCCTTGGAAAAAGGGGAGAACTTGTCAAGCAGGAATATATCTCCGGCAACCGCATGGAGATCACATTTGACATGCCTCTCGGAGAGATAGTCATAGACTTCTATGACAAGCTGAAGAGCATCTCAAAGGGATATGCGTCGTTTGATTATCATCTCCATGACTTCAGGGAGTCGAGGCTCGTTAAGCTTGACATCCTTCTCAACGGGGAGAGCGTAGACGCTCTTTCCACCCTGACACATGCTGATAATGCCGTTAAGTTCGGAAGACGTATGTGTGAAAAACTCAAGGAGCTTATTCCTCGCCAGCAGTTTGACATCGCGATCCAGGCGGCAATAGGAGCAAAGATCATTGCCAGAGAAACTATAAAGGCGGTCAGAAAGGATGTGACTGCAAAGTGTTATGGAGGAGACATCTCCCGCAAAAGAAAACTTCTGGAGAAGCAGAAGGCCGGAAAGAAACGCATGAAGCAGATCGGTTCAGTAGAGGTTCCGCAGAAAGCTTTTCTTGCGGTACTTAAACTTGATTGAACCTCCCGGTGTTATATCATAAGAGGAGAGGACGGTGATGACCTGGAGTCTTCCCCGTCCTTTTTCTATTTTTATCACCCAAAATTTTATCAAAATGAATATCGGCGACAAATTTCCTGACACACTTGGCATCGGGACAGACGGCAAAGAGATAAAGCTCTCTGATTATCCCGGCAAGAATTTCATCATCTATTTCTATCCTAAAGACAACACTCCGGGTTGTTCGGCAGAGGCGGTTAGCCTTCGTGATAATTATCAGACTCTTCTCGACATGGGTTATCAGGTTATAGGAGTCAGCAAAGATTCGGAAGCCAGCCATCAGAAGTTTACTGAGAAATATGATCTCCCTTTCCCTTTGGTTGCCGACACCGACACCACTCTTTGTCAGCTCGCTGGAGTATGGCAGAAGAAGAAAATGGCCGGACGGGAATATATGGGAATTGTCCGCACAACTTTTATCTGCGACAATGATGGCACAGTGACCGATGTTATAGAAAAGGTGATCACTAAAACTGCAGCCGATCAGCTTTTCAAGCTCCTTGATGGTCGCGGCTCCATCAATCCAGCTCCATAAGAAAAGTAAAACCACAAAACATCCGACTATGTCTACCGTCTTATTCACCGCACGGAAATCCATAAAGAATCTCACGAATGGTGGAAATGTTCTCCTGATTGCAACCGGACTCGCACTTCTGGTGGTCAATCTTCCATTCCTCCACAATTTTTATAATTCATTATGGACACATGAACTGGCGCTTCAGATCGGGTCGTTCAATCTGTTCAGCCATCATGGCCACCCGATGAGCATCATGGCATTCATCAACGATGCGCTGATGGCGGTTTTCTTCTTTTCAGTCGGTCTTGAGATAAAGAGGGAAGTGCTGGTGGGAGAGTTGTCTTCTTTCCGCCAGGCACTTCTTCCTATTGTAGCAGCTATCGGGGGGATGGCAGTGCCGGTGTTGCTTTTTTATCTTATGGGAAGAGGCTCCGATTATATCGGGGGAGCAGCTATACCGATGGCAACCGACATTGCATTCTCGCTTGGTGTCCTCGCCATGCTTGGAAACAGGGTTCCTATCGGGCTGAAGGTTTTTCTGACCACTCTTGCTGTCGTAGATGATATCGGAGGAATTCTCGTGATTGCCATTTTCTACAGCACGCATATCAATTATTGGATGATTCTCATTGCTGCAATTCTTCTTGCAATCCTTGCATTCGGAGGAAAGATGGGAATCCAGAGCAAGATCTTCTATCTCGGAATCGGGGCGTTTATCTGGTTTCTGTTTCTTAATGCCGGAATCCATCCTACTATCGCGGGCGTTCTGATCGCATTCTGTGTTCCAGCCATTCCGGTTTATGCTCCAAAGAAATATATAAAGACGATAAGGAGAAACATAGGATATTTCGCCAGTGAGGATGATGAAAAGCTCACAACCCGCTCCATTCTTTCCAAAGAACAGCTTAACTGGCTCAAGGAGATAGAATCAGCGTCAGACAAAGTTATATCTCCGCTTCAGGATATGGAGGATACGCTGCATCCGGTGGTGAATTATCTTATCATTCCTCTTTTTGCTTTCGCAAATGCGGGAATCTTCTTCGGAGATATGGAATTCAGCGCATTGTTTCATGGGGTAGCTCCGGCCATTACGGTCGGGCTCGTGGTCGGAAAGTTTCTTGGCATCTTTCTCTTCTCATGGCTCTGCATCCGCCTCGGATTTGCCCCGATGCCGGAGAAATGCAATTGGAGTCAGCTCGCCGCAATCTCCCTGCTTGGAGGAATCGGTTTCACGGTTTCGCTCTTTATCGCAAACCTTTCTTTTGGCACCGGAGATCCGTATCTTTCGGAAATCCTGAATAATGCCAAATTGGGGATTCTTGTCGGCTCTTTCCTCGCCGGATTTCTCGGCTGGCTTTTCCTTCATCTCACTCTTCCCAAGCATGTGGCTCCGGAGGAGACAGAATCAGAGAGCTGAGGCACAGAGGAGGATGAAGACCATCGTAATGACGCCCGTCCATCCGGCAATATCGTAGGGTTGACAAATCATGCTCCCTGCGTGTGTGAAATTAAAGGATAGAGTGTCGGCTCTATGGGGCCTGATGTTAATCCTGAATCTTTTCGCGATGAAGCCTCCTATAATATAGAATGTGGTGCCGCTCAGACATCCGATGACGAGCCCGGCGAGAAGATCGCCCGGATAATGAACGCCAAGATAGACACGCGAATAGCAATTCAGGATTGCCCACGCGAATATGAAGATTGAAAATCTGAGCCTCCAGAATAGGAACGACATAAGGGTTGCCACCGCGAAAGTATTTGCGGCATGGCATGATGGGAATCCATAGCGACCTCCTCTGTAGCCATTTACGATATGGACAAATTCCGAAAGAGGATTATTGGGATTCGAGGGACGTAGACGCTCAAAGATGGGACGTATCAGAGAAGCCGACACTTGATCGGCCGAAGTCACTGCCAAGGCCGCCATGATGGTGAAAAGAATCAATGCTCTCCAGCCATACATTCTCCAGATTGAGAAGAGGAGTGACAGATATAGCAGACCCCACACGAGCTTTCCGCTCGCCATTTTCATGACAAGATCCCAGTAGGGGGAATGGAACGAATTGATTAGGAGAAAAATTTTCTCATCGAGATTCAATACAAATTCATTCATCGTTTAGAGAGATCGTTATATAAAACCTGTAGATAAGTCTTGGCCAGATCAGCGAGCGAATCAGAACCACATTCGGTTCGGCCACTGTCAAGATTTAGAAGGGTTTCCCCATTCTTATCTATTATCCCGACAGCATCAGGATCTGCAAAAAAAGCGAAATGGGGAGATGACGGATTCAGAAGATTATGGGAGAAACGGAATGCTTCCGGAGATATGTCCATTGCTGCCAGAATAGTTGCCGCGATGTCGACCTGAGATCCTGGAGTTGACTCCACCCCCTTTCTATTCAGGGTCCCTCCGGTCATTATCAAGGGAATCTTATGACGGTCGAATGCTGATTGAAGATCAGGATATGCACCATAATGATCAGGAACGGCAATTACGAGCGAATTATCCCATTTATCGGAGGCTTTGAGTTTATTTATAAAATCTGCAGCGCAACTGTCGGCGTAGGCGAATGCGTTGGCTCGCTTGTCGGATAATCTTCCTTCCGAATCGTAGGGCACTTCAAACGGCTCATGAGAGCTTGATGTCTGGATCACGGTGAGCGCTGGCCGGGAACTGTTATAGGGTTTCAATTCGTCAAGAACTCTCTTGAAAACAACTTCATCATGAGCTCCCCATTTGCTGAGTCGCTCGGAGATAGGGAAATCAACATCAGAGATGATCCTGTCGAAGCCCCCCGAAACCAAATAGGCGTTGAGGTTCGTGAAGTTTATGTCGCCTCCATAATAGTAAGTGGTAGAATATCCTCCCTCTTCTTTCAAACGATTTGCCAGAGAGGGGAGATGTTCTGTTTTCTTAACAAATTTCATTATGGACGTGGTAGGTTGTCCAGGATAAGCGCTGAGAATTGTCGGTATGCCTCGGTCTGTTCGGAAGCTGTTGGCATAGAATCTGGAAAACAGAAGGCCCTCTTTCGCGATGCTGTCAAGATGGATGGCAACCGGTTGGCCCCCCAGCGAAGGGAACAGATGGGAGGAGAAGCTTTCAAGAATGAGGATGAAGATGTCTGGGCGTTGGTTGTTTAGAAGAGGTATGAAAAGAGAATCCGGTTTTGAGATTTCTCGTTCCTGCAGGAAGTCTGAGAATTTCTTCTCTGCCTCCTCTTCCGGGAAATAACGGAATTGTGCTGAAAAATCCGTTTGATGGGTCAATGAATAAATCAGAGAGAAAAGGGGATTGACTGCCGCATGGTTAAGACGCTTGTCGTTGCTGAAATAGGATCGGGAAAGATTCATTGTGGAGACAGTTACTCCTCCACGGATTGGGATGAAAAGGAGAGCGGAGATAACCAACATTCCGAAAAAAGGAGTCAATGCCTTTTTCCCGAATAATCCCCGTTTATCCGGAGCTATTTTTAGAGCCAGACGGTAAATGAGAAAAAATAATGTTCCCAAGATTGCCCAGATGAACGGAAAGGCAACGAGTTGCCACCATTCCGCACTTGCAAAAGCGGCAGACGGTGACGACATGAAATAGAATATCGGAGTAGAGTCGAGTTTAAACTGCCAATAGCCATAGAGGGCGGCGTCAAGAATAATGACAAGGCTAATGGCGGCCGATATAAAACCAAGATACCATTTCTGAAACGTGAAGATTCCGCTTCGGGTTCCGGTGAAGACCGAAACAGACTGGATTATCGCCGGAATAACTGAAACGTAGCCCGCCATGGCGCAATCCATCGGCAACCCATGAATGATTATTGAAAAGAAATCCTTGATTCCCAGAGATCCATAGAAAGCAGGATTCGAGAATATAAAGATGATCTTTCCGATTATGAAACAGATTGCCGACGCCAGAAAAATGGCGAGAAGTCTGCATGCCGCTTTTAGAAATGATGTCATGTCTGATTTTTAACTAGCAGAGGCGACATAAAATTCAATGTCGCCTCTGCAGCATTACGAAATGGGGGCCTTGGAGAGATGGTTTTCTCCAACCCCATCTGCCGATTTATTCCTGATAGAGATAATCTTCGATCTGTTCGGGGCGGAAGTTTCCGATAAATGAAGCGTGACGCGCAACCTCGGCCTCTCCATATTTCACATAAACAAGGAGCGACTTACGGAAATCCTCGTTTCTCTGAGTGTCCTCAAGAAGGAGGTAGCCCATGATGATGTGTCCGGCCATCTCCACAAGACGACGGGCCATGAAATCAAGGTATTTGGGATTGTCGACACCCGTCACTGCCTGCACGGCATCAGCATACTGCTGGGTCATGAAAACAAGGGTGTTCTTAACAGCTTCATCCTCGGGATGAACTTCCATTGTCTCAAATTCATGGATCTTATTGAGATATGTCCCGGTGGTGACGTGGCGGATTGCAGCGACAACCTGAAGCTGTGTCGTTCCCTCATAGATTGATGTGATACGCGCATCGCGATAGAGGCGTTCGCAAGCATAATCCTTCATGAAGCCTGAGCCACCATGGATCTGGATGCAATCGTAGGTGTTCTGGTTGCAGAATTCCGAAGTCATACCCTTTGCAAGAGGGGTGAAAGCATCAGCCATGCGGCTGTAGTATTTCTGCTCTTTTTTCTCCTCGACGGTGAGAGGACGCTCTTTTGCTATGTCGTCATATATCTTATAGACATCCACGAAGCGTGAGCAGGCATAGAGAAGCGCGCGTGAGGCATCAAGTTTAGCCTTCATTGTGGAGAGAATCTCTGAAACGGCAGGGAAGTTGATGATTGCCTTTCCAAACTGCTTACGGTCTTTAGCATAAGCAAGGGCTTCACGGTAGGCTGCTTCGCTGATGCCGACAGACTGGGCGGCGATTCCGAGACGGGCACCATTCATGAGGGCCATCACATATTTGATAAGACCGAGGCGTGTGCTGCCCACGAGTTCTGCGGGAGCATCCTTATAGACAAGCTCGCATGTCGGACTGCCTTTGATGCCCATCTTGTTCTCGATTCTGCGCACTGTTACTCCACCTTTTCTTTTGTCGTAGATAAACATGGAGAGACCGCGGCCATCTTTGGAACCCTCCTCGGAGCGGGCGAGCACCAGATGGATGTCGCTGTCGCCATTGGTGATGAATCTCTTAACTCCGTTGAGCACGTAGGAACCATCCTCTTTTTTCGTTGCCTTGAGCATCACCGACTGGAGATCGGAACCGGCATCCGGCTCAGTGAGGTCCATCGACATTGTCTCTCCCTCACAGACACGGGGAATATATTTTGCCTTCTGCTCATCGTTGGCAAATTCATAGATGGTTTCGGCACAATCCTGAAGACCCCACAGGTTTTCAAATCCTGCATCGGCACGGCTCACGATGTCGGCCGCCATAATATAAGGAGTGATCGGGAAGTTGAGACCACCGAGACGACGGGGCATCGACATGCCCATGAGTCCTGCTTTGCGGCAAGCGTCAAGGTTGCGCTGAGTGCCCGAAGCATAGTCAACATGACCGTTTTTCACAACGGGACCTTCGTGGTCGACACCCTCCGCATTTTCTGCGATCACGTTCGCACTGATGTCGCCCACGATTTCAAGCACCTTGTCGTAGCTGTCAAGAGCATCCTCGAAATTCTGGGGAGCATAATCATATTTTTCGGCGTCTGCGAAGTTTCTCTCCTTCAGATCAACGATCTTCTCCATCAGGGGATGACCGAGATAATGCTTGAAGGAGGAATTGTCGTTATAGAAATTTGCCATTATTTTGAATTCTTTTTGTAATACTTAATGAGTTTCGGAAGCACATCTTCAATCTTGCCGGTGATCACATAGTCGGCAATGGTATTGATGGGCGCATCGGGATCGGAATTGACGGAGATGATGATGGAGGAATCCTGCATTCCGGCGATGTGCTGGATCTGGCCTGAAATTCCACATGCGATGTAGAGTTTCGGACGCACGGTCACGCCAGTCTGTCCGATCTGTCGGTCATGGTCTGCCCATCCGGCATCAACCGCCGCACGGCTTGCTCCGACCTCAGCTCCGAGGGTGTCGGCAAGCTGATAAAGAAGATCGAAATTCTCTTTGCTTCCGACGCCATAACCTCCGGCAACAACAATCGGGCTGCCTTTGAGATTGACTTTCGATTTTTCCACATGACGATCGATTATCTCGACTACGAAGTCTTCAGGTTTGGTGTATTTGTTGACTTCCTTATTGATAACTTCACCTTTATAGTTTTCATCGCGGGCCTCTTTTTTCATGACACCCTCGCGGACGGTGGCCATCTGCGGGCGACATTCCGGATTGACGATTGTCGCAACGATATTGCCTCCGAAAGCAGGACGGATCTGATAGAGAAGATCCTTATATTCCTTTCCTGTCTTTGCATCGGTGTAGTCGCCGATCTCAAGGGAGGTGCAGTCGGCTGTCAGTCCGCTGTGAAGGGCTGATGAAACGCGTGGGCCAAGGTCGCGACCTATGGATGTTGCGCCCATGAAGGCGATGCGGGGCTGGATCTCCTTAAAGAGATTGATGAGGATTGATGAGTGGGGGAGAGATGTATAGGGATAAAGGCGGGAATCCTCAAATTTATATACTGTGTCAACTCCGTAAGGAAGCACCTGTTTCTCGATGTCTTTCAGATTGTCGCCGGCAACTACGGCTTCAAGCTTTATCCCAAGCTTATCGGCAAGCTGACGACCTTTCGTGAGAAGCTCGAGGCTCACGTCAGCGATCTTGCCGTCTTCATATTCGCAATAGACGATTAGATTGTTCTTATCTGCCATTTGGATTCTGATGTTAACGTTGTGGAGGAATGAATCAGCCGATTGTGTGGTTGGCGATCAGGTCTTTGATGAGAGCTTCAAGTTCTTCATCATTGTTTTCGATCCGGCGTGCCTCTTTGGCTGTGAAGACCACGTTTTCGATCGATTTAACCTTTGTCGGAGAGCCTGCGAGTCCACACTGTGCGAGGTCAGCATCTACAGTGGAGGCGTTCCACTCGCCAATCTCAAGATAGGGACGCTTGGCGATAAACTCCTTTTTTGCTTCGTCGGATGCAACCTCAGAGGGAACAGCTGCATATTTATATTTCTGAAGAGCTTTTGCGTTTCTGGGACGACATTCAGCAGCCGAGCCATTGACTGTGACAACAAGAGGCATCTTGGCCTTAACGGTTTCAACGCCTGATTCAATTCTACGTTTCACAACAACTTCACCGTTGTCGGCGCTGATGATATCTTCAGCGTATGTCACCTGAGGAATACCGAGTTTCTCTGCGATCTGAGGACCAACCTGAGCGGTGTCGCCGTCAATTGCCTGACGGCCGCCGATGATGATGTCGAAGTCTCCGATTTTGCGCACAGCGGCACTCAGGGCGTAGGAAGTGGCGAGAGTGTCGCTTCCTGCAAAAGCACGGTCGGAAAGCACGATGCCTCCGTCGGCACCGCGAAACATTCCCTCACGAATGATTTCAGCAGCACGTGCAGGGCCCATGGTGAGCACCGTCACTTTGCTGCCGGGGTAGTTTTCTTTCAGTTTGAGTGCCTGCTCGAGGGCATTGAGATCCTCAGGATTGAAGATGGCCGGAAGCGCGGCTCTGTTGATTGTGCCGTCCGCTTTCATGGCGTCCTTCCCTACATTGCGGGTATCAGGTACTTGCTTTGCGAGTACAATGATATTTAAGCTCATA
>CAYROR010000006.1:0-73095 GCA_964425935.1 uncultured Sangeribacter sp.
GAGTGCGGAGCGCGCCCTTCTTCTCGTCGGTCACGGCCACGATGAGATCCTTGGCGGCAGCTTTTCCTGCCTGCTTCTCAAGGAGCTCCTTGAGAATGCGGAAAGCGATTGCCGGCTCCGTGGTGGTGCCGCTCTTGGAGATCACGATGATGCCGAATTTCTTTCCGGTGAGAAGTTTCTCAAGTTCGGCGGTGTATTCCTCGCCGATGTTTTGGCCGGCATAAAGCACCTTCGGATCTTTCGGCTTAGGTCCATAGAAGTCGGCAAATGAATCGGAAAGGGCCGAGATCACAGCTTTTGCGCCGAGATAGCTGCCGCCGATGCCCACGCAGACCACATAGTCGCAATTCTCGCGCAGACGGGCTGCCGTATTGTTGATTTTAGCGATGAGCCCGGGGGTGATCGTTGAGGGAAGGTTGAGCCATCCCAGGAAGTCGGAGCCTTCGCCGTTGCCGGCATGAAGCTTCGCCATGGCCTCTACAGCCTGAGCCTCATTGGATTCATACTGTTTTTCAGCGAAATAGACCGCATCCTGAATGTTGATTTCAATAGATTTCATTTTATAGTAATTAATTTTTTTGCCGGGCACACTCATGGTGCCCGGGTTATCGGGTTATATATGAATAACGTTCGTCACCCCGCTCCTGTTCAGGAAAAAGTATCGGCGAGGATGTTGAACGCCTTTCTCGGCTGCCTCCCCTCATAGAGAATCGAATGGACGCAATCAAGAATCGGCATCTCCACCCTGACGGTGGAATCGTTGATCTCATGGATGCAGCGCGTGCCGTAGTATCCCTCGGCCACCATCTCCATCTCCATCTTCGCGGCCTTCACGCTATGTCCTTTGCCGATCATGGCTCCGAAATTATGGTTTCGGGAGAAGAGGCTGTAGCAGGTCACGAGCAGGTCGCCCAGATAGGCCGAGCGGCAGATGTCTCGCTCCATCGGGGCGATGGCGTCGATGAAGCGGCGCATCTCCCTGACGGCGTTGCATACGAGCATTGCCTTGAAGTTGTCGCCGGCCTTCATCCCCCCGACCATTCCCGAGGCGATGGCATAGACGTTCTTGAGCACGGCCGCATATTCGATTCCGGCCACGTCGCGCGAAACTATCGTCTTCAGCCGCGGCCCGGCGATGGCTCCGCAGAAAAGCTTGCTCTTGTCGATGTCGTGGCAGCCGATCGTCAGATAGCTGAGATGATCAAGCGCCACCTCCTCGGCATGACAGGGCCCCCCGATCACGAGAAGATCCTCCTCGGGACAGCCGTATTTCGAGGCAAACCAGTCGGTGACGATCATATTGTCGTCGGGCACTATCCCCTTCACGGCAGAAACGATATTCTTTCCCTTCAGCGGCACGCTGATGGCGCCTGCCTCAGCCTTGAAATAGGGGGAGGGGATGGCCACAACCAGAGTGTCGGCGTCGGCCACGGCCTCATTGATGTCGGAATAGAAGTCGATGCGGGCAGTGTCGAAGGAAACGTCGCTCAGATAGACGGGATTACGGCGATAGCGGATGAACTCCTCGATGCGTTCTGGCCGACGCACATACCAGGTGATGCGGTCGGTGTTAAGCATGAGAAGCTTCGCAAGGGCTGTGGCCCAGCTTCCCGATCCGATCACCGCTATTTTACCCAGAGACCCCATCCTTTATTCCTCCTTTCCGGCGTTTTCCTCTTTCTCCTCCTTGCTCTGCTTCTTCTCGGGGCGCATCTGCGGGAAAAGGAGCACTTCCTGAATTGTTGACTGGCCTGTCATCAGCATCGCCAGGCGGTCCATGCCGATGCCCATGCCCGATGTCGGGGGCATGCCGTATTCGAGGGCGCGGATGAAGTCGCCGTCGATGATCATGGCCTCGTCGTCGCCCTTGTCGGCAAGACGCATCTGCTCCACGAAGCGCTCATACTGATCGATCGGATCGTTGAGCTCAGAATAGGCGTTGGCAAGCTCCTTGCCGTTGACCATAAGTTCAAAACGCTCCGTGAGGCGCGGATCCTCGCGATGACGCTTCGTCAGCGGCGACATCTCGATCGGATAGTCGATGATGAAGGTGGGCTGGATATAGGTTCCCTCGCATTTCTCCCCGAAGATTTCGTCGATAAGCTTCCCTTTGCCAAACGAGGGATCCACCTCTATTCCGCTCTCCTTGCAGAAAGCTCGCAGTTCCTCCTCGCTTTTTCCGGTGATGTCGAAGCCCGTTTTCTCAAGAATAGCCTGAGTCATCGTCACTCTCGGATAGGGGGCCTTGAAAGAGATCACGTTGTCGCCTACCTTCACTTCCGTGGTGCCGTTGACGTCGAGACAGATCTTCTCGAGCATCTTCTCGGTGAACTGCATCATCCAGTTGTAGTCCTTATAGGGCACGTAGATCTCCATGCAGGTGAATTCGGGGTTGTGGGTGCGGTCCATTCCCTCATTCCTGAAGTTCTTTGAAAACTCATAGACTCCGTCGAAACCGCCCACGATCAGACGCTTCAGATAAAGCTCGTTGGCAATGCGCAGATAGAGAGGGATGTCGAGGGCATTGTGGTGGGTGATGAACGGACGCGCCGAAGCGCCGCCGGGAATGGCCTGAAGAATGGGAGTCTCCACCTCCAGATAGCCGAAGGAGTTGAAATATTCACGCATCGAGTTGAACATCTTCGTGCGCTTCACGAATATCTCCTTCATCCCTTTGTTGACCACGAGGTCAACGTAGCGCTGACGGTAGCGCTGTTCGGGATCGGTGAAGGCATCGTAGGCCTTGCCATCTTTCATCTTCACGACAGGGAGCGGACGCAGGCTCTTGGCGAGCACGGTGATCTCTTGGGCATGGATGGAGATTTCCCCCATCTGGGTGCGGAAAACGTAGCCCTTCACTCCGATATAGTCGCCGATGTCAAGAAGCTTCTTGAAAACGACGTTATACATATCTTTGTCTTCACCGGGACAGATGTCGTCGCGGCTCACATATACCTGTATGCGCCCGTCAGCGTCCTGAAGCTCCATGAAAGAGGCTTTTCCCATGATTCGGCGGCTCATGATTCTTCCCGCCACGGCCACCTCCCGTTTCGGTTCCTGACCGTCGACAAAAGTCTCCTTTATTTCTGCCGAATGGCCGGTGACCACATATTCCGGAGCCGGATATGGATCGATTCCGCGGTCGCGGAGCGCCTGCATGCTGTTGCGGCGCACAATCTCCTGTTCTGTAAGTTCCTGGTTTGCCATATTGATATGTTTTGCAGGCGAAAAAGGCATTCCCTCTCGCCTTCGGATTTTTTATCGTTCAGGGCCAGACTGCCCTCAATCCGCAAAGTTACTAAAATATTCTGATATTTCCTCCCTTCCGGCCACTAACCTTTGCATCACCGGGCAACGTTGTTGATCGGCTCCCCCTCAAGGAAGGCTCCGAGAGGTTGTCTGGCGGCCTCAGCGGCCTGGGTTAGACGAATGAATTCCTCCACCCCGAGCCTCTCGGGGCGAAGCCCCATCACCGGATCGGTCATTATAGGCGACGTCGGGGGAATAAGAGCCGAAAGGGAATTGCGCAGCGTCTTGCGCCGCTGTCCGAACGACGCCTTCACGACCGTCTTGAAAAGACCCGGATCGCAACCGAGCGACTGCCGGGAATTGCGGGTGAGCCTGATGACGCCGCTCATCACTTTCGGAGGAGGGGAGAACACTCCGGGGGGAACACTGAAGAGATATTCACAGTCATACCACGCCTGGAGCAGAACGGAAAGGATGCCGTAGACCTTCGAGCCCGGAGGACAGCAGATCCGCTCCGCCACCTCCTTCTGAAGCATTCCGCTCACAAGCGGGATGCAATCCATATAGTCGAGCACCTTGAAGAAGATCTGTGATGATATGTTGTAGGGATAGTTGCCGATCAGCGCGAAAGGACGCCCGAAGACCTCCCGGAGATCCATCTTCAGGAAATCACCGCCGATCACCTCAAGGGAGGGATATTCCCGGTGAAGATATTCCACGCTCTCCGAATCGATCTCCACCGCCTTGAGCTCCCGGCCCGATTCCATAAGGAAACGGGTCAGCACGCCCATCCCGGGTCCAACCTCAAGCACCGGGAGCTCTCCCGGGAGCGTCGATCCCCCGGGCAGATTCTCCGGGGCAATGGTCTGCGCAATGCGTCGGGCCACGTTAAGATCGGTCAGGAAATGCTGTCCGAGCGCCTTTTTTGCCTTTACCTGTGTCATGTCTTTTTTCGGGATATTAGTTAATGATACAAAATCGGCCCGTTCTCACGAATGGGCCGATTTCGTATTAATGTTCTAAAAAGTTCGGGGAAAGTGGGCGATTACGGATTCGAACCGCAGACCCTCTGCTTGTAAGGCAGACGCTCTAAACCAGCTGAGCTAATCGCCCGATTGCGAGTGCAAAGTTAGATCAAATTTCGGTAACTGCCAAATTTTTTTGCTAATTTTGTAAAAAAATTTTTTCATCCTTTGGTTCAAATCATCTCAATCTGCTGATTGAGATTGCTTTATGCGCCAAAAGAAAATGTGAGTAATTTTATGGTGAAAGACATCAGGATTGAGGATTTCGACTACGATCTGCCCGATTCGCGCATTCCGCGCCATCCCCTGGCAACACGCGATGCGTGTCGGCTCCTCGTGGCCTCCGGCCATGGAGAGATCGTTCACTCCCGCTTCTCCGAGCTCCCCGGATTCCTGAAACCGGGAACCCTCCTCATCTGCAACGACACCCGCGTGATCAACGCACGACTCGAATTTCATAAAGCCTCCGGTTCCAGAATCGAGATTTTCCTTCTGGAACCCATTCAACCTGCCGATTATGTCCTGACTTTCCAGACCGACGGAAAATGCGTATGGAATTGTCTCGTCGGCAATCTCAAGCGCTGGAAGGAGAATCCCCTCTCTCTGAAAATCACCACCCCCTCCGGAGCGGAGATAACAGTGGAGGCTTCGCGGCTCCACCCTACCTCCGGCAACGCACAGGCCATCGAATTTTCCTGGGATCAGGGAGTGCCTTTTGCCGATGTTGTGGAAGCGGCCGGCGAGATCCCTATCCCTCCATATCTTAAAAGAGACACCGAGGCTTCCGATTCCTCCGACTATCAGACGGTCTATGCCCGTGCAAAAGGCTCTGTGGCCGCCCCTACTGCCGGACTCCATTTCACCCCCGCACTTTTCTCCACCCTCCGGGAGAAGGGAGTTGAAACCGCCAAGCTCACCCTCCATGTAGGCGCCGGCACTTTCCAGCCCGTGAAGTCGGAAACCATCGGCGACCACCCGATGCATACCGAGACATTCACCGTGTCGCTCCCCCTCGTCAGGAGCATCATGGATGCGCGCCGCCGCGGCGATGATGTAGCCGCCGTCGGCACCACCTCCGTGCGAACCCTGGAATCGCTCCCCATCCTCGGATGGAAAATCATGAACGGCAAGGAGGATCTCCACGTTGACCAATGGGAAGCCTATTCCGCCGAAGCTCTCGCGGCCGACACCGATGCTGCTCTCGAAGCGCTCGCCCGCAGGCTGGAACAGGAACCCGGCGGGGAACTCACCGCCTCGACAGCAATAATGATCGCCCCGGGATTCCGCTGGAGAATAGCCGACCGCCTGATAACTAATTTCCATCAGCCGAAATCAACCCTTCTCCTGCTCGTTTCCTCCTTCATCGGCCACGATCCCGCACGTCCGCGCTGGAAAGAGATATATGACGAGGCTCTCCTCAACGACTACCGTTTCCTCTCATACGGCGATGCGTGTCTCTTCTCTAAAAAGGATTCCGAAAAATGAACACTTCAAAACCAAATATAATCACGCTCCCCGCCTCCAAGAGCATCGGAGCCCGTTTTCTGGTGGCGTCTTATTTCGCCGGCACGCTGCCGATGTGTCGAAAGTTCAATGACTGCGACGATCTGAAGGCGATCCAGCAGGCGCTTCTCACACTTGAAATAAACCCCGAATGGCTCGGGGCCGGCTCTCCACCCCTCGACGTGCATGCTTCGGGAACGGCGTTCCGGTTTCTGGCCGCGACCGCGGCATCAACTCCGGGAGCCGATTTTCTCCTCACCGGCACTCCCCGGCTGTGTTCCCGCCCCATGACGCCCCTCCTCAAAGTGCTCCGTGAAGCGGGGGCCTCAGTGGAGGGCCGGGGGGAAGATGGCACCGGACCCTACCGTATCCTCGGACGGAGGCTCAAAGGCGGAGATTTTGAAATCAGAGGCGACGTCAGCTCCCAGTTCATTTCCGCCCTCATGCTTGCCTCCCCCAGATGGAAAGGGGGAATGAGACTCCGTTTCTCCACGCCCCTGGTCTCCTATCCCTACGCGGAGATGACCGCCGAGGTGATGCGCTCTTTCGGAATAGGCGTCGCCCTCACCCCACGGGGGGTGGAGGTCAGACCGGGAGAATATCTCGCTCCGAGATCGTTCGGAGTCGAGGCAGACTGGAGCGCTGCCGGATTTTTCTATGAGGCCGCTGCCATCTCGGGTCGGACACTGCAGATCGAAGGGCTGGCCGCTCCGGAGGTCTCCCTTCAGGGCGACTCCCGCACTCCCGAATATTTCCGGCCGCTCGGAGTGGAAACCTCCTTCGGCATCGATCTCGCAACCCTGACCACAACCGGGAGGAGCGCAGACTTCATAGAAGCCGACCTGACCGACAATCCGGATCTCGCGCCGGCCTTCGCCGTGGCCTGCGCATTCAGGAAACTCCCCTTCCTTTTCACGGGAGTGAAAAACCTGAGGGTCAAGGAATGCGACCGGCTCGACGCTATCAGCCGCGAACTGGGCAAGTTCGGATTTCTTCTTGAAATCGGCGAGGATTCTCTGGGATGGGACGGCAAATCATTTTCAGAGCCCCAGGAGGATCCGCTGGTGGACACCTACGACGACCACCGCATAGCCATGGCCTTCGCCATGGTGGCCCTCGCCCGCCGACGCGTGAGAATTGCTGATCCGGATGTCGTGGAGAAATCCTTCTCCGACTTCTGGAATCAGCTCGCCCCCCTGGGTCTCTCCTGTTCCCGCAACGGCAGCGAGATGATAGTAACCAAATCTCAAAAAACTCCCAACAACGCCCCCCAATGAAAGGTGCTTTTGTCATATTCTGCGCAATGGTCGTGATAGGAATCGTGCTCTATCTGACCGACATATTTTACTATCGGAAAAAGCGCGACCGCAGTCCGCTTCCCCCTTCCGCCCCCGCCTCTGCAGAGAATGCAGACGCCATGCCTCCGGAAGCCTCGGAGGGCGAGGTTTGTTGCGGAATGCACGCCGTGTGTGAGAAAACCAACCTTTCGCCGGTGAGCGATGAGATCGTTTACTATGATGATGAGGAACTCGACCGTTTCCGTGGGCGCGATGCGAAGAGCTATTCGGAAGAGGAATCCGATGAATTCCGCGACGTCATGCTCACCATGAGGCCTGAGGAGGTGGCCGGCTGGAGCCGGAGCCTCCAGCTCCGCGGTGTCATCCTGCCGGAAGACGTTCGCGAAGAACTCCTGATGATCGTTTCCGACCTCAGGAATGTCTCCCCGGCATGACCATATCATCATGGTTGCCAGACCATAAGATCCAGAATATTACTGATTATGCAAGTTGCATTATGTGAATCGCATAATGCAACTTGCATAATCAGTCTGAATTTACTATCTTTGCGTAAAATTTCAATGTTATGGAGAATCCGCGAAATCCCTTTATTCTCGGGCATAAAATAAGCCGGCCCTATTTCTGCGATCGGGTGGAGGAGCAGAGAGCTCTGACATCTGCCATTATCAACGGACGAAACGTCGTGCTCATATCTCCGAGACGAATGGGAAAGACTTCCCTCATAAATATCTCCCTTCAAGAATCTGATGAGATCAGGGAGGGATATGTCTCTTTCTTTTTTGATATTCTCCAAACCAATTCCTTAGCCGAATTCACTTATCTTATAGGGAAATCCATCTTCAATACCCTTGTTTCAAAAAACCAGGCAAGAATCAGAAGTTTTCTGGGGATGCTCAAATCTCTCAAAGGATCTTTCGGATTTGATCCAATAAGCGGAGTGCCGTCTTTCAATATTCAGCTCGGAGATATCCGCTATCCGGAATATACGCTTGATGAAATTTTCTCATTTCTGGAACAATATGAAAAACCTGTCATCATAGCCATCGATGAATTTCAGCAAATCTCGAGATATCCGGAGAAAAACACGGAAGCGATAATCCGTAGCCACATGCAACGGATGACCAACGCTTCCTTTATTTTCGCCGGAAGCGAACAAACAATTCTTCAGGAAATGTTTGTTTCCGCCAAACGCCCTTTCTATAACAGTTCGGAAATAATGCATCTGAACCCCATCTGCGAGGATATATATGTAGAATTTGCACAAAAACTTTTCGCCGAACGCGAGAGAAGCATCGATGAGCAATCCATCCGCCGGGCTTTCGGGCTATTCAACGGAAACACTTTCTACATGCAGAGGACAATGAACGGAGCTTTCGCCGACACCAACAGGGGCGACCATTGTGGAAGCGAAACCGTGGTCCGTTCAATACGATCCATGCTGGCCGCTAATGAAGTGATATATAAGGAGATTCTCTCGAAAGTCAGCATCAGCCAGAAAGCCACTCTTTATGCGGTGGCAAAAGAGGGATATGCTACCAATCCGACAAGCGGACTCTTCATAAAAAAGCATGCCCTCCACTCTGCGAGTTCCGTTCAAAGCGCTTTGATGAAGCTGACGGCCGAGGGCCTTATTGCCAGATCCGGAGATGGCTACCACCTCACCGACCCTCTTCTCCGGATATTCATCAATAGTCTCTATTCATCTCCCGAGATATGAATCAGCGCCGGAGGAGGCGACGCAACATGGGCGACAGAAGGGGCACCTCCTCAAAAACTGCCACCGCCGCCACATAGACAAGAAGAAGCACCACCCTCAACGGATAGGCGATCCAGAGGGAGAGAGACCCCGCAAGCATCCCCACGCCATAAACCACCCCCGCAAGAATGACGTAGGCCGATATCCGCTTCACCTGATAGGGAATCGGATAATAATGCCGACCCGCGAAATAACTCACCACCATCACAACCCCGTAGCTTATCAGGGCCGCCCACGCACACCCCATGTAGCCCCGCGGAATCCCGATGGCGGGCACGAGCCAGAGATTCAGCCCAAGCATGAGCGCGAAACTCAGAAGCGAGAAATACATCCCCCATTGAGTCCGGTCGGTCAGCTTATACCAGAGCGAGAGATTGAAGAAAACGCCGAAGAAGAGCTCCGCAAGCATCATCAGCGGAACAACGTCAAGTCCGCCCCAATAGGCCGGGGAGATGAAATGCTTAAGCAGCGGAAGGAAAAACATGACCCCGAGGAAGATCAGCAGTCCGAAGATGATGAAATATTTCATTGCGTCGGAATAGGCTCCCTTTTTACCCTCCCCCTCCTCCCGGGCCTGAGCGAAGATGAAGGGTTCGTAGGCATAACGGAAAGCCTGGGTAAACATCACCATCACTATGGCTATCTTGATATTGGCTCCGTAGACTCCCACCATTGCTATCGCCTCAGCCTCTTGCCCCTTGAAGATGTAGGGGATCACGAGCTGACCCATATTCTGGCTCAGCGTCCCGGCCACACCAAGGATCAGCAGCGGCCAGCTGTAGCGCAGCATCTCGGAAAGCAATCTCCGCGAGAAAAGATAGCGCCGCCCCGTCAGCTCCGGGAGAAGCGCAACAAGCACCCCCAGAGTCGAGAGGATGTTGGAAAGGAAGATCCATCCGATGCCGAAGTCTGCCCCGCCGAGCGGAAGATAAAACCAGCTGATCAGTCCGGGACAGCTCTTCATCAGTGCCGGACAACCCAGCAGGAAAAACAGGTTGAGCGTGATATTGAAGGCCACGTTGAAGATCTTGATCCCCGCGAATCGCCAGGCACGGTTGCGGAAACGCAACCACGCGAAAGGGAGATTGGAAAAGGCATCGATAGCCACCGTGACGCCCAGCAACCATATAAAGAGCTCCTTCCCCGGAAGAAGCAATCCATCGGCCAAAGGCCTCAGGAAGACCGTCAGCAAGACCACAAACGCCAGCGACGTCGTGCCAACGGAGATCAGCGACGTGGTGTAGACCCTACCGGGGTCTTTCTCCTTATTGGCGAAACGGAAAAAACCGGTCTCCATTCCGTAATTGAGCACTACGAGGGCAACCGCCGTGAGTCCGTAGAGATAGCTCACCACCCCATATTCCTCCTTCGGGAAAAGATAGACGTAGAGCGGAACGAGACACCAGTTGAGAAACCTCCCGATGATGCTGCTGAGGCCATAGACCGCAGTGTCTTTCACAAGTGACTTTATGCCTGCCATAGTTCGGTTGCCTTATTCTTATTGATCGAAAAGACTTTCAGGCGCAAATGGACGCCGGAGCTTCAGATGAGTGTAGGCAAGATCGGTCACCTCGCGTCCGCGTGGAGTGCGCTTCAGGAATCCCTCCTTGATCAGGAAAGGCTCATAGACCTCCTCCAGGGTGCCGGCATCCTCGCCGAGAGCGGTGGCGATCGTGGAGAGCCCCACAGGCCCCCCTTTGAACTTGTCGATAATGGTCAGAAGGATCCGGTTGTCGATCTCATCGAGGCCATAGCGGTCAATGTTCAGGGCTTCGAGCGCATGGCGCGCGATCTGGAGACCGACAGAGCCATCCCCCTTCACCATCGCGAAATCACGCACACGGCGCAGCAACGCGTTGGCTACACGCGGAGTGCCGCGGCTGCGCATGGCGATCTCCAGCGCCGCCTCCTCGGTAATGGTCGTGGAGAGCAGGCGTGCCGAGCGCTTCACGATCTCCTTGAGCACCTCATGGTCATAATATTCCAGATGGCAGTTGATGCCGAAGCGGGCGCGGAGGGGCGACGTCAGGAGGCCGCTCCGTGTCGTGGCCCCGATCAGAGTGAAGGGGGCCAGCGTGAGCTGCACGCTCTTTGCGCCGGGACCTTTGTCGAGAAGGATGTCGATCCGGTAGTCTTCCATCGCGGAATACAGATATTCCTCCACGATCGGATGCAACCGGTGGATCTCATCGATGAAGAGCACATCATGAGGCTCCAGGCTCATCAGGATTCCGGCAAGATCGCCGGGTTTGTCGAGCACCGGGCCCGAGGTTACCTTGAAGCCTACTCCCAGCTCGTTGGCCACGATATTGGAAAGGGTGGTTTTTCCAAGCCCCGGAGGGCCGTGGAGAAGTGTATGGTCGAGGGCCTCTCCGCGCAGGCGCGCCGCCTTGACAAACACCCGGAGATTGGAAATGATCTTCTCCTGCCCCCTGAAATCGTTGAATTCAAGCGGGCGCAAGGCCTTCTCAATGTCTTTGTCCGGCTCGCGCGATTGGCGTTCGCGGATGTCAAAATCGTCTTCTTGCATTCTCTTGTTTCTGACTTTTGCTTCTGACTTTCCGGTTGTTATTCCCTGATATAGTTGTAGACCTTCAGGTTTTTCAGCTTGCTCTTGAAAGGCCCTGCCTTATGGAGCGGAAACACGAGAGTCCTCGCCTGGGCCATCTTGTTCTTGCCGTTATAGCTCAGCCAGCGGATGTTCATGTCGTCAACGAGCTTGCCGTCGATATAGAGTTTGGTTCCCTTGTTGTCGCCGGTGATGCGGTAGTGATTTTTCTCACCGGCCCTGACGTCGTGGCGGAACTTCATGAGGTCATCCTCGCGGCTGTAGCCCATCTGGCCGGAGATGGGGTCGGAAATCCACACCGTCGCGTAGGGCGACGTGAAGAGGGGCGTTCCCTTGGCCTCGTCGGCACCCTCGAGATCGAACTCGACAGTATAGTTGTAGCCGATCTCCTGAAGCGGAAGGATCGAGCCGGGCTCCACGCTCTCCGCCTCATAGACCAGCGACGGCTCCGCAACCACCCGCCCGAGATAGTTGACTCCGGGCGCTTCCGCCATCACCGAACTCTTTGCCTCAAACTCCTCGAAAGGCACCGTCACGTTTTCCCCGCTCCATGTCTTTGCCGCCATTGTGGGAAGCGCGTGCATCACGCGATGATGGATATCCTTCACCGTGATGCCGTTGTTGGGATGATCGTTCCACACGGCAAACATTCCTCCCTTGAGGAGCGGATGACGCTCCTCGATCTTCTGGTCGCCGATCTGTGCCGGCGTCCATTTGTCATAGAGCATCTTAGTGTTGAGATAATCGTAATAGTAGCCGGCGCCGGGAACGATATAGACGTAGCCGTCGGGGATGCTGACCATCTCATAGCCCTGCTCCATCATCTCCTTGGGATCTGCATAGCCGTTATACCACATATACATCGTGACGTTGTCCGATTTCACCGGAGTCTTCCCCTTGGCGTGGGTCAGCGATCCCCACATCGCAGGCTTCTTCCCCTTCTCCTCCGTGAAACGGAGATAGCGGTCGGTCAGCGCCCTGAATTTCTCCATCACGATCGAATCTCCCTTATATTCATCCGTGCCGATATGGAACGTCGGGCCCACGAACACCGGATCCGGCCCCGATAGATATTCGCTCAGCAGGGCATCGAGAAATTCGTAGGTCTTCGGGGAGTCGAGGTTGAGATGGTCAACACCGTTCACTCCGTCGGTGCTCGCGATCTCAGGCATGAACCGGGTGAAGGCCAGCGTGTGGGCCGGGAAATCGATCTCCGGAACGACGTCGACTCCCCGCGAGGCGGCATATTTCTGGAAGTCGCGAAACTCCGCCTTCGTGTAGGCTCCGTCGCGCGCCGTCAGGCCGGGAAATGTCTCGCTCTCCAGTCGGAAAGCCGCCTGGGTCTTGTCCCAGTCTTCATCATAATAATATTTGAAGCCGTTGTCGTTCAAATGGATGTGAAGCTCGTTCATCTTGTGGTAGGCCATGATGTCAACAAGCTTGTAGAGATAATCCAGCGGAATGAACTTCCTCCCCACATCAATCATGAATCCCCGCCAGCCATATTCCGGATAATCGGTGATCTTTCCCTGCGGAATCTCCGGAGAAGTTTCGCAAAGCTGAAGGAGTGTGGTGGCTCCCCAACGGGCACCCTCCACGGTCTGCGCCGCGATCACGATCCTGTCGGTGATATCGACCGAATACCCCTCCTCCCCGAGAATTTTCTCCTTCTTCAGGCCTATTGAGATGTCGTTTTTGCCACCCTTCCCCTTCACAACCTCAAGGGGAGTTCCCGTGAGGGCAAGATAATCGGAGGCGAACTGGCGCGCCACCTCCGAAAGATAAGGATTGGTATAGGTCACCCTGGTGGTTCCCGGAGTGATGGTAAACGAGCCGTCAAGGCCCTTCCAACCGCGCACCTCAGGCACAGTGAAAGGTTTGGGATTCTCGGCAATTAGCGAGGCAGGAGCCGCCAGCAGCATCAGCGACACGAAAGCCCAGAGCTTTAGAGATCTCTTCATGGATGGATATATGCTTAAAAATTGGTTTCCACAAAGGTAAGGCTTATTCTCCGATTTGCCAAATAAAACCACCGCCGATTGGCGCTTTCATTTCCGTCGGTCCGGCTGGAGATGTCAGTGATATCTATTCTTTCGCTCCCATTTTAGGCAATGGATATACCCATCAAAGGAGAACCATTCCTCCCCCTTCAGGTGGCCGGGGGGACTGATCCTTCAGGGGGCCACTATGTCAGCTGCCTCTTTTGCGTTGCGTTGCCCTTATATTATAAATGCTATAAGGATAATCCCAAAGGTATTCTTTCTTCGTTCTTTCAATAGGCTTATATTTCCCTTTCCCGATTGCCCAAAGCGGCAGGGGAATGGTTGGAGCGAAATCGTCAGAGTTCGGCAGTTTCTTCAGAATATGGTCGCAGACGATGCTGCCGATGAATGATGACATGGGAAAGGCTTCTCCTCCGATATATTCAACCGAGGGGGGTATCACAAGCCGGGTGATGGAGGAGTAATCGAATGCGAAGTCCGCGACACTCGTCACAGTCGGAGGAAACTGATAGGTCTTCAGAGTGGGACTCACCATTACGAGCTGCTTCATATCCTTCGTGTAGATGCAGTTTTCCTTGGAGACATATTTCGGATTCCCGGGAGAGACGGTCAGCTCCGCAAGGAATTTGCATTGTGTGATTGCTCCCGGCACGATCTCCGTCACCGTGGAGGGGATATTGAGTGATTTTATTCTTGTCAATACAATTGACTGGAACTCTATTCTCCGCAGTCCTTCAGGAAGGATGAGCTTCGTGAGCCTCTCACAGCAGTAGAAAGCATGAAACCCTATCTCCGTCACCTTGTATTCCTTCCCTTTGTGTTTGACAGTGGAGGGGATCTTCACCGTTCCCGTATATAAGTATCCATTGCCTCTTGGATCAGTTGCAGTGAATGTATTCCCGTTTATCCATCCGGTGACGTCTTTCCAAACGTGGGTTACGGAGAGAGTGCCGTCACTGAGAATATTGTATGCAATTCCATCTTTTTTGAAGTCGAAGGCAGATGCGTAGGATACTGAAACCAGCACCATAATGATACTAATGATAATTTTTTTCATAACTACTAAAATGATTATTGTTGAATACCTCTAAACGGATGTAGATGCTTGAAATGGCATCAATAGTTCCTTAAGTCTGTTTGAACTGTATTTAAATCAACAAATCTCATGTCTGATTTATGGTCATCCCGGCTCCTGATATATTCCCTGACCTCCCTCTTTAGCTTGGATGAGCTTTCCCACACTCCCTGATAAATGAATGAGTAGGTTGAGAGATATAGGAGATATGGTATCAGTATGGCAAGCGTAAGGATGCGTCGCCTACGCAATCCGTAAGCCACCCACCAGCCCGCCAAAACCGACGGACCCAACAGCGAGACATAGAGATAGCGGTCGCAGACCACCGTGAACCGAGACATCGGGATGAAATGGAGCATAAGCACCAGGTTCGCAAGGAAGAAGAGCACCGCGAACACCACAAGACGGTTCCTACGGCAACGATAGACCAGAAATCCCATGAATATCAGAAGAAGAGGATACATCCACATCCTGAGCGGGATGCTCTCTCCCGGCTGATAGGGGAAGGGATATATGTAGGAAAGATTCCAGGGCACCAGACTCCTGACAACATATTCGAATACGGAATAGGATGCGAGCACGATACGGTCGTCGACTCCGTTGTATTCCGGCATCCTTCCGGATCCGCCATGCCAATGGGTTATCATGGTGAGCACCCCGAAATATAATGCAAGGATGATCATCGGCATCTTCTCCATCAGTAGATCGGTGATCTTCTCCCTGCGCCTAACGGCATAGTCAATCACCATGCAGCAGAGCACGAACGACACGGCCTGCTCCTTGGCTCCGAAGGCGAGCGCGAACAGAAGAAGGACCGCGAGGTAGGTAAGCCGCGAACGGCTACCGGTGTACCTGACGTATAGATAAAGTCCTAAAAGATAGTTGAAGGAACAGAGCACGATCTTTGACGCACTCACCCACGAGACGGTCTCCACATTCACCGGATGCACGGCGAAGAGCAACGCTCCAATAAAGGCAGCGGTAGAGCTGCTCTGCATCTCCCCCTTTAGGGGGCAGGGGGGCCTATGCATTGCTGTCAACAACGCGTCAAGAAAGAGGTATGCGATCACCACGTTCAGCACGTGGAGGAGGATGCTGAATCCATGATACACCATCGGATTATATCCCGCGATGCTGTGGAGCATGGTGTAGGCAAACTGATTCAGCGGAGAATATTGGCGGTAGTAGATGTCGGTCAGAATCTTCCCGATGTTCTCCGGGGTGAAGCCATCCGCGGTGTAGGGGTTGAAAACCTGCCACTGGTCGTCCCAGAGCATCAGGAACTCATTTCCCAGCGAACGCCAGTAGAGAAGGAGAGTGATGATCACCAGCAGGAGGATATGCAGGCCCCTGCCCCCCTGCCCCCTAAAGGGGGAGGAATGGCTCTGATTGGATAGGCAGCTCTGCATCTCCCCCTTTAGGGGGTAGGGGGGCTTAGCTGTCAACTTACTCTTCATCATTCATCCGTTGTTTTAGGAATTTGTGGAATTCGGTTGTGATGGGACGGGAATAGTTGCTGACGATGCATGAGGCGGTCACCCTCCCATCCTCCACATAGAGCAGAAGGGGAAGCTCCATCATCTTCTCAAGCCCCGGAATCAGTTCCCCATCATCAAACTCATAATAGACAGGAGTCGGGATATTGTCGCCTCCGTTGTTTTCATGAACCGGGGAATCATAGATGAAAAGGATCTTCCCCTGATTGTCAATCTTGCGGAGCAGGGCGATCTCATTCTTTACGCATCCCGTACAGTTGTTGGTGGAGAGCAGGGCGATACAACCTTTGTCGCCCATCAGCTCCCCGAGTCTTATCCCCTCCCTGAGGAGTTTCCCCTTGCGACTGTACTCCGACAGGGTTAGGTTGCGGTTCAATGACATTCCGTTGAACCTTATGCTCTGCCTGAAGATGTCGGCGCAGTTCTCGATAGCTGTGCGCTCATTCCCTTCCCCTGAGCATCCATGGATGGAATTGATGTAATAAAGGGATACGGCGATGGCAACCGCCATCACCGTTCCCGTAATCATGAAGAATCTGCGGTCAGTCATGATAGTTTGATCATATCAATGTTCATATATGATAAGGAAGGGATTCCCTTCGGGATTGACATTCTCTATAGCCGTGACAACTTTGTCGGGAAGCGCAATCCCTCCATCTGCGTTGTCAAACGCTTTCTTGAAGGAATTACAGTTGAGAGGCACTTCAAAGCTGCTGATTATCTCCTTCTCATTTGCTCCGGCTATCTGGATGATGGACTTCCCTTGCACAGCCTTCTCGACCTCGGGATCATAATACTGGGTGGAGCCGAAATGGAATCCCTCTCCGGTCTCCTTGTCGATCCAGTAGTGCCCAAGAAGGTGGTCGTAAAACGGCAGGATGATGACAAAACGGGATGTCTCGTACATCCTGTCGACGGAAGTGAAGAGATTATTACTGAGGCAATACATTGAAACCTCATAATTCCAAGTGCCCATATCCTTGACGGTCTCCTTCGTCAGTATTCCTCTTCCGAAGTCAAGCTTATACAGAGGAGACGCCTTCCCATCCTTTACAGAGCAGAGGGTATCGGTCAGGACCTTGACGAACTTGATCTCGTCACCGCATGCGCTCATTGGTGTTTTCGCCCACACCTTTGTCAAGGATGAACCACCCACTCCCGCCAACGTGACAGGTGCGAAGGGATCCACATCCTCCATCGTCCAGTCAGGGTTGATGATGGTGAAGGCACATTCATCCGTCGTCCCCGAATTGAGGTTGTTGCATGTCAGCATCGTTCCTCCGGAGTCTCTGACCACGGAATAGGAATCAGGGAACATCCCCTTTGTCTTTTGGCGTTCCACAAATTCCCCGGACAGCCGGTAGACCACGAAATCCTGTTTCAGGCAGTCCATCACCAGAATGGTTCTGGATTGGGCGTCGTAACAGATATCCTCTGCCGACAGGAATTCCTCTGGACCCTCTCCAAGCGATCCGATCTGGCGCAGGAACCTGCCGTCTTCCTTGCTGAAGACGCAGATGTCGAAGTCCTTTGTAAGCACCACGAGTTCACCGTCGACATCAAGGATCCTCTTTATTCTGCCCAAGATGGAATTCTCCGTCATCTCTAACTGGATGCAGGAGATATCCCTGAAACTGTCGGTCAGCCGGAAGTCATCGGAGATCTCTTCAAATTTAATGACTGCAAGATCATCCGCCGGTTGTTCAGACGAATCTCCGGAATTGCATGAAGAGAGCAGAATCCCTGACAATGTAGAGAGCACAGCTATTATACGTAAAGAACTCGTCATTATCCTTAAATTAGGGGGCAGGAGGTGTAGGAGGCTCCTCAGTGCCAGTGCCAATTATTATATACGTTTGGGTTTTCGCCAGACGTGTGTCACAATATGCCCATGCATTAGCACAGTCGTGACATTCATAGCCTTCGATTACAACTGTAATGGTGGAATATGGTGGCACCGGGTGGTATTTATCGCCAACCCTAATGTAGGAATCTGCTCCAGTCTGCACAACGTAAGTCGTTCCGATATCCCGAAGTCTGGCAGCTTTCTTGTAGAAGTGCTTCTCTTCTTCAGGTGTGCTTCCTCCTCCTCCGGTACCTGGGTCGCCTGTTAAATCCTGAGGAGAATCTCCGTTGAGCTGGGCGGTTACAAACTCATGCAGCGTCTCATTTGTGGCAATGCCGTGTCCATTTGTGGCATTTACCAAACTCATCACCGCTCCGAAAAGCAATCCGCCCGAAGCAATGACTGTCATAATTTTGGTTGGTTTCATTTTGATATTTAATTAAATGTAAAATTCAAATAGTGATGAAGCCGTGAAGGATTCGGGAGGGGAGACGGAAGATCAGCTCGAACTCACCCTCTGAGGAGAAGATGAATGAGATGAATGCCTTTTCATCGGAGAAGATGGCCACGGTGTTACCCTCCGGATCGCGGACTTCAAACGATTCGATGGCTACGGCCTCACCATCAATATAGACTCCATCAAGGCTTATGGTGCAGTTTGCCGGACGCGCAGGCATCCGGTTTCCTTTATTTCCATGATCTCCTTTGTCAGGATCTGTGGGTGAAACGGGGAAATCGTATTCCGGAGTTTCCGAAGCAACCGTCGGAATTGAAGATGCGGTCAGCACAGCGAGAGAGATTAGAATTAATTTTATTAGACGCATAATTAGAGAGGTTTTGTTTACAAGTGCAAAGTTCGTAATTAGTGTAAAGGTGGGCAAAATAGTTCTTTCAGAAATTTTTCAGAAATTTTTCAGTTATAGATTATGTCTGATAATTAATTCTTTACAAACGTTGAAAGAGATAGATAGAATTGATTGAAGAGAGCAGGATTGAATGTTTTAAAGGATGGATAAAAGATCATCAACTTTCTTATATTCCTTTTCATCTCCCAGAATGCACCGACTCATCTGCCGGCGATAGCTTGTGATGGAGGAAGCGCTTCTCATCACCAGATCGCCTATCTGACTATTCCCAAATCCGAATTTAACCAGATATGCTACCCTACGGATAATGATTTCAGGGGGAGTCTCCATAATAAGGTCCAGATGTTTATCGAAATTTGGAGAAACAGAATGAACGGTCTCCCTGATCTTCTCCCAAGTCTCCTCTTTTACAACAATAGTTGATTTATCCCTCAACATTTCTTTCAGCTCATTATAGATTGGTGACTGAGTGATTGAAAGTTCTGTTTCCCTTATGAATCCTGGATCATTGATTTTTTCCAATAGTTTATTCAGCAATCTTTCCCGTTGTGTGGCGTAATCTGTTTCATCTTGTTTTTCCGTGATCAAATCCGTTGCTGAGGCAACCATACTGGAGCTTGAAGTATCAACTATTTCATTATGTCTGGAATCATGAAGTTTCTTCCCCCTTTTATGGGTATTCAGTTTGATAAGAAGTGCACATATTGTTAGGATAGCTCCAAAAATTACTACAGAAAGGATTACAATGACAATCCATAGTATGGAATTAGCATGTTTTGTTTTTGCTGCCATCGTTTGATGGATGCGGTAATTGTAGAGGGATTGTTGCGAGATTGCCCTTGAGTCGCCGTTGCGGTCAAGATAGTTCTCCATCCATGAATGATATTTCCCGATATAATGGGTGAGGGTGTCGTGGGGAATCACATCCTTCATCTCAGGAGAGAATATCACGCGATAGCCGATCTTATGGTTGTTGGGGTCTTTGCGGTTCACGAGCCTAAGGGCATAAATAGCAGCGGTGTCCAGGACACCGGCCTCCTTATATATCCTGGAGGCATTTGCTAACGCAAGATTTTTCGACAGGGAGTCTGTTGCCTCTACAGCGGGCCGGATGAGCCTCAGAGCATCAGGGATTTTTCCCTGATGATAAAGAATCTCCGCAAGATTCACGTCAATGATGGCTGTATCTAAAGGAGAAACCTTCATTGCAAGCTGCCGAGCCTTCTCAAGAGTCGCTTTCGCCATTCCATAATTGTTCTGATGAAGGAAGATGGATGCGAGAAGCTCCGTATCATACACTTTCAGGAGTGGTTCCCCTAAAATTGAGTCAATACGGATTGTTCCCTTAAGATATTGAGCTGCCTCCTCATTCAGCCTCAGGGAATAGAGAAGTCTTCCGGTCTGACTGAGTATTTTCGCGTGGAGAAGGGTATTTCTCTTCTCGTCGGGGAGGTTGTCGAGAGCATCCTGATAGTAGCGGAGGGCAGTGAATGAGTCGCCGATGTCGGAATAGACGCGGCCTCCATAGTAGAGGGCTTCGGTGTAAAAGCCGCAGCGCCGGTGTTTCTCCGCATATTCCACCACGGGGCAGATGATTGTGTCGCCGGGATGCCGGAGATATGCCTTGTCGGTGAGTTTCACCTGAAGCAGGGAGTGATACATCCGGTCGTTTTCGGATAAACCGGAAACATCGACGCTGCTCAGAAGCGAGTCTGCCCTGTGGAAGAGCTCCCGGTCGGCGTTTGTGCCCGCCCCTGAGATGCTGTCGGCGATGGAATTGATCCCGGTGAGTTGCAGCGGGAGGGTCTTCTCGCAAGCAGCAGTGGTTGCAACGAGAAGAGCCGTGATGATATATAGGAGAATCTGAGTCATTTTGAGAGAGTATTAAGATGATGTATGGCAAAGTTACGGAAAAAATTTCAAATTTCAACTAACCACTCCCCAGACTTACTATTAGTCATCGGCTCAACTCTTAAACCTTTCAAAAACCAACGCCGTTATAATTCTATATGATCTGAACAATTCACACCTAAAACAGAATTTATGAAAAAGAATTTATGGCGAACATTGCTCCCTCTCCTCCTCCTGACGATCGGGTTTTCATTCATGATGTCGTCTTGTGAACCTGACGACGGCTGGGGCTACAATCCTCCTCCCGGATGGGGGTCAAACTATTTCTTCGACAGCCGTCTCGAGGGATCGTGGGAACTCGTGCAGGCAAACTCACAGCCGGTGGACTCCTACGACACCAACTATATGGAATTCTACGGCCGCGGACACGGAGGATATTTCTATTATTCCCGAAACCGCCTGATCTCGGAAGACATGGCCTATTTCTGTCAGAAATCAGGATCCACAACCACCAACTATCAGATAAACATCCAATATGAGGATGGATCGGAATCAACGATGGCCTACTGGTTTACCGACAACGGCGATTCCCTCTGGCTCCAATGGATGACAACCGGCGGACGCACCCAGACCTACATCTACGCCCGCGTGAATTCCGTGCCCTGACATTCCACGGATTCCCCGCCCGGAGCAATCCTCTCAGAATTCTTGTTTTGTCGCAGAATTATTGTAACTTTGCGACAAAACAAGAATTTTTCATGAGATTTCCTTTCATCACCCATACCCTGCTCGGAGGGATCGCCCTCCTTTCAGTGGCCGCATGCTCCCCGGGGAAGCCGACAGAAATGAAAAACCTTTCTGCGGTGTCGTTTGAACAAGTGAACCTTGCCGATTCCTTCTGGCTCGAAGCACTCCCCGAAGTCGAAATCAACTGACCGACATCCCCACTTCTCAATAATTTTTGCTAATTTTGCGCAGTATTATCCAAACTTTTTTAATAATTATTCCGGAATGTCATTAAAATGCGGTATAGTCGGACTTCCCAACGTCGGGAAGTCGACACTCTTCAATTGTCTCAGCAACGCTAAAGCCCAGTCGGCGAATTTCCCTTTCTGCACGATCGAGCCAAACGTGGGGATGATCACAGTTCCCGACGTGCGCCTCAATAAACTCGTGGAGATGTGTAACCCGCGCAGCGTGGTGCCGGCCACCGTCGAGATCGTAGACATCGCGGGCCTCGTGAAAGGAGCCTCCAAAGGGGAGGGACTCGGCAACAAGTTTCTCGCCAACATCCGGGAGACGGATGCCATTCTCCACGTGCTCCGCTGTTTCGACGACGACAACATCACCCACGTAGATGGCAGCGTAGACCCGGTGCGCGACATGGAGATCATCAACTATGAGCTCCAGCTCAAGGATCTCGAAACCGTGGATGCGCGCCTCGCAAAGACCCTCAAGGCCGCCCAGAGCGGCGGCGACAAGACAGCGCGCCTGCAGGCGGATGTCCTCCAGGCATACAAGGAGGCTCTCGAAGCCGGCAAACCCGCGCGCAGCGTGCAGTTTGAATCAAAAGATGAGCAACGCTTCGCCCGCGATCTATTCCTGCTCACCAACAAACCGGTGCTCTACGTCTGCAATGTCGACGATGCATCGGCCGTGGATGGCAACAAATATGTGGAAATGGTGCGCGAGGCCCTGAAAGGCGACAACTCCGGCATCATGATCGTGGCCGCAGCAACAGAAAGCGAGATCGCCGAACTGGAAACTCCCGAAGAGCGCACCGAGTTCCTGCAGGAAATCGGATTGGAGGAGAGCGGAGTGAGCCGTCTCATACGTGCGGCCTATTCCCTGCTTGATCTCCAGACCTATTTCACAGCCGGCCCCGACGAAGTGCGCGCCTGGACATTCCTGCGGGGCACCAAAGCCCCTCAGGCTGCCGGAATCATCCACACCGATTTTGAGAAAGGTTTTATCCGCGCCGAGGTGATCAAGTATGACGATTTCGTTTCCCTCGGATCTGAAAACGCTGTGAAGGAGGCCGGTAAAATGTCGGTGGAGGGGAAGGAATATGTGGTGCAGGATGGCGATATCATGCATTTCCGATTCAACGTCTGAAAAAAATTTCTGTTTTTTTGTTGCAAAATCCCACACTGCGCAGTATAGCATATAGAAAACAACCATTAAAAACCGCTTTTATGAAATTCAGATTCTCATTCATGCTCGCTTCTGCGGCTTTCTGCGTTCTCTCTCTGGGATGCTTCATCAGCCTCCCCGCTTCTGAAAAAGGGGTGCGGGAGATTTCAGACCCCTCCATCCTGAAAGAACTACCGGATGCATTCGACGTAACCTATGGCAATGGCAACATCAACAATGGCTCAGATGAAGATGCCAACGTAAAGAAAACAGTCACGATCACGGATTTCACCAAGATCTCTGCTTCGAGGGGCATCAAAGTGATCCTCATCCCCGGCAAATTCAACGGCAAAGCCCAGATCGCCACCACCGAATCGGCCGCTCCCTACCTGAAAGTGACGGTTGACAACAACTGCCTCAAGGTGCGCTATGAGGGATCGTTCCGCTCCATCAACGGACCCTCCATCGTGACGGTGCAGACCAACCAATTCTCATCAGCAACCCTCTCATCGGCAGCCTCTCTGGAGGTGAAGGGAAACCTCAAGGCCAAACGCATATCCTTCCATCTTTCATCGGCGGCAAACGTGAGCCTTTGTGACGTTGCCTGCGATGCATTCGATTTGGATCTTTCGAGCGCGTCGAAGCTTTCTGCCGGTGTAGTGAAATGCGATAACGTCGACATCGATGTGTCGAGCGCATCAAACGTCGAAATAGACATGGTGAAAGGCAATGAGTTGGAAATTGACTCATCGAGCGCTTCAAGGGTGTTTATCGATGGCTTCGAATCACCCGACGGAGATCTCGAAGTCGACGCATCGAGCACGGCATCAGTTCATGTGAACGGAATCAATTGCCGCAGTGTCAGCGGAGATGCAAGCAGCCAGGCTTCAATCACTTTCCGCGGCAAATGCAAAACCTTGAGCAAAGAGACGTCATCCGGAGGATCGGTCAGGGCTTCCGACCTGAAGAGTGCCGGCAGAGACTGACGCAGATTTTTTCTGCAAACTCTCAAACCAAATAAATGCTTCCGCGGTTATAATGCTATATTAATCCGCGGAAGCATCTTTTTTGCTCTCCGCATAAAACATCAAGGTTATGAAAATCGCAAGAAAATTCTCAGTAGCATTTCTGGCAGTGGCCATGCTTTTCGGCGCCACAGGCTGCAACATGAACAACACAGGTAAGGGTGCCCTCATCGGAGGCGGTGGCGGAGCAGGTCTCGGTGCCGGAATCGGCGCGTTGATCGGAGGCGGAAAGGGAGCCGGAATCGGCGCGGCCATCGGCGCAGCCATTGGCTCTGGAGCCGGAGCCCTGATCGGAAATAAGATGGATAAGCAGCAGAAACAGCTCGAGGAGCAGCTCGCCCAGCAGGCCAAGGTGGAGGAGACCACAGATTCCAACGGTCTGCGCGCGATCAAGGTCACTTTTGACGGCGGAATCCTCTTCCCGACCGGAAAATACAACCTCAACCCGCAGGCTCAGGCCGATCTCACGAAGTTTGCCGTGAACCTCATCGAAAACCCTGACACCGACGTTGCCATCACCGGCTACACCGACAACACGGGCAGCTATGCCATCAACGAAAAGCTTTCCAACCAGCGGGCGAACTCGGTGCGCAATTATCTGATCAAATGCGGAGTCAACGCCGACCGCCTTTTCGCAACCGGCATTCCGATGGCCGACTACATCGCTTCAAACGACACTCCGGAAGGGCGCGCACTAAACCGCCGCGTGGAGATCACCATCTTCGCCAACCAGAAGATGATCCAGGAGGCCGAGCAGCAGAGCGCCCAGCAGACAGCCCAGCTTTAAAGGTCAATCCTAATATTCACGCCCACCTCGGGCGACAGCATAAACAGATAACGACCGCGATGATTTTGTCGCGGTCGTTATCTGTTTATGCTTATGAAACCTTCGATCACTTTCTCCCGATCACAGCGGCGATCTCTTCAGGAGTGCCCCGGAACGGACCGGAGGCCCCGAGCTTGAGTGTGCACATGGCTGCCGCATAGCAACCACTGTCATAGACTGAAGCACCCTGGGCTCTTTTATAGAGATAGCCCGCCATATAAGTATCGCCACACCCCGTGGCATCCACAACATCATCCGCGACGTAGGCCGGTATCTCTGTGAACTCACCGTCGGCATACACCAGAGAGCCCTGGTCGCCAAGCGTCAGCACCACTTCCTTAATGCCCATGTCAGCAAGTTTAAGGGCGGCCTTCCGGGGATCGGTTTCCCCTGTGAGGGTGGCCATCTCCTTTTCATTGGCTTTCAAGATCTGGATATAGGGAAAGATCTCCTCTTTCCCCTCCCAGTCAACAGGATAGACATTTTCCCCTCTCACCTCCCGGAGATAGCCCTGGGCATCGACCGACACCTTCCCCTTCCCTGCAAGATATTTCACGGCCTCAGGGGGGAAATCGTCGGCCAGAAGGGTGCCGAGATGATAGATTCCGGCATCAACATCCTTCAGTCCATCCACGGTGAACGGGTCGGCCTTGGCGAGAACCCGCTGAGTGCGGTTATTGCTGTCGGCGCCGTATTTATTTTCGAAATAGACCGACTCCCGGCTGGGAAGCACCTTCACGTCGATTCCTTCAGCCCGCAGATCCTCAACAGCAGGAAGCTCCGAAGGGCCTACGGCAGTGACAAGCTGAAATTCTTCTGAGCCGAGCCTGCTCATGGCATGGCCGAAATAGAAGGCCGTGCCCCCCGGAAGTTCAACGGTGTGGCGTGGGGTGATGATTTTGTCGTGGGTTATGTGTCCGATGCAGCATATCGCTGCCTTTTTATTTTCCATATCGATGATGCGTCTGTTTGATGACGGATTAACGGCAAAGTTAATAAAAAAATCCCACACACTCCCGGTCATTGCGAATAATCCATCAATAATCCCCACCATCGAGCCCTTTCCTCAGTCATAAACTTTCTAAATTTCACTTCGACATTGCATATTTTCGGCTTTTTTAGCTAATTTTGCAGTAAACGACCACACCGACATCTCAATGAAGGATTTTACCGAACACGATTTAGAACGGATCGACAACATAATAGAAACCCAGGATGCCCCCGCGGCCCGCGAGGAGGTGAGGGAGCTACACCCCGCCGACATCGCCGAGCTGTTTCAGGAACTCAACCTTCGTCAGGCCGAATGGCTCTTCAATCTTATCGAGGATAAGGAAAAGAAGGCCGACGTCCTCATGGAACTCGATGAGGAAGACCGGAAGAAACTCCTCGAAGGGATGGAACCCGAACAGATCGGCCACTTCATCGATCTGCTCGACACCGACGACGCCGTAGACCTTATCCAGGAACTCGACGAAGAGGATCGCGACGAGGTGATCCAGCATATCGACGACGTGGAACAGGCCGGCGATATCGTCGACCTTCTCCAATATGACGAAGACACGGCCGGAGGTCTTATGGGAACGGAGATGATCGTGGTCAACGAAAATCTCTCCATGCCCGATTGCCTGAAGGAGATGAGACGCCAGGCTGAGGATCTCGACGACATCTATAACGTCTATGTCGTGGACGATGACAACCGCCTGCGCGGTGTGCTCCCCCTAAAGAAAATGATCACCCATCCTTCCGTGTCGAAAATCAAGCACGTGATGGAGCGCGATCCGGTGTCGGTGAGAACCGAGACTCCGATAGATGAGGTGGCCATCGATTTTGAGAAATACGACCTTGTGGCGATGCCTGTTGTCGACAGCATCGGCCGTCTTGCGGGACAAATCACCGTAGACGACGTCATGGACGAGGTGCGCGAACAGAGCGAGAGAGACTATCAGCTGGCTTCCGGTATCTCCTCAGACGTCGACGCCTCCGACTCAGTGCTTCAGCAAACTCGCGCCCGCATTCCCTGGCTCCTTATCGGAATCGTGGGAGGAATAGTGAACTCTCTGATTCTCGGAGGATTCGAAGCTCAGATCGCCGCCGTGACGGCCCTCGCCATCTTCATTCCCCTCATCGGAGGAACAGGAGGAAACGTAGGAGTGCAGGCGAGCGCGATAGTGGTGCAGGGTCTCGCCAACGGACGCCTGGAGATCAAGAATGCCTGGACCCAGATCGGAAGGGAGTTTCTTGTGGCCATGCTAAACGCCATCATCATTTCATCAGTGGTGTTTCTCTATGTCTTCTTCACTCAGCCTGGAAACGTGAAATACAGCGTCTCGCTCGCAGTGGCGGCCTCCCTGTTTGCCGTCGTGATATTCGCTACCGTGTTCGGAACTTTCGTGCCCCTCACCCTCGAACGCCTGAAAATCAATCCGGCACTCGCCACAGGACCCTTCATACAGATCACGAACGACGTCGTGGGTCTCCTCATCTATGTGGGGATGTCGACCTGGATGCTCTCTATTTTCGGGAAATAAGATCCCTCCCTCAGAAATGGCTAAAATTGCAGAAACACCACTCATGCTCCAATATCTGGAGATGAAAAAGAAACATCCCGACGCGATCCTTCTGTTCCGCGTCGGCGACTTCTATGAAACTTTTTCCGACGATGCGATAGCCGCAAGCGAAATCCTCGGAATCACCCTCACCAAACGTGCCAACGGGAAGGCCTCCTCCGTGGAACTCGCCGGATTCCCCCACCATGCTCTCGATTCCTATCTCCCGAAGCTTGTCAGGGCCGGACGCCGTGTTGCCATCTGCGAGCAGCTCGAAGATCCTAAACTGACCAAGAAACTTGTGAAACGCGGGATCACGGAACTCGTGACCCCCGGCATCAACACCTCAACCGGCGCACTTCAGGCCAAGGAAAACAATTTTCTCGCGGCAATCCATGTTGGAAAAAAGGCTCTCGGAATAGCCCTTCTCGACATCTCCACCGGCGAATTCCTCTGCGCCCAGACATCTCCGGAAGATGCCGACAAGATCCTCTCGGGTTTCCAGCCGAAAGAGCTCCTCAGAATGAGGGGAACCCGCGATTTCTGCGCCCGCCATCTCTCTCTCAAATGTAGTGTCTTCGAGCTCGACGACTGGGTCTATACATCGGATGCCGCGGAGGAGAGGCTGCGCAAGCAGTTCGACACCGCCACCCTCAAGGGATTCGGACTGGAGGGACTCCCCGAGGCCGTCATTGCAGCAGGCAGCATCCTGCATTATCTCGACCTGACCAGCCACACCAAAATATCACATATCACCTCCCTGAGCCGGATCGACAACCGGCGTTTCATGCATCTCGACAGGTTCACGATACGGAATCTCGAGCTCCTCGCCCCCATGGGGCAGGACGGGAAATGCCTTCTCGACATCATCGACCGCACATCTTGCCCGATGGGCTCACGCAAACTTCGCAACTGGATCGTCTTTCCGCTCCTCAGCGTCGAGGCCATCAACCGGCGTCTTGAGACAGTCGATATCTTCTTCAACGACGCGGCTCTGCGTGAGGAGGCGGTGAACAACGTGAAACGCACCGGCGATATCGAACGCCTCGGGTCGCGGGTGGCCTCCGGAAAGATTTCCCCACGCGAGATGGTGCAGCTCGCCGAGGGAATAAGAGGAGCCTCAGCATTGAGGAGCCTCCTGAAAGCTTCCGGCATTCCCCGTCTGGAGGAATTTGCCGCGGATATGCCTGACGTAGCCGACGTGGCGCAATGGATCGGAACCGCAATCCAGCCGGATGCTCCCGCCTCTTTCGGAAAGGGCCCTGTCATCAACGAGGGGATCGACCCCGAGCTCGACGAACTACGCCAACTCCGGGCAAACAGCCGGCAGGCTCTCGAGGCGATCCAGACTGCCGAAAGCATCCGAACAGGGATTCCATCGCTTAAAATCAGCTTCAACAACGTCTTCGGGTATTATCTTGAAGTCAGAAACACCCACCGCGACAAAGTGCCCCCCGAGTGGATCAGGAAACAGACCCTCGTCAGCGCCGAACGCTACATCACCCCCGAACTGAAGGAACTTGAAGAGAAGATCGGAGGGGCGGAGGAGAGGATCGATGCAATCGAAAACCGCATTTTCCTGGAACTCCTCGAAAAAATCAACTCCCGCTTCAACTCCCTTCATCAGACGGCCTCGGCTGTGGCTACTCTCGACTGCCTTCTCTCTTTCGCCCTCGTTGCCGCCGACAACGGCTACGTGCGCCCCGTGGTCGACGATTCTCTTGAACTGCAGATCACGGAGGGCCGGCATCCCGTGATTGAGCGCTCCCTCCCCCCCGGAGAGAGCTACATAGCCAATTCCGTTTCTATTGACTGCGACGTGCGCCAGATCATGATGATCACCGGCCCAAACATGAGCGGAAAGTCGGCTCTGCTCCGCCAGACCGCCCTGATCACCCTCATGGCCCAGATCGGATGCTTCGTGCCGGCCAAAGCCCTGAAAATGGGGATCGTCGATAAGATCTTCACCCGCGTGGGAGCTTCCGACAACATCTCGTCGGGAGAGTCCACATTCATGGTGGAGATGAATGAGGCCGCGGCCATCCTGAACAATATGAGCGAACGCTCGCTGATTCTTTTCGACGAGCTCGGCCGCGGAACATCCACCTACGACGGCATTTCCATCGCATGGTCGATCGTGGAGCATATTCATGAGAACGGACGCTGCCGCCCCAAGACACTCTTCGCAACCCACTACCATGAACTCAACGAGATGGAGAAGAAATTCCCCAGGATAGCAAACTTCAACGTCTCAGTGAAGGAGATCGGCGGGAAGGTGGTGTTTCTCAGGAAACTGGAGCCGGGAGGGTCGGCCCATAGCTTCGGAATCCACGTGGCCAAACTCGCGGGAATGCCCCCTTCGATCGTCAGAAGAGCAAACCAGGTGCTGAAACAGCTGGAGAAGAACTCTGCCGGAGGGGAAGCCGCAACCAAAGGTGACCTCGGAAACCTCGGGGCAAGCCGCGACGGCTATCAGCTGAGCTTCTTTCAGCTCGACGACCCCCTACTCTCGCAGATCAGAGACCGACTGCTAAAAGTGAACATCGACAACCTCACCCCACTCCAGGCTCTCAATCTCCTATTCGACCTTCAGGGGCTGCTGACCGGAAAGTGAGGATCCCTATTACGCTCTCCCCATCGTGAACCGATTCCGCATCATCCCCCTGCTTCTCCTGACGCTCCTGCTTTGCGCAGGCTGCGGCACGCGGCGAAACACTCCCCTCTCCCGACAGTGGCAGGCGTTCACGACGCGCTACAACGTGTTTCACAACGGCGACGAACATTTCCGCGAACAGCTCTCCGAAATGGAGAAAAACTATGCCGACGATTATTCCAGGATGCTCCCCGTTCATCCGGCAGAGGCCCGGGGCGACGAACGCCTCCCTCAACCGGAAGGGGATTTCAGGCGCACTGTCGAGAAGATGCAGAAAGCCATCGAGCTCCATTCCATCACCCGCAAACCGCAGAAACGCTCAAGGAATCAGGCCGACCGCGATTTCAGGGCCCGCGAGGAATTCAATCCATTCCTCCACAACGCCTGGATGAGGATGGGGGAGGCTCTCTATTATGACGGTGATTTCATGACCGCCGCCACCACCTTTCTCTATATTTCCCGCCATTTCCAATGGCTTCCCGACATCGTGACGGAAGCCCGCCTCCGGCAGGCCGCCGCCTATTGCGCCCTTGGCTGGACCCATGAGGCCGAAAACGTGTTGCGGCTTGTGCGCCCGAAAAGCATCACCACCCCCAGGCTCAGACTTCTGCATAATCTCGTTGAGGCCGATCTCAGGATTCACCGCGGGGAATGGAGCGAAGCGGTGGAGCCTTTGAAAAATGCCGCTGCGGAGGAATCTGGCATGCAGCGCCACCGTCTGCTCTTCCTCCTTGGCCAGGTCTATTCGCGTATCGGAGAGAAACAGAAAGCCTTCGACGCTTTCGGGAAGGCAGCCTCGGGAATATCCGTGCCTCATGCCTTGAAAGTGGCGGCAAGAATACGCCAGTCGGAAGTCTATGCCGGAAACGACATCAGCTCGGAAGTGAAAGCTCTGACCCGGATGACCCGCTACGAGCGCAACCGGGAATATCTCGACCTGATCCACTATGCCATCGGCAACTTGCGGATGGCACAGGGCGACACAGCTCAGGCAGAAAAAAACTATATTCTGGCCATAGCCGGGTCAACCCGGGAGGGAACCGACGCCACGTTGGCGAGGCTCGCGCTTGGAAACCTATATTTCGCCCGTGGAGAATATGCCAAGGCTCAGCCGCTTCTCTCGGAAGCGGCTGCCCGGCTGCCGGAAGACTATCCGGGAATCAGGGAGATCGCCGGGAAAAGCGCTGTGCTCGATGAGCTTGCAATTTACTCGGAAAACGTTCACCTCCAGGATTCCCTGCTCGCTATTGCCTCCCTCTCTCCCGAAAAAAGGGAAGATGAATGTCGCAGGCTGGCCGATGACTACCGCCGGAAAATGAAAGAACTGAAAGAGGAGGAAGAACGCGCCAACGCCCTTGAGAACGCCCGGGCACTCCCCGTGGCCGGAAATCTTCCCGCCAATACTCCCGCCACTTTCACATCTAACGCCGATAATTCATGGTATTTCTACAATCCCGCGATGGTGAGTGCCGGAAAAGCGGAGTTTCAGAAAAAATGGGGTGCGCGGAAACTTGAAGACAACTGGCGCAGGCGCGATAAATCAACCTTCTCCACAGAGGAAACCGATAATGGAGAGGATGATGAGGGCGAAGAGGAGGAGAACGCCGACGCCGAAGATAAGGAAAACACCGCCGCGGCTTCCGACCCTGCCAATCCCGAATATTATCTCGCAGCAATCCCCTCTTCTCCTGCGGAGATCGCCTCCTCCAACCGGATCATTGAAGAGGGACTCTACAACATGGGATTAATCCTCAAAGACCGCCTTGACAACTATCCGGCCGCACGCCGGGCATTCTCCCAGCTTGACCACCGATATCCCGACAATCCTTTCCGGCTCGACGCGTTCCATGCGATGTATCTCATGGCGGTGCGCGACGGAGAAAGGGAGGAGGCTGAGAAATGGCGTCAGCGCATTCTCTCGGATTTCCCGGACAGCCCATACGCCACTGCCCTCTCCGACCCCGACTATTTCTCCCGGCTGCGCGATATGGGCCGAATCCAGTCTGAACTCTATGAGCAGGCATATTCCGCCTATCTTGACAACCGCAACGGAGAGGTGAGGCAGATAGCATCCGAGATGCGGAGGCTCTATCCCCTCTCCCCGATGATGCCCAAATTCCTTTTCCTCGATGCCCTCGCGAGCCTCACGGAGGGAGACCCGGAGGCTTTCCGGTCGGAACTCACCGACATCGTGAGGCGTTGGCCGGAATCAGACGTGGCAGAGGCGGCAGGAGGAATGTTGCGCAGGCTGAAAGAGGGGGGAGTGCCGCAGGGAGGTTCATCCAATCCGCGGGGAATGGTGTGGCAGGCAAAGCTCGGCGAAGCCTCGGAAGCCGACGGGGAGATTCCCGACTCTGTATCTTCATTCAGGCTTGACCCCGCCTCCCCGCAATATCTTGTATTGGTGTTTTCGCGCAACGACGTCAATTCAAATCAGGTGATCTACGACATCGCGCGTTTCAATTTCACCACCTTCTCCGTGAAAGACTTCGATCTTGAAGTCATGGGGTTTGACGACGTAGGTCTGGTCGTGGTGAAGGGATTCGCTGATATGCGCGAGCTCAGCCGCTATATGGCAGTGCTCGGGAAACATCCCGACGCACTTCCTCCCGGAGTGGAACCCGTCATGATCAGCAAAGAGAACTTCGAGATCCTTCTCCGCGAGTCGCGTTCTTTCGAAGACTATTTCCGCTTTCGCGATGAGGCGGAGGCTGAAAAGATTGAAAAGATCGTGGAGGGAAACTAAGAGGTGGCTTTTCACGTTTATCCTGTATGGAAAGAATTCTCTGGGCCGACGATGAGATCGACCTTCTAAAACCCCACATACTGTTTCTCCGCGCAAAGGGATATGATGTCGAGACCGTAGCCAGCGGTCTTGATGCCCTTGACGCGCTCGATTCCTCAAGATTCGATCTCCTCCTGCTCGACGAGAACATGCCCGGTCTTTCGGGCATTGAGACTCTTGCCCGCATCAACGCTTCCCATCCGGAGATTCCGGTCATCATGATCACCAAATCGGAAGAGGAAAACCTGATGAACGAGGCCATTGGCCATCAGATAGCGGATTATCTCATCAAACCCGTCAACCCCAACCAGATACTCCTCTCCCTGAAAAAGAATCTCCACGGCGGCGAGATAGCCGCTCGCGCCGCCACCTCCGCCTATCAGGAGGAATTTTCGCGGCTCTCCGCAAGGATCAATTCTGCAGCATCCATGGCCGACTGGCAGGAGGTATACCGCAGGCTCGTATTCTGGGAGCTCCGTCTCTCCGAGACCGACACGGCCATGACGGAGATGCTCCTGATGCAGAAACGCGATGCCAATTCGAGATTCTGCAAATTTGTGCGCCACGACTACGAATCCTGGATTGCCGGACCGGACCGGCCGCTGATGAGCCCCGACATTTTCCGCTCCCGGATTTTCCCCATGCTCGACGCCGGAGAGAAGGTTTGTCTTTTCGTGATTGATAATTTCCGTCTCGATCAGTGGAAAGTGGTGCAGCCTCTGCTCTCGGAATGGTTTGACGCGGAGGAAGACCTCTACACCGCCATTCTCCCCACCTCCACACAATACGCCCGAAACTCCATCTTCGCGGGCCTCATGCCGCTCGGGATTTCCGAAATGTTTCCCGATCTTTGGGTGGATGTTGATGAAGACGAAGGGCTGAATATCCATGAGGAGGAACTCATTGCCACCCAGATTGCACGATTCAGGAGAAAAGACCGTTTCTCCTACACCAAGCTCAACGACTCCACCGCCTGCGAGAAATTCCTTCATAAAATCAATTCGATCAAGGATATTCCTCTCAACGTCATCGTGCTCAATTTCATCGACATGCTCTCTCATGCCCGCACGGAGTCGAAGATGATTCGCGAACTCGCCAACTCAGACGCAGCCTACCGATCGCTGACGGAATCCTGGTTTCGCCATTCCGGCACGCTCGACATTTTCCGCCGACTCGCCGAACTCGGTTTCAAAGTGGTGGTCACCACAGACCACGGCACCATCCGCGTTGACAATCCAATAAAAGTGGTGGGCGACCGAAACACCAATACCAATCTCCGCTATAAGGTGGGGAAAAACCTGAACTACAATCCTAAACAGGTCTATGAGATGCATAATCCGAAAAAATTCGGACTCCCGTCGCCGAATCTCTCGAGTTCCTATATCTTTGCATGCAACGAGGATTTCTTCTCATATCCCAACAATTATAACTACTACGTGCAATACTACGACGGCACTTTCCAGCATGGCGGCATCTCCATGCAGGAGATGATGGTGCCTCTGGTCACACTCTCCGCGAAATGAAATATATCCCTCTCATCCCGGCCCTGCTCTTTGGAGGTATCCTCCTTTCCTCATTTTCCACACCCCCGGTGCCATCGCCCGAGAGGGAGCGGCTCCTGCGTCTCTACCGTCTCTCCGAAATCTATGAGCGAGGCTCCGATTCCATCAGGCCCGACACCGTAAGGAGTCTTCTTCTCCTGCGTCAGGCTGCCGAAGGGGGATTGCCTGAAGCTGAGAATTATCTCGGCTTTGTCTATATGACCGGCAAACTGACCGCAGCCCAACCCGATTCGGCTCTTTTCTGGCTCAAGAAAGCTGCCGACGACGGATTCTCCACAGCTGCCGCCAACATCGGATTTATGTATGCGGAAGGGGTCGGTGTTGAAAAAAATATGGAGAATGCCATCTTATGGCTCAGCAAAGCGGCCGCACAAGATAATCCGGCGGCAGAGACCCAGCTCGCCGACCTTCTCCTGAGGGATAAACATGCCACGGCCGACACTCTTGCCGCTGCAGACCTCTATGAGCGGGCAGCACGCCATGGATTCCCAACAGCCGACTTTAAGCTGTCGCACCTTATGCGCCCTCTATGGGAAACGCTTCAATCCGACTCCCTGCTTTCTCTGGCACGGAAGCACTACACGGGGAGCCTCCCCTACTCGGGAGTGACACTTCTAAAAATAATCCTTTCAAGAAAAGATGACCCGGCCACACACGTGCAGGCCGATGCCTCCACCCTGCTTGCCAACGCTCTCGCCCACGGCCGTGGAATCGGTTACGACCATGCGGCCTCTGACGCCATGTTTCTTAAAGGAGCCCTTCTCGGCAATCAGGAAGCACGGTCCATTCTTTCCGAGTCCCTGGAAATCTTCCCCGACATGCTGTCGACCCCAGAGTCGCGGCAGGTGCTAAAGGAATATTTCGGAGAAAACCCTATCCCCCGGGAGATCTATTCACCAAGCTATTGGAGGATTGATGATCTACAGGTCAAAGAGAGGGATTAATAAGGTTTGAAAGGGCATAGAGAGGATATATATCCACATTCCTTATCGCATCCATTATATCGGTCGATAAGTCTTTTAAAATACATGGTTGTTTTCGGCTTAAAAAATTCTGCCTGCAAAAATAAGAATAATTATTTTATTATAAAAGAGTTGGAGGAAGAATCTGTAAAAATCCAAACAATTAAAACCCCAAAATCTGTAAAAATCCAAACACTTTGAACCTACAACCATCACCTCCAAACTACCCGGATTTGCACTGCCCCTCTCAACTTCTATTCCAGGTCCAGGCGCTTGCGCAGGAAGACACCGCGCACATAGAGGAAGAAGAGGATAGTGCCCGTGCCCTGCATGACTGCCGCTCCCCAGAAAGCCGCTGAATAGGAGATGTATTCCAGAAGAAAACCTCCCACGATTATGCCTATTCCCATCCCGGCATCCCATGCCGTCAGAATGGTGGAATTGGCGGTGCCCCGTCGGTCGTTGGGAGCCATCTTTATGAACATGTTCAGGAAGGCGGGATACATGTGGCCGTTGCCCAAGCCAATAAGGGCGGCCGATGTGAAATATGCCCAGGGATGTTTCACGGCAGCGAAAAGAATGAACCCGCCGAGCGAGAGCAAGACTCCCATGGCGGCATTCTCAGTGATACGTCCCTTGGCGAGAGCTTTGGAACCTTGAATCCGCGAAGCGAAGAGAGCCAGCGAGAGGATCATGAAGAAAACCCCGGTGCCGTCGGTCATTCCCAGCACCTCCTTGCCATAGATGGCTACATAGTTCGACATCAATCCCCAGCAGAAACTGAAGCAGATGATATTTAGCGCAAGCGCCCAGGCCCGGGTCAGGAAAAACCTGTCGAAACTAACCGGAATCCTGACGTTTTTCTTCTCCCGCTTCGGCAGCCTGATGGTGGAAACGGCCACAAATCCTGCCAGAGCCGTGATCAGGGCAATCCAGAAGAGAAGCTGGAAATTGTCGGTGGCCGTATAGATCCATATTCCTATGGAGGGAGCGAAGGCCATGGCGAGATTGTTGCTCAGACCATAGAAGCCGATCCCCTCGTTGCGGCGCGACGACGGAAGCACGTCGATGGCAACCGTGGAATTGGCCACCGTGACGGCGCCAAACGGGAGTCCATGGAGAGTGCGCACAATTCCGAAGAGCAGGAGTGTGCCCGCACCGATATAGCCCGTAAAGAGAATGAAAAAGATAAAGAAACAGAGCATCAGCACCTTTTTACGATCGAAAGTGTCGACGATGAAGCCACTGAACGGACGCACGAGCAGCGCCGCCACCACATAGCCCGAGAGCACGAGCCCCATCACGTCTTTATCGGCTGCGAATTCCGCGTCGAGATAGAGCGGAAGGAGCGGAGTGAGCAGATAGAAGGAGAAGAAGAGCAGGAAATTGCCGATCATCGCCCTCCAATAGTTGCCGTTCCAAAGTTTCTCTTTCTTCGGTTTTTCTTCCATATCGGCAAAGTTTTATTCCGCCGTGAGCCGGTCGGAGAGCATACGGTCCATATATTGCTGGATGATGGCTTTCAGTTCCCTTGTCATTGATGCCGCCACCGGATCAGTGCCAAGAAGATTGTGTTCCATCCGGTGGTCGTCGATGTCATAGAGAGCCACGGCTTTCGTGCCGTCAAACTGCAGGATACGGTTTCCCTTCACGTATTGGTAGACCCCATTGATATAGTTCACGGCCCAGGTGTCTTCGGGCGCCGTGGAGAGGAGATCACATCCGAAGGCCAGATACGGACGGTCATAACCAAGATGATTGATCATCGTCGGGAGGATGTCGGTCTGCTGCGCGATGGCTTCACGCTCGCCGGGAGGAATCTCGCCAGATGGGTCGAAGATGATCACCGGACCATAGAAACTGCCGATGTCGCTGCGGTATTCATCATGATCGCGCATGTTGGTGTGGTCGTTAGTGATCACGAAAATCGTGTTGTCATACCAGGGCTGGGTCTTTGCAACCGCGAAAAACTCACGCAGGGCATTGTCGGTGTAGCCAACGGTGGGATGAATCTGCATCGTCCCTTCCGGGAAACGCCCCTTGTATTCGTCAGGAATCCGGAACGGATGATGGTTGGAGGCCGTGAAGATTGCAGTCATGAACGGTTGTTTCATTTCGGTCATCTTCAGGGCATACCATTTCATGAACGGTTCGTCCCATATCGCCCAGTAGCCGTCGAAATCCCTGTCGCCGCCAAACCGGACGTCGGCAGAGAAATCCTCGCGCCCATAATATTGATCAAAACCTATTGATCGGGCAAAACCGTCGAAGCCCATGCTTCCGGTGCGTGCGCCGTGAAAGAAAGCCGTGGAATATCCTTTCTCTCCGAGCAATGCAGGGATACCCTTGAGTTTATTGACCGCCTGAGGAGTCACTATGAACGGGCGCACGAACATCGGGATTCCTGCCAGGATGCTCGGCATACCGTCGATGCTCTTCTGCCCGTTGTCGTAGGAATGATGCCACCAGGCGCTGTGGAGCAGCAGCGAATCGGTGAAAGGAGTGAACCCTTTGTATTCCGGCCCGAGGATGTCATGGTTCATGGAGCCGATATATTCCTTGCCGAAGCTTTCGATAATGATGACGCAGAGATTTTTTCCCCTCTCTTTCAGCGAATCGCCCGGAAGGTGGAGAGGGGTATAGATAGCCTCCAGCTCTTCCTTTTGATCGAAATAATGGGGATCGGCAAAGGGCACGTTGCCGATGGACCGAAGCATAGAGAAAGGGGTGTTGAGCACGAGAGCAGTCTCGATGGGGCGGACTGTAAAGGCGTTGGCGTTGGAGATTGCGATAGGCCGGATGTCGCGGTGGCGCCAGCCCCCTATCGGAGCTGTGGCCACAAGGGCGATGGCGGCCACGCCGCAAATAATTCCCGCTCCACGGGCTGCTCCTCTCCTCCTGCTTCTGAGAAGTCGCCAGCAAATATAGGCCAGCGGGAACGCCGCGATATAGTTATACCAATGATTGAGCAGGCCTCCCCTAATCCCCGCCACGACAGTGATTCCCGCCACCGCGAGGCTGAGAATGGAGAGAGCATAGTATCTGGCGAGCCCCTGGCGGCGCATATCTATTGCCGGAGAAACATATAGTTTCCACATTCCCCACACCACAACGGCTGCGAAGACCACAAGATACCAATGCCGGGCACCCTCCACCAGGAAGATCTTTCCGAAATTGCTCTCGTTGCCGAATTCCCCGAAGATGCTCCACGACGTGCGCCGAAGGGTATAGCTGAAATAGACAGAGTCTGCGAGATTGACAATCAGCGCCAGCGTGTTGACCACGATGAAAAGCCATTTGCACATCCTGTACCATCCGCTCCTCTCCTTAAAATGAAGGGGAAAAAGCATCAGGAGCACATAGAGGGCATTAGTATAGAAAATTCCCGGAGCGTCGAAACGCAGACCGGCGGCAAGAAGAGACATTATTCTCCCCTCATCCACACTCTGCGAAAAATAGCTCCAGTTTTCCAAAAGATATTCCACGCGTGCGAGCGTATAGACAAGAAAAGCGAGGATAACGTTAGCGGCCACCGCCATCAGAGGCGCCACTACCGACCGGGAAGGGAAATGAATCTGATTTTTCATAGACCACAGTTAAGATCAACGGAGAGCTCTCTGACACACTCTCAAATCCTCCGCAAAATTACAAATTACTTTTGAGAGTTCAGATTTTTTAGTCAGTATTAAAAACTTTTTTTAACTTTGCAGTGTAACCGGAAAAACCTGCCTTCCACTCCGGATTTTACGGATTGAAAAGGGGATCCTTTTCATCCGAAAAGAGAAAGAGAATAAAATCTAACCATATATTGAATCATACCGGAATTATGAGTAAATATCCTAAAATAGGCATCCGCCCCACCATCGACGGTCGTCAGGGGGGAGTGCGTGAGAGCCTCGAAGAGAAAACCATGAATCTCGCCAAAGCTGTGGCAGAACTAATTTCGTCGAATCTCCGCAACGGCGACGGCTCCCCGGTGGAGTGCGTGATCGCCGACGGAACCATCGGCCGTGTGGCAGAAGCTGCAGCGTGTGCCGAGAAATTTGAACGTGAGGGAGTGGGCGCCACAATCTCCGTGACCTCCTGCTGGTGTTACGGTTCCGAAACTATGGACATGAATCCCTATTGGCCGAAAGCCGTGTGGGGATTCAACGGCACGGAGCGTCCCGGCGCCGTCTATCTTGCCGCCGTTCTCGCCGCCCATGCCCAGAAAGGGCTTCCCGCTTTCGGAATCTATGGCCGCGACGTGCAGGACATCGACGACAACACTATTCCGGCCGACGTGGCCGAGAAGATTCTCCGCTTCGCCCGCTCGGCCATGGCCGTGGCTACGATGCGCGGAAAGAGCTATCTCTCGATTGGAAGCATGTGCATGGGAATCGCCGGATCGATCGTGGATCCTGATTTCTTCCAGCAATATCTCGGAATGAGAAATGAAAGTGTCGACGAAACCGAAATCCTGCGCAGAATGGACGAAGGGATCTTCGACCATGAGGAATATGCCAAGGCTATGGCCTGGACAGAGAAATATTGCAAGGTCAACGAGGGGAAAGATTTCAAAAACCGTCCCGAGAAAAAGAAGACCCGCGAGCAGAAAGATGCCGACTGGGAATTCATCGTCAAGATGACCCTCATCGTGCGCGACCTCATGACCGGCAATCCACGCCTGAAGGAACTTGGATTCAAGGAGGAGGCTCTCGGCCACAACGCCATAGCCGCCGGATTCCAGGGACAGCGCCAATGGACAGACTGGAAGCCTAACGGTGACTACACGGAAGCCCTCATGAACACCTCTTTCGACTGGAACGGAATCCGGGAGGCCTTCGTGCTCGCCACCGAAAACGATGCCTGCAACGGAGTGGCCATGCTTTTCGGCCATCTGCTCACGGGATGCGGCCAGATGTTTTCCGACGTGCGCACCTACTGGAGCCCTGAGGCCGTGAAGCGCGTCACGGGAAAAGAACTCACCGGCCGCGCCAAAGATGGCATCATCCATCTCATCAACTCCGGAGCCACCACGCTCGACGCCACCGGAGAGAGCCTAAACGCTCAGGGAGAACCCTGCATGAAGCCTTCCTGGGAGATGACGGAAGCCGACGCGGAAGCCTGCCTGAAGGCCACGACATGGTATCCCGCTGACCGCGATTATTTCCGTGGAGGTGGTTTTTCAAGCCATTTCCTCTCGAAGGGTGGAATGCCTGTGACCATGTCGCGCCTGAACCTCGTGAAAGGTCTCGGCCCCGTTCTCCAGATTGCCGAAGGCTGGACAGTAGAGATCGATCCGGAGATCAACAAAGCCCTCGACATGCGCACCGACCCCACCTGGCCCACCACCTGGTTTGTGCCCCGTCTCTGTCCCGACCGGGCTCCCTTCAAGGACGTCTATTCAGTGATGAACTGCTGGGGTGCCAACCACGGAGCCATCTCCTACGGCCATATAGGCGCCGACCTCATCACTCTCGCCTCCATCCTGCGGATTCCTGTTTGCATGCACAACGTGGAGGATTCCAAGATCTTCCGTCCTTCAGCATGGAACGCTTTCGGCATGGATAAGGAGGGATCCGACTACAGGGCTTGCAAGAACTATGGTCCGATCTACAAATCCTGATTGAAAAGATGGCAGTAACCAGACAAGATATCGATCTCTTTGTGGAGTATGCCCGCAAAGTAGGCAAAGCCGGCCTGACAGTATGCAGCAGCGGCAATCTATCCCTGCGCGTCGGCGAGGAAGTGATGATTTCGGGCACCGGATCCTGGGTGCCGGAATTGCGTCCGGAACAGGTGTCGGTGTGTCGGCTGGCCACCGGCGAAGTGCTCAACGGAGTTAAACCCTCGATGGAGAGTGTCTTCCATCTGGGAGTGATGCGTGAGCGCGAGGATGTGGGGTGTGTGCTCCATTTCCAGTCGCCCTACGCCACGGCGGTGGCATGCCGCAAGGAGCGCCCCGTCGATTTCAACTTCACGGCTGAATGTCCGATCCACGTTGGACGCGAGATTCCCATGATTCCCTATTTCCGTCCCGGATCCCCTGAACTGGCCGCCCACGTTGTGGAGGCCATGAAGGATCATGACTCCGTGATGCTGCTGAAACATGGCCAGGTGGTCTGCGGAAAGGATTTCGCCCAGGCTTTCGAGCGCGCCATGTTTTTCGAGATGGCATGCCGCATCGCCGTGCTCAACGCCGGAAACGTTGACCCGCTGACATCGTCAGAGATCGCTGATCTCGACCAGTATATACTTGGTAAAATCGTAAAATGAACAGAACCTATATCGCCGCCGATTTCGGCGGAGGGAGCGGACGGGTGATCGCCGGCTCTCTCCGCCGGAGCGACGCGGGGCTTACGCTCGAACTCCGGGAAATCCACCGTTTCTCAAACCGTCAGGTGAGACTCGGCGGCTATCTCCACTGGGATTTTCCCGCCCTCTTCTCCGAAATGATCGAAGGCCTCCGGAAAGCCGCCAGGCAAAACCTGAATGTTGTGTCGGTCGGAATCGACACCTGGGGCGTGGACTTCGGACTGGTCGACAGGCTCGGGATGCTCGTCGGAAACCCTGTTTGCTACCGCGACTCCCACACCGACGGTCTGCCGGATGAATTTTTCAAATCCTGCGATCCTTCAATCCATTATTCGGAAACTGGAACGCAGGTGCTTTCCATCAATACCATCTTCAGGCTTCTCTCAATGAAGAAGGAGGGGGATCCGAAACTGGATATCGCCGAACATCTCCTCTTCATGCCCGACCTTTTCAACTATTATCTCACAGGAAAGGCCGCAAACGAATACACCATCGCCTCCACCTCCGAACTCCTTGATCCCCGCAGCCGCAACTGGAATTTCCCTCTGATCGACAAACTCGGCCTCCCGAAGAAAATCTTCTGCCCCATCATCATGCCGGGAAGCCCGATAGGAAACATCCTGCCCGACATCGCTGATAAAACGGACCTCCCCGGGAGTGTGAAGGTGGTTGCCGTAGGCTCCCACGACACCCAGAGCGCAATGTTCGCATGTGAGGGCAACTATTCTTCCGAACGGTCGGCTTTCCTCAGCTCCGGCACATGGTCGCTCTTCGGAGTGGAACTTCCCGAACCCATCCTCTCGGAAAAGGCTCGACTCGCCGGGTTCACGAATGAAGGTGGTGTCGGAGGAACGATCAGCTTCCTCCAGAACATCACAGGGCTTTGGATTCTCCAGCAACTCATTGAAGAATGGCGCAAGGAGGGACTCGACACTGATTACTCCCTGCTCACGGAGATGGCTGAGAAGGTCCACTTCGATGCCATTGTCGACGTTGACGATCCCTCTTTCCAGAAACCAGACAGCATGGCTGATGCAATTTCCCGATTCTGCACCCTCCGGGGAATGACTCCTCCGCGTTCCCAAGGAGACTACGTGAGATGCGTATGCCTTTCACTGGCCGCACGCTATAAACTTGCCGTGGAGCAACTCAACTCAATCCTCCCTCACCCTCTGGAGAAACTCCGAATCATCGGCGGCGGTTCAAACAATAGCCTCCTCAACCGTCTCACAGCCGAGGCCACAGGCCTAGAAGTGATTCCCGGACCGGCCGAAGCCACAGCCATCGGAAACATTCTGATCCAGGCAATTGCCGACGGAAGCATCCGCTCCAGAAATGATATAGCCTTTATTTCCGAACTCTGACACACCCTAAAATCTTCCGCATCATGACAACACCCCCGCCCGAGCGGCCAAAGCTCGTCAGCAAGAAATTTCTTATCCCCTTCATCCTCATAACCTCCCTTTTCGCTCTCTGGGGTTTTGCCAACGACATCACAAATCCCATGGTGGCGGCTTTCCAGACCATCATGGATCTTTCGGCCTCAAAAGCCTCGATGGTGCAGTTTGCCTTCTACGGAGGATATGCCACCATGGCCCTCCCGGCTGCCCTTTTCATCAGACGCTACAGCTATAAAAAGGGGATACTGCTCGGGCTGGCCCTTTATGCAATAGGAGCGTTTCTTTTCATTCCCGCGGCCTCATTCGAGAAGTTTTCCTTCTTCTGCCTCTCGCTCTATATCCTCACGTTCGGGCTGGCATTTCTCGAAACCACAGCCAATCCTTTCATCCTTTCGCTGGGCGACAAAGCCACAGCCACACAACGCCTCAATCTCGCACAGGCCTTCAATCCCCTCGGCTCCCTCTCGGGAATGGCCGTGGCCTCGCTGATCGTGCTCCCCAATCTTATCTCCGACGAACGTGACGCATCGGGAGCAATGATTTTCAACACCCTCGATGCCGCCCAAAAGGCCGAGATTCGGGTGCACGACCTTGCCGTGATCCGCGATCCATACGTGGCAATAGGGATTGTGGTCATAGCCATGTTTGTCATTATAGCCCTGACTAAAATGCCACGGACCGATCATGAAGGACCGAAAGTGTCGTTCAGGGAAACCATCAGGAGGCTTGCCGACAATAAAAACTACGTTTTCGGAGTCATCGCCCAGATGTTCTACGTGGCGGCTCAGATCATGGTCTGGACATTCATTATCCAGTATGCCGACCGTCTTGGAATCAACAAAGCCACAGCCCAGAACTATAATATCCTTGCGATGTGCATGTTTCTATGTTTCCGTTTCATCGGCACTTTCCTGATGAAATATGTCGGCGCCCCGAGGCTGCTGACATTCTTCGGAATCGGAGCCGCCGCAGGAACATTAGGCACCATTTTCATCACCACCTCCATCGGGCTCTACTGTCTGGTGGGCGTCAGCGCCTTCATGTCGATAATGTTTCCAAGCATCTATGGCATAGCTCTTGAAAACGTTGATGAGCGCGACACTTCCATCGGGGCGGCCTTCCTGGTCATGGCCATCGTGGGGGGAGCCTTGATGCCACCGCTCCAGGGCACTCTGATCGATATGAAACAGATCGGATCGATGCCGGCCGTCAATTTCTCTTTCGTGCTTCCGCTGGTCTGCTTCATTGTCGTGACCTGCTATGGATTTTTCTCAACCCGCAGTCTCAAACACTGACACATCTCACGGATAAATGAAACTCCTTCTTTCAATCTGCCTTTCGTTTCTAACCGCCATCTCAGCTTTCAGTCGGGATCAACTCCGGGAACTTCCCGACTCCGTCTTCTCCGGATTTCAGGGGAAACATCATGTGCAGGGAATAGCAGTAGACACGGAGCGTGGACGAGTTTTCTTCTCATTCACCACCCGCCTGATCATGACCGATTTCAGCGGAAATCTCCTCGGAAGTGTCAACGGACTGACAGGCCATCTGGGATGTCTGGCTTTTGATGCCGACCGCAATCTCCTCTACGGGTCCATCGAATATAAGAATGATGAGATCGGCAGAGGCATCGCCGGGGAAACCGCAAGAAACTGGCAAAGCAAATTCTACATTGCCGTTTTCAATCCTGATTCCATCGTCAGTCCCGACATGCCGGCGGAAAAGGTGATGCAGATGATTGAACTCCCTGAAGTGGCCGGAGATTATCATGCGGTGGTCGATAATGAAGACAGGAAAGTGGAACACAAATATGGCTGCTCCGGAATCGACGGAATAGCCTTGGCGCCACTCCCCGGAAAAAGAAAAGGGAAAAAGATGCTTTACGTGGCCTACGGAATCTATGGAGACACAACGCGCACGGACAACGACTATCAGGTGTTGAACTGTTATGACCCTGCAACTCACCGGCTGCTCGACCGCTACTTCGTCTTCACGGGCAACACGACGTTCGGCATCCAGAACCTCTGCTACAATCCTTGCGACAATTCCCTTTTGGCCGCAGTCTATAAGGGTAGTAAAAAAGGGTTTCCTAATTATACGCTTTTTGAAATAGATCTCAATAAACGCCCCCGGAAGGAAAATCTCAGAGGGTTTGACGTAAAAGAGAAGCAACTTGTGCTTCCTCTGGCAGATCAGGGACTTTCCGACCCGTCAACGGGAATCCGGGGATGGAATTTCAACTATGGCTCAACAGGACTCTGTTGTGCGGAGGACGACCTTTTCTATATCTCCCACAATTCCTCGCGTCCGCAACAGAGCACCACAATCCATCTCTACCGCTGGACCGGCGATCCCACCAATCCCTTTGTCCGCATCAGGCCCTAACCTCCGCTCTGCCTACAAAATCATCATATATCAAAGACCTAATTCTTCTATAATCGCCTTGATTACCCCCTCGTCGACCGTAGAAAAATCTGCCTTATCGTAGATATCAATGAGATAGACACGCCCTTCACTTTCAGAAACTACAATTGTGTAGGTAATGACCCTTGCACCTCCCGACTTTCCTCTTCCTTTTGATGAGATGGCCATGCGGATTTTTCTAATCCCCGGACTTATTTCATCGCCCTGGAAAGGATTAATCTGTAAAGAATTGGATAACTCTAAAATATCTTGCTTTATTGAGCGATGTCTTTTAGCAAGAATTTTTAAAGCCCTTAAAAAACCTGATGTCGGAATAATATCAAAGTTCATTTAGCAAATCCTGTATCGTTAGACGTGGTAGCTTTCCCTCCTCCATCATTTTAACCTCCTTCAGTCCATCACAAATCCGTGCCGTAAGGGTATCTTCTTCAGTAATAGGTGTAATTTTGAAATTACCATATCGTGAAGTGAGCATAACTGATTGCCCCCTCATCGCTGCGTTTAGATATTTACCCTGATTTGAGCGAAATTCTCGTGCTGATACTACCTGCATAATTATATTTTTTTGCAAATATAATTAATGGCATCCATAATGGATGCCATTTTAATATTGTTTAACATTCATAATATACAATATAGAGTATCTAATGAAGAAAACTAAGCAGAACTTTTTTAAAAATAAGGGATTATTTCATTTTTTCTTAAAAAGATTGTATTTATTACACTTATTGTTTTTATATTTGCATCCGTATTCCGCAGTAACCTCCTTTAATCCTTAAACCTCATGAAAAAATTACTATTATCAACTTTACTGGCCATGGGATGCATGGCCTCGGCTCCGGCAGAAGTCAACAAGTTTGTGGTGGAACCAAACGCCAAGGGCGCTCCAATTCCCTCCACGATGTATGGCCTTTTCTTCGAAGACATCAACTACGCGGCCGACGGAGGACTTTATGCCGAAAAAATAAAAAACCGTTCTTTCGACTTTCCCCAGGCTCTCATGGGCTGGAACACTTTCGGAAAAACGGAACTGAAAAATGACGGGCCGTTCGATAGAAACCCCAATTACATTCGGCTGAATCCCTCCGGTCACACCGACAAACACACCGGCCTTGACAACGAAGGCTTCTTCGGAGTCAGCTTTGAAAAGGGGGAAAAATACAGGTTTTCCGTGTGGGCACGCGTTCCAGACGGAGGCAAATCCAAAATATGGGTTGAACTCATTGATCCCGCTACCATGGGGGAAAGCCAGGACCTCGGTGGCAAGGATCTTGAAATTTCTGGAAAGGAATGGAAAAAATATACGTTGACACTCACCCCCTCGCAGACAGTGGTGAAAGGAAAGCTTAGAATCTTCCTTTCCAAACCGGAAACATCGGTCGATCTTGAACACATATCCCTCTTCCCCGAAAAAACATGGAAAGGACGCGAGAACGGTCTGCGTGACGACCTTGCCCGCAAACTCGCCGACATCAAACCGGGTGTGTTCCGTTTTCCCGGAGGTTGCATAGTGGAGGGAACAGACCTCCCTACCCGCTACCAGTGGAAAAACTCGGTTGGACCGGTGGAGAACCGTCCGGTCAACGAAAACCGCTGGCACTATACCTTCCCCTACCGTTTCTTCCCCGACTATTTCCAGAGCTACGGACTCGGATTCTATGAATATTTCCTCCTCAGCGAAGACATCGGCGCCGAGCCGCTGCCGGTGCTCAACGTGGGTCTCTCCTGCCAGTATCAGAACAACGGCGAGCAATTCCACGTGCCTGTAGACAGCCTGCAGCCCTATATCGATGATGCTCTCGACCTGATAGAATTCGCCAACGGACCAACTGATTCCAAATGGGGAGCCTTGCGCGCGGAAATGGGCCATCCCGCCCCCTTCAATCTCAAATTCATCGCCATCGGCAACGAACAGTGGGGAACGGAATTCACCACCCGTCTCGAACCCTTCGTGAAGGCAATCCGGGCGAAATATCCCTACATCAGGATCATCGGTTCCTCAGGTCCACAATCGGAGGGGGAAGCTTTCGAATTCCTATGGCCGGAAATGAAAAGACTAAAAGCCGACCTCGTCGACGAGCATTTCTATCGTCCTGAACAATGGTTCCTCAGCCAGGGAAACCGATATGATAACTACGACCGCAAGGGGCCGAAAGTCTTTGCCGGAGAATATGCCTGCCACGGACGTGGAAAAAAATGGAATCATTTCAACGCAGCTCTCATGGAGGCAGCTTTCATGACCGGTCTTGAAAGAAACGCCGACGTCGTGGAGATGGCCACCTACGCCCCCCTCTTCGCCCATGTGGAGGGTTGGCAGTGGAGACCCGACATGATATGGTTTGACAATCTGCGGTCAATGCCCACAGCCAGCTACTACGTGCAGCAGCTCTATTCCCTCAACAAGGGGGAACAGACAGTTCCGCTGACACTCGACGGAAAACCGGCGGCCGGAAACGAGGGGCAGAACGGCCTCTTCGCCTCTGCCGTCAAGATGAACTCATCGGGCGAACTTATAGTGAAAGTGGTCAACACCGGCGATACTCCCCAGGAAATATCTCTCGACTTCAAGGGCCTGAAGAAAAACCAGAGCTATACAAAACTTGAGGAGATCACTTTCCATTCCGACAATCCCGATGCCGAAAACACTCTCGACAATCAGAGCGTCATAGTGCCCTCATCCTCCTCGCGCACCCTGCAAACTCCGCTCACCTCTAAGTCTACCACCTTCACTTCTACCGTGGGGCCGAAAACCTTCGCCATCTATAAATTCACCAGATAACACCATTATCCTTATGCGACATATATTGCTTTCCCTCACCGCCGGCTTCCTCTGCAGCGCGGGAATCCACGCCCAGAACAAAGCTTCCGTCTCCCTCCTTCCTTCAGAGACGAGTCCTATAATCCAGAAAGAGATCTACGGACAATTTGCCGAACATCTCGGCACCTGCATCTATGGAGGCCTCTGGGTGGGGGAAGATTCCGACATTCCCAACACAGGCGGCTATCGCAACGACGTGCTCAACGCCCTCAAGGAACTCCACGTGCCTGTGCTCAGATGGCCCGGAGGATGCTTCGCCGATGAATATCACTGGATGGACGGCATCGGCCCGAAAGAGAATCGTCCGCGCATGGTCAACAGCAACTGGGGAGGAACCGTGGAAGACAATTCCTTCGGCACACACGACTTCTTCAACCTTTGCGAGATGATCGGGGCGGAGCCATATCTGAGCGGAAACGTGGGTAGCGGCACTGTGGAAGAGCTCGCCAAATGGGTGGAATATATCACTGCTGAAGATGGGCCGATGGCTGCTCTCAGAAAGAAAAACGGACGAGAGAAGCCCTGGAAACTCAAATATCTCGGAGTAGGGAATGAAAGCTGGGGTTGCGGAGGAAGCTTCACCCCGGAGTTCTATTCCGACGTCTACCGCCGCTATCAGACCTATTGCCGTAACTTCAACGGCAACCGCCTCTATAAAATCGCTTCTGGAGCCAGCGACTACGACTACAACTGGACAGAAGTGATGATGAAAAACGCCGGAAGATTCATGGATGGTATTTCTCTTCACTACTACACGGTGCTCGGATGGTCGGGCAGCAAAGGGTCGGCTATCAATTTCAATGAGGAAGACTACTATTGGACCCTCGGGAAATGTCTGGAGGTAGGACCGGTGGTGAAACGCCACTGCGACATCATGGACAAATATGATCCCCAGAAACGCGTGGGGCTCCTCGTCGACGAGTGGGGAACATGGTTTGATGAGGAACCGGGCACTACACCGGGCCATCTATTCCAACAGAACACACTTCGCGATGCCATGGTGGCCGCATTGAGTCTCAACGTGTTCCACACTTTCACCGACCGCGTTAAAATGACCAATATCGCCCAGATCGCCAACGTGCTCCAGTCGATGGTGCTCACCCGTGGAAAAGAGATGGTGCTCACTCCCACCTACTACGTATTCCGGATGTATGTGCCCCACCAGGATGCGCGCCTCGTGCCCGTGGAAGTTGATTCCCCCTCACGCAAGGCCCGCGACGGCAGGGAAGTGCCTGTGGTCAGCGCCACAGCTTCCTCCCGCAACGGCTCCACCGCTCTCTCTCTTGTAAATACCGACCTTAAGGAGAAGGCTGTAGTGACGGTTTCCCTGAATGGAATTTCATGCAAAAAGATTTCGGGAGAACTGCTCACGGCTCCTGAGATGAATTCCTACAATGATTTCGCAAAACCCGAGAACGTCTCTCTCCGCTCCTTCGACAAAAAGAACTGGAAATTGAAAGGCGATAAACTCGAGATCACCCTCCCCTCCAAGAGCATAGTCACTCTCATGATTGAGAATTGATGATTGATGAAAAAATAAGCTTTCAATGAAATCATTGAAAGCTTATTTTTTCATTTTACAGTATATAGGATTTGCCAGAGGGCGATGCCGGTGCTGACGGAAACGTTGAGGCTGTGTTTCACCCCTCCCTGCGGAATCTCAACCACATAGTCGGCAATATCCACAATCCGCTGGTCAACCCCCTTCACTTCGTTGCCCACCACAAGGAGCAGCCTCTCATCGCGCGGAGCCGATAAATCCTGAAGGGGAATACTGTTGTGGGCCTGTTCGAGCACACATATCTTCCATCCCTCCTCCTTCATCCTGACAGCCTCGGCAAATGAATCATCCACATGCCTCCATTCCACGCTCTCCTCCGCTCCAAGGGCGGTCTTCGAGATCTCGGGATGTGGCGGACACCCGGAAATGCCCCCAAGCACTATCTCCTTCACCAGAAAAGCATCCGCGGTGCGGAAAATGGATCCTATGTTGTGCATTGACCGCACGTCGTCGGTCAGCACGGCCAGCGGGCGTTTCTCCAGCTGCTTGTATTGGCCGACACTGCAGTTAGTCAGTTCTACTATGTTTTTCTTCCTTTTGTCCATAGGGCGCCTCACGACATGGCGAGCATCCGCTCTATCGGCCGGATAGCCTTGGCTGCGATCTCGGGGTCTACTATAATCTCGGGTTGTTCGTCGCGGAGAGCCTCATAGACCTTCTTCAGGGTGTTCATCTTCATGAAGTCGCACTCATTACACTGGCACTCCGAATCCTCGGCAGGAGCCGCGATAAATACCTTCTCGGGACATTTTCTTCGCATTTCGAAGAGAATTCCGCTTTCGGTCACAACTATATATTCCCTGGAGGAATCCTGACGCGCGAAATCAAGCAACGCAGCCGTGGAGCCAACCTTATCGGCGATCAGCTGCAGGTGACGCCTGCATTCCGGATGGACGAGCACTTTCGCTCCCGGATGAAGGCGCTTGAGCTCCATGATCCCCTCGAGCGAGAAACGGTCGTGGACATGACACGCGCCATTCCAGAGCAACATGTTCCGGCCCGTGACGCTGTTGATGTATTCCCCGAGGTTACGGTCGGGGCCGAAGATGATCTTCTCCCCGGGAGGAAGCTGCTCCACAATCTTGCGGGCATTCCCCGAGGTGACAACTATGTCGGTGTGGGCTTTCACGGCCGCCGACGTGTTGACGTAGCTGATCACCGTGTGGTCGGGATAGCGGGCCACGAATTCCGCGAATTCTTCCGGATCGCAGCTGTCGGCAAGCGAACAGCCCGCTTTCAGATCGGGCACGAGCACCTTCTTGTCGGGACATAGGATCTTTGCCGTCTCTCCCATGAAATGGACTCCACACATCACTATGATGTCGGCATCGGTCTGCGCCGCTTGTCGCGCAAGCGCGAGCGAATCGCCGATGAAGTCGGCTATCTCCTGGATCTCCTCCCTTTGATAATAGTGGGCCATCACCAGAGCGTTTTTCTCCTTCTTGAGCCGGGCGATCTCATCGCGGTAGCTCCCGGGGGTTGTTTCCATTTATGTTTATTAAATAAAAAATTAAATCCTTTAAAAAATTAAATAATCAACAACAAAGGCTGTAGATAACTCCAATAACTTTTCCTCCGAAAATTTGGAAATATGAGTTATTGAACTCCGCCATCGTTTTATTGGCAGCTTATTTACAGCCGCTCCTGTTGATTTTACGGATGGTTGCCGAGGTTATCTACACCCTGTAGACAACTGCAAAGTTAATAAATTTTCAGATAAGGGAGAGCCGGAACCTGTAGAAAACCCATCCTTTTTCTGTAGAAAGAGGGGATGATAAGTTTCCGCTTCCATTTCTTTGCAATCCGGATTATTCACAAATGGAGCATTCTCAGTGAATTTATATAAATATGAAATCTTCCGCCAATTAGTTGTTGCTCACTTTTCAACCCCATTTCATCCGCTTTTTTACCACTTTTATACAAGTTATCTACAGGTTGTAGACAGGTGAAGGAGAAAAAAACGGGGGACATCGGTTGGTAGCCGCTGCCCCCGCAACATCAAGGTTACGAAAAAAGGTGATATCCTTTTTTAAAAAAAAGACCCTCCTTGACAGGGTCTCTGTTCCGAATAGTTTTGATTTTAATTAGCACTTAAAGAGAGTTGATCTCTTAATCTTACTTATTATTATTATATCTTTCATATATTGTAAGCTCCGGGAAAAGGAACGTTCCTGCCTCCGCAGTCTTGAATAAATCTCCACACCCTTTTGAGGCTGCAGAGGCAGGAAACACTCCGGATAGTTTCTTTCGCCGTTCTGACTATATAACTCATATCCTGACGAAGGAGTTCATTGGAAAAGAGATTTTAACGTTTATGGCGTTAAGCCGTGTAAAAGCGTAAAAAAGGAAAGAATATCATTCTTCACCCTCTTTCATAAGGAGAAGAACATTATCCCCCGGCCCTGGGTGCTCTCAAAACTTTGAAAACTCTCAAGACTCTCAAAACTTTTATTAACTTTGCATTCCCGATATAACCATATTATGAAAATTCTTCCTTTCATCATATCTATATTATCAGCAGTCATGATATGTGGCTGCCGGCGAGAATGTGATCCCAAACTGTCACACCTTGATTCGGCGCTGTGGCGGAATCCCGATTCAGTCTATTTCGCATTGCAGGAGATCGACACGGTTTCACTCGGAGAAGGAGACCGGGCTTTCCGGCGTCTACTGATGGCCGAATCGGCCGACAAGTCCGACCGCACTGACACCTCCGCAGCTACTCTATCATTCCTTCAGGACTATTATCTTGATGGCAACCGCGACCATGAGCTTCACGCGCGCGTGAACTATATTCTAGGTCGCATCCATGTGGAACGCAAAGAGAAGGCCAAAGGGCTGGAGTATTTCCGTAAGGCCTTGCGAAGCTCGGGGGAGAATCCAAATTATAAGCTATTATCTAGGGTTTGTGCCTAGATATCAGGAATTTACATTGACAGTAGATTATACAGACATGCCAAGGTATTCACCCGGGAGCAGCAGAAGTTCGGAGAAATAATCCATGACACTGCTGTTATTATCAATTCCACCCTCTGGTTAGCAACCGAATGTATGTATCTCCAATCCCCTGACAGTGCCCGACTTTTATATGAAGGACTGAGCCCCGTCGTGGAGAAGTATGGAAATAACCATTATTCTTCACTTTATCGAGCTCAGTTCGCAAATTATCTGATCGACGTCGGAGAATTTGAGAAAGCCGATTCCCTGATCAGAAAAGGAGGGATTGCAGATAATGATGAATTGCGGTCATCTGTAAAGAGCATCAAAAATAAGCTTGATATACATTTCGGAAGGACTGAAAATGTCGCCCAAACCTCTCAAGACCTTCTGCATGACTCCGACAATCTCTATGCCAAGAAGACAGCTGCCCGCAATCTTGCCCTGATAAATCTTTTGAAAGGGAATGTGGCTGAGGCATTCAAATATACTGACAGTTTCTATCAACTTGGTGATTCCATCTCAAAAGTGGAAGCACAGGGAAGTGTGGTGGAGTTGGAAAAGCTTTACTCATTCTCCGTAATAGAAAGGGAGAAGACTGAACTGGAAAAAGAAAATATAAGCCTTTCGTATCATAGGAATGGTCTTATAGGTATTATAATAGTCGCAATCATTATGGGCATAATTACAGGGACTCATGTAAAAAATAAATATGCCGAAAAGAAAGCGAAGGAGAGAAAAGAGTTGGATGAGATGAAGAATACAATAGACCTTCATGAAAAGACAATTTCCCAACTCAATCAACATAAAAGGAGCCTGGAAAGGACGATCGAAGATCATGACTGGACAATAAAGCTAAAGAACGCTGAAATTGACGAACGAAACAGGGTCATCGAAGAAAAAGAGCGTGAGATTGACAACCTTGATAAATCCAAAAAGGAAGCTGAGGATATAATCGGGGATAAGGAAGCCATCCTTAATTCCCTTAGGAGCGATCTTGATCAAATGGAGAAGTGTATTGTTGATCTTGAGAGTGAAGCCGAGGAGCTGAGGGCAGAGATAAAAGATAAGGATGATCAGGTTAATGAAAAGAACCGGATTGTGACCCAATTGAGGAATGAAATGGATATGATTAAGGAAGAGAGTGATAGGAAATCGAAACTTATTTCGGATAATGCCCATGGCTATGACGATGTAAAGATCGCCATGGAAATTAGGAAGAGTCTTGGTAATGATCCTGATCGAAAAAAATCCTTTGTGAAACTTAAGATATACATTGAGAACACTTATCCTGGCTTTTCCTTTGCTATTCATGGACTCTGCCTCAAGGAGTATAGTCTCATTGACGCGATGCTGATAAAGATAGGCTTCTCAATATCTGAGTGTGCCCATGCTTTGAAAACTGATTACTATAATGTGACTAACCGGCGTAAACGACTTGCCGAAAAATTTGGTATAAAAAAAATGGGGTTCCACTCCTGGCAGGAGTTTGTTCTCTCAATCCGTGAAAAAGATTGCACTTAGACAATTACATTTCTAAACGTTACGAAGCGTTATGAAATCGCTCTCCGGTAAATTATAATAAATCCAAAAACGTTATCAATCGTTATTGCAGAGTATTGTCAGTAGTTCTAATTTTGCAAAGTCAATGACAGATTATCCACATTGACATTTGACTTATGAACTCAAAATTTTTCAATCTGACATTAGTGTCGCTTCTTGCGCTACCCGCCTTAGCCGAAAACGTAGAAGTAGAACCGACTCCACCTGCTCCAACCGAGCCGGAAACAGATCCTCCCCGAATGAAAATACCGGCGCGTGCGCCGCAGGTGACTATCACCGACGGCACTCTGCTGACCGTAGACCGCATCGCCGAGGATGCCTCGCTCGTAGTCGAGATCCTTCGCGACGGAGAGAGCATCTTCTCCACATTCACCATGGAGCACTCCGTGGCTATCCCCATGCTAGACGGGCAGCACACCTACACCATCCTCCTCACCGTCAACGGCACCCTCTGGACCGACACCTACATCCCCTGAAGTGCTGGAGACATGCCCGTATTTATTAACCACTCATCTCTACCCGGTATAAGTGTAAAGAGTGGATCATTTTGGGCTGCCATTGTTGCTGAAATAAATTGAATAGAATCTAACTAATTTATAAATTAAAGTACATGAAAAAAGTTTTATTATTTGGAGTGGTGCTACTCAGTTTGTGGGGCTGTTCCTCAGAGAAGGCAGTAATTAACCTAAATTAAAAAATTATGAAGAAATTATGGTTGTTTATGATAATGGCGGTAATCACCGTTTCAGCATCCGCACAGATTGAGAGTGGTTTCCGTATGGGAGTACGGTTAAATGGAGGCATTTCGAGGATGACGATGGCAGAGTATGACAAAGCCACTTTTGGTTATGGGGCAGGCTGGATTGCAGAATATAACTTCAAGCCTTCATTGTTCCTGCAATCGGGTGTTGGAATTGAAAACATTGCATACAAAGATGGCGACACATATAACGTCTTTTATGCTCAGGTTCCCGTTCATCTGGGATATCGACATCTTTCAGAGAGTGGAAAAGCGTTTTTTTTACAGGCAGGCCCGACAATAGGGATTGGGTTATGGGGCAGTAATATTTCGCTTGATTGTTCCGGTGTGAGAGGTGGCGGCTGTGAGCCGGGAAATTATTTTGAATGGAGAGGTAAGCGTTTCGATCTTGGACTCGGAGGCCGTGTCGGGATTGAGACCGGCAAATTCCAGATCAGCGTAGGAGCCAACTATGGAGTTACAGAAGCAACTGAATATGGCGGCCACAATCTGAGCGGAAATCTCGGGATCGGGTATATGTTTTGATAATAAAACCCCGGCGTCATTGCCGGGGTTTTATTAGTTTTCGTCCGATCTCTATTGCCTGTTCGTTGAGAGGAAGGAGATGGTGATGGCGTTCGGGAATTGATTTTTTCAAACCCCTGACCACGTTTTCCATCGGCAGCTTATAGCTCATGGCTTCAAGAAGGGCTCCCATTACGATCATGTTGTAGGCTTTTGAGTTGCCGAGGTCGAGGGTGGCGTTCATGGCGTCGACGGGCATCACGCGGATATCTTCACGGGTAGGATGCCGGTGGATTCCGCTTGTGTCGTAGAGAAGGATTCCACCTTTCTTCACGCTTTGTTCGAATTTGTCGAGACTCTGCTGATTCAGAGCCACCACGATATCGTAGGAATCGAGCACGGGAGATGATATCCTTTCGTCGGAGAGGATCACGGTGACGTTTGCCGTTCCTCCTCTCTGTTCAGGACCATAGGATGGCATCCAGCTCACCTCTTTATCGTCCATAAGACCGGAGTAGGCGAGGATTTTTCCCATCGAGAGCACTCCCTGCCCTCCGAATCCGGCTATGATTATTTCCTGAGTCATTTTTCAATTATTTTGTGGTCAACCTTCAGATCTCCGAGAGGGTATTTTTCAAACATGTGTTGCTCCATCCATTTGTTTGCTTCCACGGGAGAGAGTTTCCATCCGGAATTGCAGGTGGAGACCACCTCCACTACCGACGTTCCCTTCTTCTGGATCGCGTTTTCAAAAGCCTTCCTTATGGCAGCTTTGGTTTTGCGGGCTGCGGCGGGAGTATTCACCGACTGTCGGGTGACGAAGCAAGTGCCTTCAAGAGGCACCATGAGATCCGTGATTTCAAGTGGATAGCCATTGAGGTCAACGCGGCGTCCGTAGGGAGAAGTGGCTGTTTTCTGCCCTAGGAGGGTAGTCGGGGCCATCTGGCCTCCGGTCATTCCATAGATGGCGTTGTTGACGAATATCATGACGATGTTTTCCCCGCGGTTTGCCGCGTGGATGGTCTCGGCGGTGCCGATTGCTGCCATGTCGCCGTCGCCCTGATAGGTGAAGACCACGTTTTCAGGCCACAGGCGGTTGAGGGCCGTGGCTACTGCCGGAGCGCGTCCGTGGGCGGCCTCCACCCAGTCAACGTTGATGTAGTTATAGGCGAAGACGGCACACCCTACCGGCGACACCCCGACTGTGCGGGAGGCTATCCCCAGTTCGGCAATCACCTCGGAGATGAGTTTATGAACCACGCCGTGGCTGCATCCCGGGCAATAATGCATGTGGACATCCTCAAGCAGCTCCGGCTTGCAGTAAACCTTGTTTTCCTCTTTGATAATATCTTTGACGTCCATATTTTCCTTACTTGTTAGATTGGAGGAGATTCTTTTCAAGAGCTTCCACGACTTCCGACGGACTTGGGATTATCCCCCCGAGGCGTCCGTAGTGAACCACGGGGATCGAGTCGTGGATGGCAAGCCTGACGTCTTCGATCATCTGGCCGGCGTTGAGCTCCACACAAAGGATCCCTTTTTTCCCTTCGGCGGCTTTTCTGATCGCTTCCGCCGGGAAAGGCCAGAGGGTGATGGGGCGCACAATGCCGACTTTCAATCCTTTTTCAGCTGCTATCTCGCGGGCTTTGGCACAGATGCGCGCCACGGAGCCGAAGGCCACGAAGAGATAGTCGGCATCTTCCGTGCCGATGGTTTCGCAGCGGGGCTCGTTTTTCTCGATCTCGCGGTAGCGGGCCTGCAGCCGCTCGTTGATCACTTCCATCTTGGAAGATTCGAGTTCCAGAGAGGTGATCACGTTTTTCTTCCTCATGGCTGTGCGGCCGTTAGCAGCCCAGGGACACTGGAGTTTCACTTCGGCATCAGAGCACCGCGGTCGCTGGGGAGGAAGCACCACCTTCTCCATCATCTGCCCTACTATTCCGTCGGCCAGGATCATGGCCGGGTTGCGGTATTTGAAAGCGAGATCGAATCCGAGGGCCACAAAATCAACCATCTCCTGCACCGATGATGGGGCGAGGACAATCAGGCGGTAGTCGCCATGGCCTCCACCTTTGGTGGCCTGAAAATAGTCAGCCTGCGAAGGTTGGATTGTGCCAAGCCCGGGCCCTCCTCTCATCACGTTGAGGATCAGGGCAGGGAGTTCGCTGCCGGCGATATATGATATTCCCTCCTGCTTGAGGCTTATTCCCGGGGATGACGAGGAGGTCATCACCGCTTTTCCGGATGCCGCCCCTCCGTAGACCATATTGATGGCTGCCACTTCGGATTCAGCCTGGAGCACCACCATGCCGGTGGTTTCCCATGGCATCAGCGCTTCAAGCGTTTCCAGCACTTCCGACTGTGGAGTGATGGGATAGCCGAAATAGCCGTCGCATCCGTAGCGGATGGCCGCGTGGGCGATGGCTTCGTTGCCCTTCATGAGTCTAACCTCTTCTTTCATTCTGCGTTATGATTATTCGGGGAGGAATCCCCGATTCTGTTTCTTTTTTATAACCTTTAATCAATCGGATGTCTTCACTCTGTAGACCTCTATGCATGCATCAGGACAAACCCAGGCACACGAACAGCATCCCGTGCAGTTGTCGGGAGCAGACATATATGCGAAATGATATCCCCGGTTGTTGACTTCGCTTGCCTGAAGCGAGAGTGTGGAGGTGGGGCATGCTGTCACACACAGGTTGCATCCTTTGCATTTCTCTATATCGACGCTGATAGCGCCTCTGACTTTTGCCATCTCGGAATAGTGTTTTGTTTGATTCCTTTCAGGGTCTTCTGATCCTTAGGTTTACAAAAGTAGTAATAATTATTGGGAAATGTCGGCTTAAAACTATGTTGAAAAACATATTTTATGTTATAAAACATATTTTTAAGATAAAAAAGCCGATTTTTTCATTTCCGGAGCCTCTCAGCGTTTCTCCAGAATCTCGGCAAGGCGGCGCATTCCCTCGGTGGCTGTGGCCTTGATGATGGTGACTCCGGGAATTTGGGTGGCGGCATCAGCCGGGTTGGGATCTATATAATATATAGGAGTGGAGCGACGCACGTATTGGATGAGCCCGGCGGCGGGATAGACAACGAGCGAGGTGCCGATCACCACGAAAATGTCGGCTTCCTCCACAAGGCTGATCGCCGGCTCGATGTTGGGGACTGCCTCCTGGAAAAAGACGATGTGCGGACGCATGAGGTCGCCGCGTTTTCCGCGTGTTTCGGGAGTTGTGTCGGGATTGGCCGGATCAATGGTCTCGATATAGTCGGGGTCGGAAACGGAGCGGATCTTCATCAGTTCGCCGTGGAGATGGAGCACTTTCGACGATCCGGCCCTTTCATGGAGGTCGTCGACGTTCTGGGTGATGACGTAGACGTCATAATCCTTTTCAAGCTCCACAAGAGCCTTGTGGGCCGCATTGGGCTCTTTGGTCATCAGATCGCGACGGCGGGCGTTGTAGAATTGATGAACCAGAGCCGGATTCCTTCGGAAACCATCGGCTGATGCCACTTCCATCACCGGATAGTTTTCCCAAAGCCCTCCGGCATCACGGAAGGTGGATATGCCGCTTTCGGCGCTGATTCCTGCGCCCGACGATATGACTAATTTCGGTTTTCCCATAAGTTTCGGTCTTTTTTTTGATTCTGTGGAAATGGTCTGCAAGATGGATGCCAACGTTATCCTGGGTCCATAACAACGGAGATCATTATTCGGAAGCAAATTTAATCCAATTGGGCCGAAGATATGGCATAACTGCACGACAACTTCTATAAGTGTGCAAAAAGTTTGTGGAAAATGATAGCGATTTTGTTTTTAAGGCGCACGTTTCTGTCGTGAAGACACCCGGAGCTGAGTTCTCCGATTGTAGAGTGGCAACGTCGGCGGATGGCCCGGGCCTCCTCTTTTTCAAGCCGGCGGGAGTGGCGGAGAGTCAGCAGGAGAATGTTGAAATTGGCGCTCAGCTGGCGCGAGCGGGCTCCGCGGGCAAGGGCTTGATCGCCCGATTGCTCCATGAATCTGCGGAGGCGCGCCGTCACGTCAAGCACGTCGAGACGCCTGCGGGAAAATGTATGGATGAAACTGGCCGAATGCTGCCGGTAGAGATACAGGTGTTCGGGAGTGATGGCTGTGAGGCGGGAGCGCAGGAAAATATGGTAGAAGAGATCAAGATCCTCGTAGGTGGTTCCTTCGCGAAACCTGAGAGTGGAGAAGAGATCCCGGCGGAAGAGTTTGCCGCATATAGAGTTGTCGGTGGTTCCCCGCTGATAAAGGATATTGACCACCACATCCCTCCCCGACGAAAGCGCAGGCTCCATATTCCTGATGCTGATTACGGGAGCGGAGCCTCTGAATTTCCGGATTCCGCCACACACTATATCGGCCCCCCTTTCCGAAGCTATGGATTCCAGAAGGGGGAGCGCGCCCGCAACGATGATGTCGTCGGCATCGAGGAAGAGGAGGAAGTCGCCGCGCGACATGGCGATTCCGGCATTGCGGGCAGCTGACTGCCCGCAATGCGGGATGGAGACTACCGAGACCCTCGGATCCACGGCGGCTGTTTCATTGGCCAGTCGGAGCGTGGAATCGGCGGAACCGTCGTCGACAACAATCAGCTCCAGATCAACGCCTTCCTGGGAAAGGACACTTCTCATGGCTTCGCCGATGAATCTTTCGGCGTTGAAGGCCGCCATTATCACTGAAATCATTTACTGGGGATTGAAAAAACAATTACCGGCGGAACACACCTCTTCGCGCGTGTTCCGCCGGAAAAATGGCGGTTGAAATCTTCAGAGCGCTGGGATCAGACGGTGAGGATCTCTTTCTCTTTTGCAGCGAAAAGCTCGTCGATCTTCTTCATGTATTTGTCGTGAAGCTTCTGCACCTCGTTTTCGGCATCTTTCTCGGTGTCTTCGCTGAGACCTTTCTTAATTTCTTTCTTCAGCCCTTCGATGGCCTCGCGGCGGGCGTTGCGCACCGACACTTTGGCATTTTCGGCTTCGGCCTTGCTCTGCTTTACGAGCTGTTTGCGCCGGTCTTCCGTAAGCGGGGGGATGGAAAGACGGATCACCTCTCCATTGTTTTCGGGAGTGATTCCGAGCTCGGAATTGATGATTGCCTTTTCGATCTCCTTAAACATGCCCTTCTCCCAGGGGGTGATGGCGATTGTCCTTGCGTCGGGAACGGAAACGTTGGCCACGTTAGATATGGGAGCCTTTGATCCGTAGTAGTCCACGCGGATTCCGTCGAGCAGGCGTGCGGATGCCTTTCCGGCGCGGATGTGGGAGAGCGTGTCGTCAAGATAGTCCACTGCGAGCTCCATGTTGTCGCGGGCGTTGTCGAGATATTCTTTTACTTCCATGATATGATGTTTTTTTGTGTTTTCATTCAACGAGAGTCCCCACATTTTCTCCATGAAGCATCTTGGAGAGGTTTCCCTCCTTGTCCATGTTGAAGACGTAGATGGGCATGTTGTTTTCCATGCAGAGGGCGGTGGCGGTGACGTCCATGACTTTCAGCCCTCGGTCGATCACCTCCTTATAAGAGATATGGTCGAATTTCACGGCTGACGGATCTTTTTCGGGATCGGCAGTGTAGACACCGTCGACTCGCGTTCCCTTCAGCATGACGTCGGCCTCGATTTCAATGGCGCGGAGGGCGGAGCCGGTGTCGGTGGTGAAATAGGGGGAGCCTGTGCCGCAGCTCATGATTGCCACGGCGCCCTCTTTCATGGCCTTGATGGCCTCCCATTTGGAATAGGGGTAGCCGATGGGAAACATCGGGATTGCGGTGAAGACTCTTGAGGCCTGCCCGATGGCTTCGAGGGCTGAGTTGAGGGCGAGGGAATTGATCACGGTGGCCAGCATGCCCATCTGGTCGCCTTTGACACGGTCGAAGCCTTTGGCGGCTCCCGAGAGACCGCGGAAAATGTTGCCGCCGCCGATCACTATTCCTACCTGAACACCACTGTCTACGGCCTCCTTTATCTGGGAGGCGTATGAATTGAGGCGGTCGGTGTCGATTCCATGTCCCTGTCCGGAAGCCAGCGATTCTCCGGAGAGTTTCAGCAATACTCTTGTATATTTCATCTTTGAATGGTTTTTGCAGATAGATTCCCCAAATTTAGATAAAAAACTCCGAATAAATATGCTTTCAGGGCAAAAAAAGAGATGAGAAATCCGGTTTAAGCCTATTTTTTAAGAAAACACAAATAAAATTGCTGAAAAATTTGTGGGTTTTAATAAAAATTTCTAACTTTGCACTCGCTAAGGAATCAGAAGATTTCTTCGTTGATATAGAATTTGTTATTTTTAGGAGAGGTGGGTGAGTGGCTGAAACCACCGGTTTGCTAAACCGACGATGGGAGCAATCCTATCCACGAGTTCGAATCTCGTCCTCTCCGCCAAAAAAAGCTCTTGAAAAAGAGCTTTTTTTGTTAGATGGCCATTCGGAAGAAGATGGCGGAGGTGAAGACCCCGCAATTGATTCTGCGGCCTGAGCAACGCGCTACAGTCCGGATGAGGGCTTTAGAGCCCGCTGCGGCTCACCTGCGTGGAGAGGATGACGACGTCTTTTAGGGGACGGTCGGCACTGTCGGTCGGCATGAGGGTGATCTTTTCAACAATGTCCTGGCCTTCCACCAGTTCTCCGAACACGGTTACGGATCCGTCGAGATGTGGGGTGCCCCCGATTGTCTTATAAACCTCGCGGCGTTCGGGGGAAATAGTGACTCTTCCCTGCTCCGCATACTGTTGTTCGGCGCGTTCGCGAGCTTTTGCGTTGAGGAGATCGCCGTTTTCAATCTTCGAGAGAGTGGGGTCTTCGAGCTGAAGGTCATAGCGGGCGCGGTGGTAGAGATAGTTGCGGTGCCATTCGTTGAGACGCTCTTCTGTGGCATCGAGCTGCGCATCGGTGAATGTTTTTCCCTGCACAACGCAGAATTGCGTTCCGGCCGACATTCTGGTAGGATTGACGTCGTCGCCTAATTTAGCATCGATGAGGGCACCACGTTTGCAGAAGCGGGTGGGAAGAATTTCTGAATACACGCAGAATCCGCCGTCGCCGTCGCCATAGACAGCTCCCGGCTCACGCTTTGCGCTTTCAGGATCGCCTCCCTGAATCAGGAAATCCTTGATCACCCGGTGGAAGAGCACTCCGTCATACGTTCCGCTTTCACACAGGCGGATGAAATTGTCGCGGTGGAGAGGGGTTTCGTCATATAGCCAGAGGGTGATGTCGCCCTCGGAGGTGCGGATGGTGACTAAAGTTTTTCCATCTCCGTCGGTTTCCCCAACGTTTTTTGCGGGCGATGAATTTTTGCAGGCGCCCAGGGAAAACGCAATTGCGGCAACCGCGATCATGAAGAATGCTTTCGATATCTTTTTCATAGAGTCGGTGGGATTATTTTGAATGTCGCAAAATTAATAAAAATGTGTTATTATAGGAAACATTTATAGCAGTATGTTGACCAGTGGCAAACTCGGTTTCTGGGGTCTGACGGCTCTTGTTTTCGGACTCATGGTGGGAGTGGGAATCTATAATCTGCCCCAGAATATGGCATCCGTGGCCTCGCCCGGGGCCGTGTTCATCTCATGGATGGTGACGGCTCTCGGCATTCTTCCCCTCGTGATAGCCTTCAAATGGCTAAGTATGCATTATCCCCAGTATAATGCTGGATTATATCAGTATGCGCAGGCAGAATTCGGCAACTATGCGGGTTTCAACATCGCCTGGGGCTATTGGCTTTGCACGGCGTTTTCAAACGTGGCCTATGGAGTGATGCTCAACGATTCCTGCGGAGCGTTTTTCCCCACACTGCTCAACCATGGCTTTGCGACCGTGGTTTTCGGATCGGCCCTTATATGGCTGATGTATTTCATAGTGGCACAGGGAATAAAGACGGCGAAATTCATCAACACCCTGTTGGCGGGAGTGAAAATCGTGATGCTGGTGTTCATCATAACGGTCTTTGCCTTGTTTTTCCGGCTCCGTTTGTTTGAGGCCGATATATGGGGCACCCTTTCGGATTTAGGCAGTGTGGGAAATCAGGTGAAGAGCACTATGATGGTGACGCTGTTTTGTTTTTTCGGAGTGGAAGGAGCCGTGATGATGTCGGCGAGAGCCAAGCGGACTTCCGACATCGGGCGTGCCGGGATTGCCGGATTCGTGATCTCCCTGGTTCTGTATGTGGCAGTCACCCTGTTGTGTTTCGGCCTTATGAGCCGCGAGCGGCTTTCGGAACTTCAGGATCCCTCGATAGCCTATATTCTCCGGGCCACCATCGGGGAGTGGGCCTACTGGTTTGTTATCTGTGCGGTCATCATCTCGCTGCTCGGAGGGTGGGTGGCCTGGACGCTTGTTGTGGCCCAGGTGCCCTACGAGGCGTCGTTGGTGGGAATCCTTCCCCGCTCGTTTCAGCGGCTCAACCGGCATAACATGCCCGCCTACGGACTTTTCGCTTCGAGTGTGGTGATGGAATTATTCCTGCTGATGGTGGTGATGGCCGACGACGTCTATCTGGCGGCTCTCCGGATCACCGGCCTGATGATCATTCCGTGCTATCTTTTCACGGGTTTGTTTCTTCTTAAGAAGGCCGACAGGCTGCCGATGCGCCTGCTGGCAATCGTCACGGTGTTCTTTTGTCTCTGGATGGCATACGCCGGAGGGCTGGAAGAGATGGTCATGACGTCGGTCTTTTATATTCTCGGGATCGGATTCTATATCAAGGCGCGGAGGGAGAATGACCCGCGGGAGGCCCTTTTCACCACTGGAGAGAAATGGACGGTGGGGATTCTGGCTGCCGCCTCCCTGCTGACAGTGGCCCTTTTCCTGACACGATAGCTTCAACCTCTTTTTTAAGGATGGGGAGCCAGGGAGCGGGGGATTCCGGAAAAATATATTAAATTTGTGGCTTGACATCAAATTTCTCCAGAGCGTATGAGCAATATCCTGAAAGTAAACAAGCCTTCTGATTACAGTTTATGGGTCGGGCAGTCGGATCCGCACGACCTCGTGAGCGTGATCAACTACAGCAAGCTATCACCGGTTCGCTTAAGTCTTAATAATTATGACGTCTACGGTTTATTTCTCCAGGGGAAAGAGGAGGGATTGGATCTTACTTACGGCACCGGGAAATATGATTATTCGGAGGGAACACTCATCTGCGTGGCCCCCGGACAGATAGGCGGCACGGAAGACACCGGAGAACTCGTCAATCTGACCGGCTGGGCAGTCTTGTTTCATCCTGACATTCTTCAGGGCACCGCCCTTGAGAAAGAGATAAAGAATTTTTCTTTTTTCGACTACCGGATAAATGAGGCTCTCCACATGACAACAGAGGAGAGGAATCTGATGATAGAACTGATCATCCAGCTGGAAAACGAATTGAAATTCCCGCATGATCCGATGCAGAACAGGATTATTGCGGGGTTCATCAATCTGCTTCTCCGGTATGCGGAGCGGTTCTACAACCGGCAGTTTGTTTCGCGGACAGTCACTAACAACGATATCCTCTCGAGATTCGAAAGGCTGCTGAAGGAATATTTCGAGAGCGAGAAGCAGCTGACGTCGGGAATTCCCACGGTGGGATATTGTGCGGATGAACTCTGCATGTCGTCAAGCTATTTCAGCGACGTGATCAAACGCACCACTGGCGAAAATGCGAATCAGTATATCAAAAAATTCGTTGTTCAGCTTGCAAAAAACAGGCTCATCGCGGGCATGAGTTCGTCGGAGGTGGCTTATTCGCTCGGATATGACTATCCGCAGCACTTCGCCCGCTCTTTCAAGAAGATCACCGGAGAAACGCCCACCGGCTACCGCAACAGGCGTTCGAGATCGGGCTCTCCTTCCGATCGGACTGAACCTTAAATCGTCTTTATCACTTTTGCCGGGATTCCCGCGGCAACCGCCCGGGGCGGAACATCCTTGCTGACAACGGCTCCGGCGGCTATGACAGCCCCCTCCCCTATCGTCACTCCCTGCAGGATGGTGACATTGGCTCCGATCCATACCTTGTCGGCGATCCTGACCGGAGCCGCCGTCATGTCGGCCCGGCGATCGGGGTCCATCACATGGTTGAGAGTGGCGATGACGCAGTTATGGCCTATGAGAACGTCGTCGCCTATCGTGATGCCCCCTTGATCCTGAAACTTGCAGCCCGAATTGATGAAAACGCGTTTGCCGATCCTGAGATTTTTGCCACAATCGGTGTAGAAGGGAGGAAAGAGACTGAAACTTTCATGAATCTCTGTGCCAGTGAGCTCCGACATCAGCGCTACGATCTCCTCATGATTATGATATGAATTGTTGATCTGCATCGTGATACGGATTGCCTCCTGGCTCAGCTCATGCATTTTGGCATGGATTGGAGTTCCGGCCGGGATAACCTCTCCGGAGTTCATGATCCGGATGAATTCTGCGGTTGTCATTTCAGATATTCTTTATAGAAGGCTGCAATTTCATCGAAGGGGATGATGTCGGTCTGATCATAGAGGTCGCAGTGGCTCGCTCCCTTGATTGTCAGCATCTGTTTGTTGTCGCCTTTCAGTTTGGCAAACGCATCTTTCCCGAAATAGTAGGAATGTGCTTTGTCGCCATGAACCACCAGAACGGCATTCTCGAGCTCGTCGGCATAGTCGAAGAATTTGAAATTGACAAACGGCAGGGCTGATGTGGCGTTCCATCCGTCGGTTGAATTGCCTGAGCGGGGATGGAAGCCCCGTGGAGTCTTATAGTAGGCGTGATAATCTTTGAGAAACTGCGGAGCGTCGGCGGGGAGCGGATCAATCACACCTCCGGCGCGGGAGTATTTTCCCGTGCGGTAGTCTTCCGTGCGCTGGCGTGCCATGGCCTCACGGTTGGCGTTGCGTTTCTCTTTTGAGTTGTCGGCATCGAAATAACCGTTGGCATTCACCCGGGTCATGTCATACATGGTGGAGGCTACGGTTGCCTTTATGCGCGGGTCGTTGATTGCTGCCTGGATAGCGATTCCGCCCCAGCCGCATATTCCAAGAATGCCGATCCGCGCGGGATCTACGTCGGGTTGCACGCTCAGGAAGTCGACAGCTGCAGAGAAATCCTCCACATTAATGTCGGGCGAGGCCACACGACGTGGCATGCCTCCGCTTTCTCCTGTGAAGGATGGATCGAACGCGATTGTCAGATAGCCTCTTTCTGCGAGCTGCTGGGCATAGAGTCCGCTCGACTGCTCTTTGACGGCCCCGAACGGACCGCTGACGGCGATTGCCGGCAGTTTACCGGTGGCTCCTTTCGGAATATACATGTCGGCAGCAAGCGTGATACCATATCGGTTGACGAATGATATCTTGCGATGGTCAACCTTTTCACTTTTGGGGAATACTTTGTCCCACTCTTCTGTAAGGGTCAGCTGCTCGACAGGTGCAACTGAGGTGTTGGTGTTCGGATTGTTCATAATCTGTGAGTTTGCCGTCAATGATGCCAGGAGCGTCATCGTGCTGAATAGGATTCTTTTCATTGTTTTATGGGCCATGACTGTGTAGCCGACTGCAAAGTTAGAGAATAAATATGTCAGCTCCTGCCCATTATTCCGGAAAAACAGACCTCAATCGCTGATTCCGGATTCGGATGATACGAACGGGCGTCGACGGGTGGCGCCTCGCAGTCTGGCCGGTTTATTTGGCACACGTCGGACAGATGCCCTTGAACATGAGATTGATTGATTTAACCTTATAATTCTCAGGGATGCCCTCACTTGAGAGCTTGACGTCGTCAAGACAAAACACCGAGCCGCATTTCTCACAATAGAAATGTGCATGCTGGTCGGACACGGAATGATTCTTGTCGCCATGGCAAAGCTCATATTTTAAAGAGCGGCTGCCATCTTCAATCACATGCACAAGATCTTTCTCCGCGAAGAGTTCGAGCACACGGAAAATGCTTGCTTTATTCATCGGATCCAACGCCCTTTCCAGATCCGCAAGGTTAACCGGATGAGTGCTTTTCATCAGTTCTTTCCAGACAAGCAGGCGGTTGGCTGTCGGTTTGATTCCGTTGCTTGTCAATATATTCTCGATCTCTGCGTTGTTCATTCTCAATTTTTTTTGCGAATTTAGTGAAATTATTCCATAAACACCACCTTTAAGTCTACGTAAAAACATAGTTTGAGAGAGCCGGAGGAATCTTTTGGATTTTTTTCACCCCTGTCGTCGGGTTTCTTTGGAAGTGGACGAGATAATTGCAACCTGATTGCATGGGAAATGGCTTAATTTTGTCTTGGAAAAAGATAAAAGTGAAAAAAGTTACGGTTTACGAATATGAACATGCATCCAGATCACGAGCATCATGACCATAACCACGGGCACGGGGATCATCACGCTCACCATCACCATCACCACCACCATCTGAAGGTGGATTCCCTCAACAAAGCTTTCATCATAGGGATCTCGCTTAATGTGGCCTATATCGTGGTGGAAGCCGTTTTCGGAATCTATTATGAATCCATGGGACTGCTCTCCGACGCGGGCCATAATCTCAGCGATGTGGCAGCACTCCTCATCTCGTTGGTAGCCTTCAAGATGGCTGGCAAGGCCGCCACAAAGAGATTCACCTACGGCTTCCGGAAGGTGACGGTTCAGGCTTCTCTGACCAATGCGCTGCTGCTCTGTGTTGCTGTAGGCGCCATTCTGGTTGAATCCATCCGCAAACTTGCCCATCCCATGGCTGTAGACGGCGATGCCATAGCCTGGGTAGCGGCCGCCGGCGTGGTGGTGAATGGTGTCACTGCCTGGCTATTCCTGAAAGACAAGGAGAAGGATCTCAATGTCAAGGGAGCGTTCATGCACATGGCGGCCGACACACTCGTCTCGATAGGTGTGGTCATTTCGGGAATTGTGATTCATTTCACAGGATGGTATCTCATCGACCCTATTGTCGGCATAGTGATAGCCCTCTTCATAGCTGCCTCTTCTAAGGGACTGTTGGTTGAGAGCGTGAGAATGACTCTTGATGGCGTTCCGGAGGGGATCGATTACGATAAGGTTAAGTCAACAATCGAATCAATCGAGGGCGTAAAGGATGTGCATCATCTTCACATCTGGCCTTTGAGCACCACAGTCACCGCCATGACCACCCACGTGATTATTGGCGATTACTCGCAGATAAACCAGACGATCCATAGAATCCGGGAGGCAATGGAGTCTCTTAACATCCAGCATAGCACAATCGAAGCCGAGACCCGAAAAGATGGCTGCGGCTGCGACCCCTGCATATAGGCCACTGCCTCGTTATCCACTGCCGATTAACCATACTCAGCCGATTAATCTTAAATTCTCGCTTTCCTCATTCTTTGAATATAATAATCCAAGGTATTTGTTCGGAATTTTGATGAGGATTTGAGAATATCTTTAAGTGGACTTGTTGTTATAGCCCATACACTTGATCGCGATAGCTTCTAAGTCGATCTTCGTACCTGCCATTTGACACTTAATTCATTATTACTCTTAGGATCAGCATAAGCGAGAAATAGTATACCTGATAACAAAAACAACACTACTTGATTTGCACTAAAATTTAGATTAAATTTGTAAAATAAAATAACAATATAAAGAGTAATTAAGGGAGTAAAATACACCTATATCTGGACTTAAAACTTATTTTTGATATGGAAAACAATAAGAAATCTGAACTTGAAGGAACTGGAATAGTATCCGAAAAACTTGTTGAAACCTCAACCGCCTGGGATGGCTCTCCACTACCTGCGTATCCCATAGGGACACCCGTTGTATCAATTTATAAATATGTTTTTCCTCCTCATACCATAACCAATCCTCATTTCCACAAAATCATTAATTGTGGAGTAGTGTTGAGCGGAACACTTACTATCGTCAGTGCGGATGGAAGAAGCCACGACTTCAAAGCCGGAGAACCGTTGGTTGAAACCGATGGTGAAATACATCATGGTGAAAATCGTGGGGATGTCCCAGCCGTTGTAATAATGTTCTATGCAGGCGACGGTAAAACTCAATTGTCAATCCCGGCTCAATAACTATACAGAGCCACGACAGTTAAGACAGCTGATATTAATCCGTAGTCTATCAGTTTTAACAAGCATATTCTCAATGTTGGAATTAAAAACAAATTTTAAAGTAGATAAAAGCAAGTGCATCAAGTGCGGAAAATGTCTGAATACATGTTCCGGCTTAGTGTTGCAATGGGGAAAAGACGGTTATCCTGAAATGAAGCCATTCGATAGGTTCGGATGGCGCGGATGCTGGCGCTGCCAACATTGCCTTGCAGTATGTCCCCAAGGTGCTATATCTATTTTTGGGAAGAATCCGGCAGACTCTTTGCCTCCGGTCCCTGAGCAGATGGGAGAATATATGGAGCGGTTGGTCACAAACAGACGTTCATGCCGACGGTTTTTAGCCAAGAATGTTGATCCGGAGATAATCACACGAATTTTATCTGCAATGGCAGCCGCTCCTACCGGGGGAAATTCAATGGGTGTGGAATACACTGTGATTGATGACATCAATAGAGTAGATGAAATATGGCAGGAGGCATACAATGTTATGGAGGAGAAAGCCTCCAAACATATCTACACCCATAGTTTCAGTGATTTCTTCTACAAGAAGATGAAAGAGTCGGAGGCAAGTCTGCGTAAAGATGATCTCCTTTTCTGTGGCGCCCCTCACCTATTCATTGCTCATGAAAAATGTGTAGGCAAATGGGCAGAAGACAGCAAGGCTAACTGCCATATAGCCACAACTTATTTCGAACTCCTATGTAACGCACATGGTCTCGGCACTACAATCATGAGCTACAGTGCAGAGGTGCTAAATGAACTGGCTCCTAATGCAAGAAAAATGCTTGGCATACCGGAAGATCACTATACAGGCCTTATCGTCGGTTTCGGCTACCCTGAAATTAAATATGTCAGAGGTGTTCAGAAAGAGAGAAAGGGAAAGGTCCACCGTTATTCGATAGAAAAGCATAAGTAAAATAACTCAACTTTCGCTTGCGAAAGTTGAAGGTTATAAGTTTATTGGGTTATAAGGTTATCAGTTAAATATGAAAATTGGATTATTCGAATAAGTAATGGACAAGGTGCGTGGATGTCCAACGCTCCTTGTCCATTACTGTTATCTATTGGTTAAGTGAGCCTAATGCAGCTATTTTCAAACCTCTAATATCACTTCAGTCGACTGATAATTTCTTCGACGTGACGATGAGCCGCCTCAACCATTACAGGATCGGCGACCAAAGCTCATTAATATTTTCGAGCGAGATATGTCTTGCTCTCCGAATAGTATCGACAAGCCATACATATCTACGTATGAGTCTAACTGAGGTAGACATGTAATATTCGATTTTGTTATTTCTGAGTGCAAAGTTAACACAACTTTATGCCATTTTACGGCAGAAGTAAAATTACTACTTGTGTGGTTTGGTGGAAAAGGCAGTGAAAGGATAAGAAGATTATAAACCACTATTCATAAATTTTGCGCACGTGATTTTCGGTAATCTTCAGTCGGAGGTTTTGTATTAATTGTCTATTGCGTGGATGATTTCGAGTTTGAGGTCTTCGGGATAGTCCTCGTTCGCCATGTAGCAGGTAATGATGCGTTGAAGTAAATCTTTGTCGATGCGTCCGGCGGCTACGTGGTAGATAATTGCCTCCATACACTGCATGAAGTTGTAGGCGTGCCAGTAGTAGCCGTTATGAACGAGAAACCAGACACCGATAGTCTTATGCGTCCACAAACAAATCATCGGCTGTGATTTGTGAATGGATGCTGTTCATTGAATAAGAGTTCTTCACAAGACCGGAGCTTGTTATCATCGTCAGGGCAATTCCTTTGCGTGTCTTTGTGATCTGGCGGAACAGTGCTACTTTATTACGTAGATTCTCCATATACTTCTTATCAATGGTGTAGGGGTTATCGGAATATTTGATCTCGCATAGGTTTATTACTTTGTCGCTGCGGTCAATCAATAGATCAATCTGTGCTCCGGGATGCTCATCATTAGCCGCGGTACGCCATGAGTATTCGTTTGTGATTACACCACTTATTCCAAGAGCCTTTTTTATTTGTTCCGAGTGCAAAAGGCATATACGCTCGAAAGCGAGTCCACACCAGTTGTGATATATTGGTGCAGTCTGGATCTTTGACCAGTAATTTGCATCCATGATATTCTTTCCGTCCATAAAACGGAAATAGAATAATGTGAAATTGTCTACTAACTGATACAGCGCATTTTTTGTTTTAGACCCCATAGCCTGATACCGCCTAATGAATCCACAGTTTTCCAGGTCTTCAAGATAGCCGGTAAATTTTCCTCCACTGTCAAGTTTTGTGAAACTAATGATTTCATCACGCGTCATGCCAACTTTTTTAGTCCCTAAAGCCTTTATTATCTCGACATATACATCGGGCTTGGCAAACAATGACCTATAGAGTTCTTGAAATTCATCTTTCAACTTCGCATTCCTTCCGAAGAATAGTGAGTCAATGTTCTGTGTGAGGCTTTTATTCCGTTCAAGGAGTGACCAATAAAAGGGAATTCCACCAAATACCATATATCCATCAATTACCTGTTGGCGATCTAATGGTAAATCCATTTCTTTTACATAATCCTCACACTCCTTCAGATTAAATGGCTGAAGACAGATTTGATTCGTTAGCCTGTTATGTAGACCACCCCTATTATGGAGAATTTTCTTCACGATCCATGATGTGGCGGAACCACATACTATCAGAAGGATATCGTTTCGGGCAGATGCCCACGCATTCCAGAAATTCTCAAATGCAGGGAGAAAACTTGATTGACGACCATCCATCCAAGGCAGTTCGTCAAGAAATATAACTTTCTTGCCTTCGGGTTTGGTTGCAACAAGTTCCCTTAACATAAAGAAAGCATCGGTCCAATTTTTTGGCGCAGACTGAACCTTGCAGCCCTGCGCCTGTAATTCTTTGTAAAAATTATGCAGTTGGACCTTAGTAGAGACATTAGGCATTCCTGAATAAGTGAAGGCAAATTTATCGGAAAATAACTGCCTTACGAGAAATGTCTTGCCAACTCGGCGGCGACCGTAGATGGCTATAAACTCTGATCGGTTAGAATGATATGCTTGCTCTAACAGTTCTGTTTCTTGCTTTCTTCCTATCATAGAATTCTTTTTAGGCTGCAAATTTAATAAAAATTCACGAGAGTGCCAAATGCGGATAAAAATTTAGCGATTTGGCACCATCATGAAACCAACCATCCTTGTTTCATACATCAGTGAGCCAAATCTTATATTTTTTACAGACATTTGGCACCATCGTGGATATTGGTTGCCAGTTTAGTTTGCTACAGGCTATATATACGCCCGATGAACTAAACTTAACTATATATTTGGCTAGTGAAAAGAAAAAAACATAATCTTAGGGGTTGACTTATGCGAAACACATAAGTCAAGGAACAAGTCGGGCACAAGTCATGGCACAAGTAATTCAGAATATATCCGATTTGGGACCGTTGGATATGACGTCTATGAAATGGGTAAGGCTTGCGGGTAGGATCCCATTCTTTTATCATCTTCAGCCGATAGATCTGTATAACCACTTCTATTCAATCCCATTTTGAGAAGATCGATTGAAAGATATGGATAACCATATTTTTCAAGTAAGTTCTGGGCGATATATGTCTTGCCTGTGTGAGAAGCACCTGTGATGATAACTACCATTTTTTCTAAAATTAATGTTTGATGGAGCGATAATCATTTGGAGAGACACCGAGGTGCTCACGTACATAGCGACAGAAAAACGAAAGAG